>JBFRWG010000198.1:0-35394 GCA_051439445.1 Crocosphaera sp.
ATACGCAAACCGACTCCATAGCCTTGGGAGAGTCCGACCTCTGGGTTCTTAATGGCAACGTTGAGAATTTAAGCCGTCTCATTGAACAAGGAATTTCTAGTAGTGATACGGAAAGAATCCCCCACTAAATCACAGATTATAGTGGGGGAGTATGTCAAAAACTGACTAGGTGTAAAAATCAATATATTTCTAAAAGGATGAAGTTCCAATAGGTCTTTATCTCCTGTTATGATATGAGTGGCTTTTCCTGAAATTGCTAACTCTAAAAATTTATTATCTTTGCGATCTCGACAAATATTGATCTCATCAGTAACCGTTATTATTTCTGATTCTGTCCACAAACTAGCTAAAAAATCTTCACGAATTTCTTGAGATAAGTAGCGGTCAAATTTTTTACGACTTAAGACATCAATTCACTCGGATAAAATGTCAGAAGAAATGAGTATTAATCCTTGAATTTTTGCTAGTTTGAAAGCTTGCATCGTAGTAGAGTTAGAAAAAATTAAAGCACTGACGATAACGTTAGTATCAACAACAATACGTTTAGTTTTCATCGTTAAGAATTGATGCTAAAATCTCTGGAGTTATCCCGTTAGCAACTGCTTGTTGACTTGCGTCTTCCATAACCTCTAAGAGTGGTTTTTGAATCACTGCTTTTTTCAGCATTATATTTAAAAATATTTGTATTTTTTGCTTTTTTTCTGCATCAGCATCTCGATACGCTTTAGCAATTTCAGGATCAACTTTTATGGTGATATTGTCCATAATTAATTTAGGTTATTGCACGTTTATTATTTTGCATCTTTATCTTGACTCATTTTAACACAAACAATTCAGGTTCTATAGCACTACGCATTATGGTTAGGATGTTAAAGAGATTCCGAAAAACTCGCAATGACCATTAAAAAGACAAAAAAATGCAGGTAATATTTCACCTGCACCAATCAAAGGTTTGCTCTGATATATGAGAATTTATCCTTTTTTATCGTTCTTTTTAGCTTGACCTAACTTACGTTTGAAAGCAGTTCCGAAACTGATAGCAGCACCTGCACCTAAGATGGTGAGAGGTTCAGGAACAGGAGTCGTGTACAAGGAAGCATGAGAAAGGTCTTTTGCCTTCCCATTATTATCATTTATTGCCACACCGAGGGTGCTCCACTCTATCACATAATTCCCATCATTATTGGTAGTTAGACTACCTAAATCATCAAAAAAGTACAGACTGTAATATGTGCTACTTTTGAGCGCTATAGAAAAAGGAGTACCACCGACGACAGAACTATCAACAACTAATGTGCCACTGTTTCCTGTTCCTACATCAAAGATTCCTGTTCCACTGGAACCAGCGTCAACATCATCAACAAACATCCAATCATAATCAGGATAATCTAGATTAAGTTGAGCTTCGCCAACTGCACCTCCTCCTTGGGCATCATTTCCACTAAAAGCTCCTGTACATGAAGTGAAACCAGACATATCAGTATACATACACATTCCACCAACAGTAGCAGCAGAACCAGCAGTGGCAGAAAGAGATAAGAATCCTGCTGCGACAGAACTCCCAATTAAGGTAGAAACAATTTTTCTCATGATTTACTCCGTTATTCTATGTAAGCCGTTAACCCCTTTTCAAATTGAGATTAACTAGGATGAGGATTTCACTTACGTATTTTCCCTATCCCATCTATTCTAAAAACCCGATGTAAACGTTCGTGTTAGCGCAAATGTATAACTTCATGTATAACTTAAGAATTTTCTGTTTCTTAACATCCGCAAATATACTGAGGACGCGCTTTTCTGGGCAAAATTACGTAATAAGATTTGACATGGTGGGTTACGGTGCAGATAAAAACTTATGATGTTTTCATCAACATTAACCCTGCACGTAACCCAACCTACTGGACTGTTTCAGCTAAAATGAGGCAATAGGAATGTGAGCATCTTGCTTACTCGCTGCAAAAATAGCAAGCAAGATGCTTGCACTCCATTAACACTAATACACGCTCATTAAATGAAACAGTTTACTACCATCAGGTAAGATTTTATTATCTGGGGGCTATTATTAGATATTCTTCTATGTTACTAATTTAAAATTAATTATGTCTTTAATTTCTTTACCTCAACTCGCTAATTTTAAAACATCTGATCATGACAGTGAACAACGTTTAATTGTAACGGGTGTTTCTTGGGAAAAATATGAACAATTTTTAGACTCATTGGGAGATAGTGCTGCTTATCGAACTATTTATTTAGAAGGAGTATTAGAAATCATGTCACCCAGTCGTCGTCATGAAGTTAGCACAGAAAATATTGGTCGATGATTAGAAGTTTATTTAGAAGTTGCAGAAATTGATTTTTGGGGATTAGGTTCTACTACCTTACGAGTTAGAAAAGGAGAAGCAGGAAAAGAACCCGATAAGTGTTATTGTTTGCCAACATAAAAAGAATTTCCTGATCTCGCTCTTGAAGTTATTGTTACCAGTGGAAACATTAAAATACTAGAAGTTTATCGTCGTTTAGAGATTAAAGAAGTTTGGTTATGGCAAAATGATAAACTTGATCTTTATTGTCTCGAAAATGAACAATATTCTCTCAAAAAAAAGTCAACTTTTACCTAATCTAAATCTTAATTTACTCTGTCAATTTATTAATCATCCTCATCCTCGTTTAGCTATGAAAAAATTTAGAGAACAGTTAAAAATTTAGAATGCGCGAATTTAGAATTAAAAATCAAGAATGAATTGTAACTGAGACAGAGGGTTAAGATTAAAAAGAGGTTAAGTAAAAAAACAAACAACCAAAATATTAAAAAAATACTAAATTAACATTGATTTAATTACAATAAAGTATTATATTAAGCCATGAGTCCTCATACTGACTTCATCAACAGGAAAAATGTAAATAGTTTACCCTGTTAATATCTGAAAATAAGACATCATTGGAGTTATAATTAATGGTTGCGACACCCGATAAACAACAAGTGGAAGAAAATCCCTTATCTCCCGAAGAATTGAGAAAAATTCATGCTTACTGGCGTGCTTGTAACTATTTAGCCGTTGGGATGATTTATCTAAAAGATAATCCTTTACTCAAAGAAACCTTAACTGAAGACCATGTTAAAAACCGTTTATTAGGTCACTGGGGATCAAGTCCTGGCTTAAGTTTTATCTACATTCATCTTAATCGCCTCATCAAAAAATATGACCTAGATGTTGTTTATATGGCAGGTCCCGGTCATGGTGCGCCCGGTATTTTAGGCCCGGTTTATTTAGAAGGAACCTACTCCGAAGTTTACCCCGAAAAAAGTGAAGATGAAGAAGGAATGAAAGCCTTTTTCAAACAATTTTCTTTCCCCGGTGGGATCGGTAGTCATTGCACCCCAGAAACCCCTGGATCTATCCATGAAGGAGGGGAATTAGGTTATAGTTTATCCCATGCCTACGGATCGGTGTTGGATAACCCTGACCTCATCACCGTTGCTGTGGTAGGGGACGGAGAAGCAGAAACCGGACCTTTGGCCACTGCATGGCATTCTAACAAATTTATTAACCCCATCCGAGACGGGGCAGTTTTACCTGTTTTACACCTCAATGGTTATAAAATTGCCAATCCCACTATCTTAGCCCGTATCTCTCACGAAGAATTAGAATATCTCTTCAAAGGATACGGTTATAAGCCTTATTTTGTAGAAGGATCAGACCCCGATCTCATGCACCAAACTATGGCAGCAACCCTAGAAACGGCGATCGCAGAGATTAAACAGATCCAAAGCGAAGCTCGTAGCAGTGGGGTGGCCAAACGTCCTATGTGGCCCATGATTGTCTTACGCTCTCCCAAAGGATGGACCGGACCGAAGCAAGTGGATGGCAAAAAGACCGAAGACTTCTGGCGATCGCACCAAGTTCCCCTGTCTGGAATGCACGGAAACCCAGAACATATCAAGGTTCTAGAAGACTGGTTAAAAAGCTATAAACCCGAAGAACTATTTGACGAAAACGGTACTTTAATTCCAGAATTAAAAGACTTAGCTCCCACAGGAAACCATCGTATTAGTGCCACCCTTTACGCTAACGGTGGGTTATTGCGAAAAGACCTGACAATGCCTGATTTTCGCGAATATGGAGTAGAAGTGGACAAACCCGGTGCCGTAGAAGCGGAAAATACTCGACCCTTGGGGGTATTTTTACGGGATGTCATGGCCAACAACATGACCAGTTTCCGTGTGTTTGGGCCAGATGAAACCGCTTCTAACCGTCTCAATGCTATCTACGAAGTCAGCAAAAAAGTCTGGATGGCTGATATCTTAGAAGAGGATGCAGACGGCACAGAAATCACCACGGATGGTCGGGTGATGGAAATGTTAAGTGAACACACTTTACAAGGATGGTTAGAAGGGTATTTATTAACCGGTCGTCACGGCTTTTTCCACACTTATGAAGCCTTTGCTCACGTCGTTGATTCTATGTTTAATCAACACGCAAAATGGTTAGATATTTGTAAGAATGAAGTGCCTTGGCGCGCCCCTATTTCTTCATTAAATATTCTCCTTTCTTCAACAGTTTGGCGACAAGATCATAACGGTTTCTCTCACCAAGATCCCGGTTATGTTGACTTAGTGACCAATAAAAGTGCCGATGTGGTTCGGGTCTATTTTCCCCCCGATGTTAACTGTTTATTATCCGTTGGAAATCACTGTTTAAAGAGTAAAGATTACGTCAATGTTATTGTTGCTGATAAACAAAAACATCTGCAATATTTAACCATGGACGAAGCCATTAAACACTGTACCAAAGGCATTGGAATTTGGGAATGGGCCAGTAACGATGACTGTGGAAAAGACCCCGATGAACCCGATGTCATTATGGCTTGTTGTGGAGATGTTGCCACCAAAGAAGCGTTAGCAGCAACCGCTATTTTAAGGGAAGAATTTCCTGACTTAAAAGTGCGCTTTATCAATGTAGTTGATTTGTTTAAATTACAATCAGAATCAGAACATCCTCATGGACTTTCTGACCGTGATTTTGACACCTTGTTTACGGTTGATAAACCCATCATCTTCAATTTTCATGGTTATCCTTGGTTAATTCATAAGTTAACATATCACCGCAATAACCATGATAATCTTCACGTTCGTGGCTACAAAGAAAAAGGGAATATTAATACCCCTTTAGAGTTAGCAATGAATAACCAAATTGATCGTTTCAATCTAGTTTTAGATGTGATTGCTCGCGTTCCAAAACTAGGATCGGCAGCTGCTTATGTCCAACAACGCATGAAGAATGCCATTATTGAACATCGTGCTTATGCTTATGAGAATGGCATCGATAAACCGGAAATTACCAATTGGAAATGGCCTTTTTAAGTTAGTTTGATAGTTCAACCATTTTCGGACAGTTTCCACAACTGACTTTTGTAGAGACGTTTCATAAAACGTCTCTACCGTGATATTCACCGACTTTTGTCCTAATAACCTGTGACAAAATCTCCAGAAAAAATGCCACATTTGTCTCCATCTCCCCACTCTCTACCAAGAATTCTGTTAAAATATGGCTCATCTGTGTTAATTTGAAATTAATAATTTATGATTTGGCCATTTAAACCTAGACCTAGTAAACAAATAGCCCGCATCGAAATCACAGGGGCGATCGCATCGGAAACTCGCCAATATGTTCTTAAAGCTTTAGAAACCGTTAAAGAGAAAAACTTTCCAGCGTTATTATTACGGATTGACTCTCCTGGGGGGACTGTTGGGGACTCTCAAGAAATTTATGAAGCCCTCAGACGATTACAAGATAAGGTGAAAATTGTCGCTAGTTTTGGTAATATTTCTGCTTCGGGTGGGGTTTATATTGGCATGGGGGCGCAACATATTATGGCTAATCCCGGCACCATTACGGGAAGTATTGGGGTCATTTTACGAGGCAATAATTTAGAACGATTATTAGATAAAATCGGGGTCTCTTTTCAAGTGATTAAATCTGGACCTTATAAAGATATTCTTTCCTTTGATCGAGAATTAACAGAAGAAGAACATAGCATTCTTCAAGAGATGATTGATACCAGTTATCAACAGTTTGTGACTACGGTAGCCGAAGGCCGTAACTTAGATGTAGAAAAGGTAAAAACCTTTGCCGATGGTCGTATTTTTACGGGACAACAGGCCTTAGATTTAGGGGTAGTTGATCGGTTAGGAACGGAAGAAGATGCCCGTCGTTGGGCAGCCGAATTAGCTGGCTTAAACCCCGATAAAGCTCTATGTTACACTATTGAAGAACCAAAATCCTTACTCAATCGTGTTCTTTCCCGGAACCAAAGTAAGTCCAAACTGAGAACGACTATAGACTGGTTAGACTTTGAGATCAAAACCAGTGGTCAACCCCTCTGGTTATATCGGCCTTAAAATAGGTTGAACCTAACCGAAAAATAGGTCTAGGGGTGAGAGAATGTGAGTACAGAGTAACACCAAAATTTGTTGGAGGTATGCGATCGTGGAGTGGAAAGTAAGGGGTATTCGAGGGGCAACCACCGTCACAGAAAATAGCAAAGAAGCGATAAAAAAGGCGGTTACTGAGTTGTTAGATGTGGTGGAAACCCAGAACCAACTCAACCCTGAAGATATTGTTAGCGTCACCTTTACGGCCACTCAGGATCTTGATGCAATTTTTCCGGCTGCGATCGCCCGCAAACGTCCCCATTGGGAAGATGTGCCTCTCCTCGATGTTCAACAAATGGACGTTAAGGGTAGTCTAAAACGCTGTATAAGGGTCCTGATCCATGTTAATACGCAAAAACCTCAAAAAGACATAGCTCACACCTATTTACATGATGCTTGTGGTCTTCGTCCTGATCGATGTACGATTCTTTAGTGACTATCTCATCGGTCATTTGTCAAGTAAATTATTTTTTTCTGACTTTTTTAATTGATTTTTGCCTCGATTTTTGATAATAATTGATCTGTAAGGTGATAATCTTTGTTAGTAGTGCTATTGTTAATAGATTTAACGTTTTTTCAGTATCGGTTTAGGCTTTTTTGACAAGTTTAAAGACCCCAAATCTAAGTCTTTAATTAGTGTGGTAACTTGCTGAATAGTTGTGTAATTTAATCGGTAATTTTTTTGTTGTATAAATTGTCGAAGTTCAGGTAAACCATGACAAACTGGGACAGAACAACGGTTAACCCCAAGCCATTTTGCTACAGGAAAAATAACAGGAGCTAATATCAATTCTGATGGTAAATTTTTAACTGCTGAATGAATCCATTTTTCAAACATTTTTTTATGATATAAACTTTGTAGCGTAGGACTATTTTCTACAGGAACCCAACGAGAACCTTTTCTATGTTTCCATTTATCTTGATAAGCAGTCCATGAACCTTTCCAAGTTTTAACTTCAATTAAGAAAATCCCATTTTCTCCAATTAAAAGCAAATCTACTTCAGTCAAACTTCCCCTATCGGTTGGAATTAAAGCATTTTTAAATATGACCCAATTATCCGACAATGATATTGCTAACATAGAGACTAAATTTTCACCCAAAGCCCCTTTTACTTGATTTTTCATCTGTTCAAACTGCCAAAAACTTGAACCAATTGTTCCTAAAATTCCACCTCCTAATTCTTCACTAATTCTTTGACGGCGGTCGGTATTTTTATTATTAATTTTATCGTTAAAGTATTCCCTGAGACGAGGTGATTGTTTAACTATTTTCATGATAATGTATATTCGTTTGCTATATTAGTGTTCCCTGTTTGCGAACAAAAATATCATAAGAATAATTAATGATGGAGAAAAACTATTTTATGATTAAGACTAAAGCTTTGACTCTCAACCATTGATGAACAATGACAGATCCTTCTAAAATAAACATTTTAATCAGTAACGATGATGGTATTTTTGCTCTGGGTGTTCGCACCTTAGCCAATACCCTAGCTCTAGCAGGTTATAATATTACTGTTGTCTGTCCAGATCGAGAACGTTCCGCAACTGGTCATGGAATAACCCTTCATCGTCCCATTCGCGCTGATATTATCGAAGAATTTTTTGACCCGAAAATTACTGCTTGGTCTTGTTCTGGAACCCCATCAGACTGTGTTAAATTAGCTCTGAATACCTTAGTAGAGCATCGTCCTGATTTTATCGTTTCTGGCATCAATCACGGCTCAAACTTAGGCACAGATGTGTTATATTC
Organism: Crocosphaera sp.; assembly: GCA_051439445.1. GTDB lineage: Bacteria > Cyanobacteriota > Cyanobacteriia > Cyanobacteriales > Microcystaceae > Crocosphaera. The sequence goes on from JBFRWG010000198.1 coordinate 8,188, forward strand.
AGGTACGGTTTCCGCGGCAATGGAAGGCATTATTGAAGGTATTCCCAGTGTAGCCATGAGTTTAGCCAGTTTTTCTGTGCGGGAGTTTCAACCTGGGGCCGACTTTGCTTGTCGCTTAATCCAACAATTAAGGGAACATCCTTTACCCGAAAGTACCCTGCTCAATGTTAATATTCCCCCCGTAGTTGCCGATGCGATCGCAGGAGTGATGTTAACCCGTCAAGGGTTACGACGTTATATTGAGAACTTCGAGAAACGGGTTGATCCTAGAGGAAAAAGCTACTATTGGCTAGCAGGAGAATTGGTAACCGAAATCGAACAACCCAATCACATTCATCTTCCTCCAGAGATTCCTACAGATGTACAAGCAATTCAACAGAATTACATCACACTGACTCCATTACAATATAATCTGACCGATGTTGCTAGTTTTGAGTATTTACACGGAAATCAATGGTTAGGCAATTATCTTCATTAAGCAGGTCAATTTCTGATGACAATTTATGATATTCTAATGCAATCGCAGCCTGAATTTAAAACCATGTCCTCCTTTGAATATAATCAAGAAAGCGATTCGGAAGATATTGAGCGTCTTACATTAACCGATGAAAAGGGGAATACCCTTGATTGTTATGTAGAAAACGCCATTGAAGGAAATGACGGCACTTATTTGTTATTAATGCCGGTGGATATTCCTGTAGTGATTTTAGCTTGGGATAGTGAAGATGAGGATCTTGAAGACAAAGAAGACATGACCAATGCTATTTTGTTAGAGGATCAAGGGGAAATCGAAGGGATTTTTCCTGATGCCAAAGCAGTGTTAGCTGAATTGGATTTAAGTCTCAAACTAACGGCCTTTACCCTAACTGTTACAGGAGAATTGCCTCCCATAGAAGATGATGGTATTCTCACCCTAGAATTAGAAACCGATGGACCTTCCCTCGATTCAGAAGAGTTACAATTTTTAAAAGATTTTTATCATCAAAAACAAAAATACTCAATTTATACTCCCTTATCTCCTTTGCTATTTTTAGCCAGATATAATTTATTAGGGAAAGTCGATTTAGTTTCTGCTGAAGATGAACAAATGCAAGCCATTTTAGAAGAACTATTGTTTGATGATCTAGAAGATTAGCCCAAAAATGCCTTTTTTTGATGTCCTCAAGGTACTCCCTTGAGGACTTATGTTTATTTGAGAATCCCCTTCCCTAAAGGGAAGGGGATTCTTCATTCACACCCCTAATTTTTCCGTCAAAAGCGGATTTACTGAACAATGACAGGGGTACCGGTTTGCACTAACTCATACAATTCTTTCACATCTCGATTGCGCATTCTAACGCAACCATGAGAAACGGCTTGACCCATAACGTGTTCTCCTGGGGTTCCATGAAAACCAATATATTTATTATCATTTCTCCAGAAACCGATCCAACGTTCTCCTAGGGGACTATTGGGTCCAGGTGCGCTAACACGACCATTCCAGGGGTTTTTCCATTGAGGGTTTTCCACCATTTGCACAACAGAAAAGTTACCTCTAGGGGTTTCCCAACCTCGTTTACCAATAGCCACTCGATAACTGGCGATTACGTTCTCATCCTGATAAGCGTAAACACGACGTTCTTTTAAATTGAGAACAATACGGGTAGCTATGGTGTTTGTTTCTTCTTGTGGGTTAGAAATCGCGGTTTCTTCCACGGAAGGGGTTTGCTGCGTTTCTGGGGTGGGTAACTCTATGGAGGATGTGGTAGAAGTCGTAACTTCAGAGGCGATCGCTTGTGGTTTGATGCCATCAACAGGCAACAGGAAACTACCACTGATTAAAGTGAGTGTGAGTAAAGAACGAGTGAAATTCATGATTTTCAATCCTTATATCAAGGACTAAGATTTCAATAAAAGAAGAGTAAGATATGTTACCTGTATTCTAGAAGTGACTTACAAGAGAGTTGCTCAAAATTAGCACTCTCTTAATATCGGGGATACCTTAATTTACTCTAGTGATAGCAGTTTTCAATTGGATGTATGAATATTTTGGTTCAGTGAGGGTGGGAAGTGGGGGAGGGGTGGGAAGTGTGGAGGGGATTTTTATTGAGATCGTGAGTCTATTGATATGAAAACACCTATGAAACGAGTTTTAGTCCTCAAAATGAAGCGATCGCCTTATAAAGATAAAAAAGCTTTTCCATAAGCAAAAGCCATGTTTAGGGGAATGGTGAGACCATGCCCCAGCCCTAACTGGAGTTTAGACTAACTCCCCCCAAATCATAGATCATCTGATTTATTCTTGGTGATGGAGATTTTAGCTGGGGACTTCTGCTAACATTCTGTTAAAACGAACCCTCAACGCAATGCGGTGAGGGTAGTCGCTCTTTATTATTATCTCTAAGTTACCAAAAGAAGGGTAATTTGCATTTCAGGAAACACTGAAAGTGCCACCTTGTCCAAGTTGTTCTTGTAGATGGTTTAACATCTTCGTCCAAGACACAAAGTCAGGGAAACGGTAAAAACCCAACACCACTTCCTTTTTCCTAAAATCTTCTCTAAAATGAGAGGAGAAGTTTTTTATTTTATCTAAAGAGCCTTTTCTATTATGGCTATTTGCTCCTTGACACCGTTCTCCTTTAGGTAGCAATCAACAGGTTAAACAACAAAAACCCTGATCTAACCTTAATGGTCAGGCTCTACTCTTAGCTTTTTCCTCCTTTAGGATTTACAGCTTTTAGAGATATTTAACTTGATTACATAATAACTAACTTTAAAAGACTTTTTAGGAATTTTTCTCAGGATAGTTAAAAAACTTAATGTCTTGTAACTTTTGTTTATTTTTAAATTGGCTGAAGATGTTTAATTAGTGGTCCTCTGACGAAGTTGATTTTGCTTTTTATTAAATTCCATTTCTTCTTCTGTTAAAATTCCGGATTCAATAGGAGGTCTCATATCCCACTGTAATTCTGCTAAAAACAGTAGACAAGCCGTCATAATTATGCCAGTAATGAGAAATTGCCAGGGTGCAAAGAAAGGTAAAATTTTTATTCCTAAACCATGTAAAATTCCACTAAGAATAAAAGCTCTTGATCTCATGCCAATTCCCATAACTATATAGCCTATAGCCGTTATTCCTAACCATAGAGGACAGAGATTTATTAAAACAATAGCAACTTTTCCAAAAATTCCCCAATCAGTAATTCCTAAACCCAGTAGCATTAAACCTATCCATAAATAGACTACCCATCGCAACTGTTCTACCGCTACCCAAAAATTAGCTAAGTAAGCCATAATCACACTTCCTATAATAGTAATTATCGACCATAGTATTGCTTGGAAATGCCAGCTTATAGGAAAAAAATGTGCTGTCATAAAGATAACGGCTGTAATTATCCCCCATAACAAAAATACTTGATCGATGCGGGTGTAAAGCCGACAAAATAATTTTTGGGAACCTATGGGGACATTAATCCTTAAAAGTCCGCATAAATCTTGAATATCGAGGTCTTTTTGTTTAAATCGAATAATTGGTTCTGATGGATTAAACAAGTTTGTACTGATTGAAATCAACTATTTTCTTTCAAGCTTAACATTAATCATTAAGTTTGGTTAAGATTCCCTGAACTTTTAAAATTATATAAAAGGGAGGCTCTCACTCCCCCGTCTTTTCTAGGTAGGGTCAACGGCCCTTGACCCCTAGTAGAATTTTACTGAGATACTACGCACTAAAATACTTAGCGACAGGATGATAAGTAATAATAGCGGTGGTAGACTGTTCAGGATAGATTTGCTCACTTTCATCCATATACATATTAATGCGATCGCATCCCATAATCTCTAATTGTTTATATTGATCTTGGATATTGGGACAAGCAGGATATCCGAAGCTGTAACGAGAACCTTGATAGTGCTGTTGTAGCATTTCTCGGATATTATCAGGTTCTTGGTCAGAAAATCCTAATTCTCGGCGTATTTTGGTGTGTGTCCATTCTGCTAATGCTTCAGCAGTTTGGACTGCCATACCATGATAATAGAGATAATTAGTGTAATCGTTAGCAGAAAAGAGTTTTTGAGCGTATTCTGTGGCAATTTCTCCTACTGTTACCGCTTGCATGGGAAATACATCTGTTTTTCCTGATTCTTTCGGAACAAAGAAGTCTGCAATACAAAGACGACGGCCAGACTTCTGACGAGGAAAGTCAATTGTCCATATCGGTTCTAAATTTTCTGGAATTTTATTGTTAGCATTTTTAACAATTTCTGGATCATAAATCAGTAAACTATTGTCTTGAGACTGACAAGGGAAGTAACCATAAATAACCGTAGGATGTAACAAGTTTTCGGTGATTACTTTCTGTTTCCACTCTTCCAAAATGGGATAAACTTTCTCAGCTAAAAATGCTTCATATTCTTCCCGTGATTGGTTTTTTGGTTTACGGAATTGCCATTGACCTGCAATTAATGCCTGTAAATCCAAATACCAGAAAATTTCATTTAAGTCGAATTCTTCTGATTTTAGGATTTTAGTCCCCCAGAATGGTGGGGTAGCGGGTTCCATTATATCAACTGCTTCTGAGCGTTTTGTATCGATAACTGTAGGAGTTTCTGCATCTGCTGATTGACCATTTTTATCATTAGCTTTTTCGGCTGCTTTTTCGCTCCTTTTTTCTTGAAATAGACTATTTTCACTGTTAAATTCTCCTGAAAATCCTTGTAAATTATCCCAACTTGCTGCTGCTTTTGCTGGCATTAATTTATCCATAAAATGCAAGTCTGAGAAAGCATCTTTTCCATAGACAACTTTACCTTTATAGGTGTTTTGACAGTCTTCATAGACAAATTTTGGGGTTAATGCTGCCCCTCCTAAGATAACAGGAATTTCAATACCACGCTCATTGAATACCTCTAAATTATCCTTCATAAATGCAGTGGATTTCACCAATAAGCCACTCATAGCGATACAGTCTGGTTTATGTTCTTCATAGGCTTGGATAATGTTTTCAACAGGTTGTTTAATCCCTAAATTAATGACCTTATAACCATTATTAGAGAGGATGATGTCAACTAAATTTTTACCGATATCATGGACATCTCCTTTCACTGTTGCAATGACAAATTTTCCTTTTCCACTATCATTGCTGTCTCCTTCTTCTTTATCCATAAAAGGTTCTAAGTAAGCAACAGCAGCTTTCATGGTTTGTGCAGACTGTAGAACAAAAGGTAACTGCATTTGTCCCGAACCAAATAACTCCCCTACTGTTTTCATTCCATCTAACAAGAAGACATTAATGACATCTAAAGGAGGATATTGTTTCAAAGCTGCTGCGAGTGCATCTTCTAACCCTAACCTCTCCCCATCAATAATATGTTGTTTCAGTCTTTCTTCTATAGGTAGTTTAGCAGTTTTAGAGGGATCTTTTTTAGTTGTTTTGCCTGCGAATAATTCTGTTAACTTCGTCAAAGGATCATAGGTACAAATATCACCATCAAACTTTCGTAAGTCATAAATTAAATCACGACAGACTTTTTGATGTTCTTCTTCAATTTTCGCTAGGGGTAAAATTTTACTTGCGCTAACAATAGCACCATCCAAACCTACCTGCATTGACTCGTATAAAAATACAGAGTTTAACACTTGTCTGGCCGCAGGATTTAACCCAAAAGAAATATTAGAAATACCTAAGAGAATATGACATCCGGGCAATTCCTCTCGGATGCGTTTTATGGACTCAACCGTAGCTTTTCCGTTCTCTCTGTCCTCTTCTATCCCAGTTGAAATGGGTAAGGCTAAGGGATCAAAGAAGATTTCATGAGGAGAAATTCCATATTCTATGGCTGCATCATAAGCACGTTTAGCAATTTCAAACTTCTTATCTGCGGTGCGTCCCATTCCCTCTTCATCGATGGTTCCCACTACCACACCAGCACCATATTTTTTGGCTAATTCCAACACTTTCAAAAAGCGTTCGTCTCCATCTTCGTAGTTAGTAGAATTGAGAATACATTTCCCCCCTGCAACCTTTAAACCTGACTCCATTTTTTGCCATTCTGTGGAATCTAACATTAAAGGAAGGGTAATATTATTCACTAAACGAGAAGCTAATTGGTTCATATCTCGTACCCCATCTCGTCCCACATAATCCACGTTAACATCTAAAACGTGCGCGCCTTCTTTTACCTGAGATTTTGCTAAGGATACTAAACTATCCCAGTCTTCAGCATCTAATAACTTACGACATTTTTTAGAACCACTGGCGTTTAATCGTTCCCCAATAATCAAAAATGAATTATCTTGAATATAAGACTGGGTACTATAAATTGAAGCAGCTGAAGGTTCATACTCAGGATGACGTTCTTTAGGCGTTAATTCTTGAGAAAGTTCTGATAATGACTTAATATGATCGGGACGAGTACCACAACATCCCCCAATAATTTGTACCCCTAAATCTTCAATAAAGTGCATTAAGGCCATCTTTAATTCTATAGGAGTCAAACGATAATGGGCTTGTCCTCCAACATTCTCAGGTAAACCAGCATTGGGAATACAAGAAACAATAAAGGGAGAATGTTCTGATAAATATTTTATATGTTCTTTCATCTGTTCAGGACCCGTTGCACAATTGAGTCCTAAAATATCTATTTTATAGGGTTCTAAAATCGCTAACGCTGCACTTATTTCTGTTCCTACTAACATCGTCCCCATAGTTTCCATGGTAATCGAAACCATGAGAGGTAAGCGATCGCCTTTCTTCTCAAATACTTCTTCGACTGCATTTAAAGCTGCTTTTATTTGTAATACATCCTGACAAGTTTCAATAATTAATAAATCTGCACCCCCATCGTATAATCCTTCTGTTTGCTCAACGTAAGCGTCTCTGAGGGTATCAAAGTCAATATGTCCTAACGTGGGTAACTTAGTCCCTGGACCCATAGAACCGGCCACAAAACGGGGCTTTTCTGGGGTAGAATATTCAGCAGCCATTTTTTTAGCGATTTCTGTGGCTTTTTTATTCAAATAGTAAGCTTTATCCGCTAAATCATACTCTGCAAGGACAATAGAAGTCCCCCCAAAGGTGTCCGTTTCAATAACATCTGCACCCGCTTCCAAAAACCCTCGATGTACCTTTTCTACTGCTTCGGGGTTGGTATGCACTAAATATTCATTACAACCCTCGTATTCAGGTCCTCCGAAATCGTCTGCGGTCAAATTTTGACTTTGTAAGGAGGTTCCTGTCGCACCATCAAAGACGAGGACAGGACGTTTTGGACTGTTGAGATGATTAAGGAAGGTACTATTCATGGATGTGATAGAGTGGCAGATGAAATGATTAAGTTTTATTATAAAAAATATCTTAACTTAGGGAAAGCCATTAGGAACGCTCTATCTGTAAATCGTTTATATAATTACAATCTTTATCATCGGTTACCAATGTCCAGTTATTCCTTAAACATTGTGCAGCAATCCAAATATCATTTTCAGGAATAGGATGGCCTTTACATTTTCATCTTAAACGAGTTTTAGAATAGATAATTGCTGTCTCTTTGTCCATTGGACTCACAGAACAAGTATCGATAAATTGTAAGTAAAGAGTTAAATTTTTTAGGGATCGTCCTGAATTGTCTGCCCCAAAATATTGTTAAAGTATAACATTGCGATCGCCTTTGATAACTGTTTATAACTGTTGCGCTACCGTAACTGTGTTAAAACTAAGCGTGCTAGGGTTTTTCCTCAGAAGCGATCGCCTTTATAACTGCTCATAACTGTTGCGCTCTAGTAGTAGTCTCAAAACTAAGCGCACTAGGTTTGAAAGCGAGTTCCCTCAAATGAACGCACCCTTTGAATCATCTCAAAATCTCGATCATTATGAATTAAGGTGAGTTGTGCATCAATGGTTAATTGAGCAATGCAACAATCAATACTACTTCTAACAGTTAATCCCTGTCGCTTTAAATCGTAGTAAATACGAGCAGCAGCGACCCAAGTAGAATAATTTACCTCAATATAATCTTGATCTTCGAGATAAGTCTCTAATAACCTCCATTCTCTCTCATCTCGACACCCTTGCAATAATTCCATTTGGGTAAAACGAGTCAGGAAAATATTGTCATCTTTGATAATAGATTCTAGTGTTTGACGACTATTTCCCGTCTTATCTCGAAAAATCATAATCCACACAGAAGTATCAATCAGAAACATTTTGATTGTCTCGTGTTGATTTGTAATCGTAATTATCAGAAAAATGAATTTTACCGCTTAAATCTAGTAAATTACGCTTTTTATGATGTCTAATAAGTTCTTTAAGGGCAAAATTGACTAAATCTTTCTTAGTCCGCAAATTCGTTAATCTAAACGCTTCTTCGAGTAAGCGATCGTCAAGGTCAATATTGGTTCGCATGGCTTCATTTAATGTGTTTTATGTGTAAATTTTTCTACATTATACACATAAAGCGATCGCTTTTGATAACTGTTTATAACTGTTGCGCAACTGTTACCACTTCAAAACTAAGCGCACTAGGGTTTTTCCTCAGAAGCGATCGCTTCTGATAACTGCTGATAACTGTTGCGCAATAGTAACTGTGCCAAAACTAAGCGCACTAGGGTTATTTTTCAAAATATTGATGCTTATGAATCAGCTAAAAACCAGATAAAATAACCAAAAACCGTCTTAATCAAGAATTGACTTGACAAAATAATCGGTTTGAGTTAGTATTACTCATATTTACTTTACTTTATTAATTTACGAGGAGTGTTATGTTTAATAACTTATACTGTCATCATTCGCAAACCTGTACAAAAACAATTAAAACAATGATCTCCTGAAGTTTATCAAAGGATAATCACAAAAATATCAAAACTCGCAGATGAAACTCGTCCCGTAGGTGTTAAAAAACTTAAAGGATTTGAAAATGAATATTGTATTAGAATTGGTAATTATAGAGTACGATATGAAATTAATGACCAGCAGTTAATAATTATTCTTGTTAGTTGTCGTCATCGTAGAGATATTTATCGAGATTAAATTAACTGTATAATAATAATCAAAATAGCCAACAAAATCATTCTTATTGTAGCCATTCATCTAGAGAATATGGAGATTTTTCAGGTAACTGTTTTTTCAGTTCTTGATAATCTATTAATAAGTCTCTTTTGGCTCGTTGATACACTTTTTCTAGATTAATTTTGCGTTTTAATGAATTAGTTAAACGATCCTCAATACCATCTCTAAATGTATTAATTTCTTTTTGCCATCCTCGACGACAATATTCATCATTGACATATTCTAGTTTAAAACGATGGGCGATTAATTGCTTCAGATAACTTTCCACTGCATGAAGTTGTTCCTTCCCCAATGCTTCTATCTCCTCTGTTAAGTTATCCCAATCTAATGATTTTACCTGACGATCTCGTAATGCTTGAGATTGTTCAATTGTCCACTGATAAAAGTCTTCCTCATAAGTTAGTGATTGGTTTTGACCGATTTTAGCAGATATTTGATTCATCGGTTCCTCTTTTAAATCTATGTATCCTCAAATTATATCTTGAATAATAGTTAGAAATGATCACCATAGATAACTGTTGCGCTCTAGGGCGTGTCTGCAAAGTTACAAAAATCTTAGTTGAGGGGAGCAGGGGAGGAAATTAACTCATTTTTAATATTCTAGTGGTTTGCAGACAGAGCCTACTAACCACCTCAAAACTAAGCACACTTTTAGTTCTGTTTCTCTGAAGCGATCGCTTTTATAACTGCTGATAACTGTTGCGCAATAGTACCAGGCCAAAACTAAGCGCACTAGGGTTTTTTCCCAGAGGCGATCGCCTTGATAACTGCTGATAACTGTTGCGCAATAGTACCAGGCCAAAACTCTAGCCAAGCCGGTTATTAGCACCTCTTGATCATTTTTAATTTGGCAAATCGATAAATACTCTTTCTCCTGCGCTGAGACCGGAAATAATTTGGGTTTTATCCTCTAACACTTGGCCAATGGTAACCCCTTGAAATTGAGGCTGATCCTTTTCGTCGGGCACCATCACGCCAGTTTCCCCGTTTTGGGTGACAATAGCTACCGTAGGAACCACCAAAGCATCACTAAGTTGTTGACCTAAAAAGGTAACATCCGTATTCATCCGTGATAATAACTTATCTTGACCGGTTACTAGAGCGATGGTCACTTCAAAGGAGGTCACATTCTGTTCCACAACCGCTTCTGGGGCCATTAGCACCACTTTTCCTTGAAATACCTCATTAGGATAAGCGTCAGCCCTAATAGCCACCGGTTGACCTCTCTGTATCATAGCAATATCAACTTCTGGGACTTTAGCCACCACTTTTAACCCTCTGGCGAGGGCTATGATGGAACTGGAGGTGGCTGAGGCGGTACTCGAAGCAGAGGTAGTCGGAGTGACAAAAGACCCTGGAGTGGCATATTTCTGGGTGACAGTGCCATCAAACGGGGCGCGGATGGCTGTATCTTGGAATTGAATGACCACCTGTTCTAGTTGCGCTTTAGTAGCTTCGACAGACGATTGTAGGGCAGCGATTTCTGTTTGAGCAGTTCTTTGTCGTTCTTCGAGTTGAATTTGTGTCTCAATCATCGCTGCTTGCGCTTGGCGAGCTTCTTGTTGAAATTGTCTGATTTCGGGGTTTTTGGTGTTCTTTGCTTGTTCTAGTCTGGTTTGCACCTCAATGAAGTCAGCTAAAGCATTATCACGGGTGTTTACCAGGTCTCGATATCTATCTTTGGTAATCGCTCCTTCCTCTAATAGTTTGGCGTTATCTTGGAGACGGGACTCAGCTAATTGAAGACGGGATTGTGCCGAGATAATTTGGGCTTCAATTTGAGCAATATCTTTAGGAATTCTTTGACTCGCTTGTTCGAGGTTGGCCTTAGCTTCTTCTAGTTGGGCCTGGGCCTGTATGTAACGGGTTCGCGCCTGTTCAATTTCACTAGGAATACGAACTTTAGCTGCTTCTAGTTCGGCGATCGCCTGATTATAGTTAGCTTCGGCAAATTTTCCTTCTGCTTTGATTTCTGTATGTTCCATCAAAGCCAAAATTTGTCCTTTTTTAACGGTCATTCCTTGTTCTACCCGCAATTCCACTAACCGTCCTGGGTTTTTGGGGCTAATATTAACACTTTCAATGGGTTCTACTACTGCGCTGGCTTCAATGTCAACGTCGAGGGTTTCTCGTTTGGCTATCACTGTAATTTTGTCTATTTCGCTCTTAGTAACGGGGGTTGTTGCCATTCGATAGGTGAATCCCCCAACTAAAAGCAGTCCCCCTGTCATCATGGCTAAAATCCAAGGAAGGGGACGATTTAACTGACCAGACATGGGAATTTCCATAAACTTTTTTTTAAAATTAATCTTAGAGTTGAAATTTATCAAAAATGGTGGGTGAAGACCCTCCCTCAAAATTCTATCAAAACATCCCTATTTTGGGGTCGTTGACAGTCTCACCCATTGACTTATGGTAACCATTGAGGTTTAAAACCAAAAATCAATTCTTGCGGTTGAATCTTTAAAGATGGGTTGGTTTCTTTTAAGTCGGGTAAGGGAAGTAACCATACTCGGCCATCGGCGATCGCTTGTTTTTGGCTGGTGAGTAAATCTGACCCAGACTGGGGTATTTTAGTTACTACCTGATCGAATAATAATCCTACTCCATCAGGGGACATACTCAAGACCACATCTCGATAATTAGGTAAGGCTAACAAGGGTACATCTGTACGTTTTTGGGTATTGATGACTGATAAAAAGGGTTCTTCTCGATATTGTCCTGTTTCTTCTTGAATGACATCTATTTTTAAGCAGTAAAGCTCCTGTTCATCTCTCGGTTCAAATTGACAATCGAGAACAGGATAAGGACTCCTAAAGAGTTCTTGGGTTTCTCCTGCTAGATTAATGATCATTAAAGAACGGGTGTAATCTATATTATCTTTGAGCAGCAACAGTTTTTCCCCATTGGCAGAAAATCCGAGGTTTTTTTCATAATTCTGAAAAATACGAGACGTTCCCCCATTTGCTCCCAAAGGAACCATACGTATTCCCCCTTCTTGAGTCACAGCTAGGCTTTTTCCATCAGGAGAAATGGCAAATTCTGAGGCAGGAATCCCTAATGATGTGGGTTCCTCGTTTTCTTTAATCATCCACAAACTAGCATCATTTTTGTTTTTATGATTAACCCGTTCAATAATGATAACTTTGCCATTTTTTGAGAGATCAAAACTGACATTTTGATATTGTTTAGCATCAAGAATTGGTTTTAATTTCCCTGCTCTTGGAGGAGGGTTTCTCAAAGGAGATCGGTTAAACCCTGTTGTTACAGTGTATAGTTCTTGTTTCGCTAATCCTTGACTGCGAAAACTTGGCTCAAACGCACTAAATAAAATTTTCTCACTATCAGGATAAATTTTAAAATCCGTAACCACTAAATCCTGAGGAGTTAAAATCGTTTTTTGAGGTTGATTAACATTAGTAAGGTTGTATAAAATTAATCGTCCTTTTTCTTCTCCTTCAATACCAATATAAGCGAAAACTCGGTCACGGGTGCTGAATAAATTACTGAATAAACTGACAGATGGTTTCTGGTTTTTATCTTCATCCCTTGGTTGAACATTTTCTAATTTAATCTGATAATTAGTTCCATAAATTGGGGGATCGTCTAAAGTATAAGTTAATGTTCTTCCTTGCCAGACAATTCTTCCTGGAAGGGGCGGTTCAATAATGAGATTTTTTTCAACACTATTGGTATCAACGGAGCGATTAAAACTGAGGGTAAAGCTTTTATCTTCTACGCCAACTTTTTTCCCTTCCCAACTAAAATAGTTAACTTTTAAAGGCACTTGTTGCCCTTTTACTAATAGGGTTGTGATCGAAAGAGTGAGTACCAAAATACAACCAATCACTATCCAGTCAAATTGATTGAGTTGTTTGATAAAAGTTTTAATTTTAAAATGTTTTTTTAGAAATTTATTCATCATTTTTGCCATTAATTTTCTAAAATGTAAATCATACCTTGCTGTCCATCAATTTTCACCTTTTGGCCTTCTTTTAATAATTCGGTAGCATGATCAATATTCATGACAGCAGGAATACCATATTCTCTGGCAATGATAGCACCATGAGATAAGACACCACCCACTTCTGCTATGATACCACTTGCTCTTGCTAATAGCGGTCCCCAACCTGAATCAACATAGGGAACGACTAAAATGGTATCTTTTTTAAGCTCTGTTATTTGTTGAAAATTCTGACAAATTTTGATGTATCCTTCTACTGTTCCAAAACTGGCACCAATTCCCTGTAATTGAACCTTAGAATTGATTAACATAGATGAGTTTTGCTCGATAATTTTTGGTATATTTCCGTATACTACATAGGGGATATTTTTTAAACCTTGATTGATTTTAAAGGTTGCCTGTCTTTGTTCTATTAATTCTTTAAGTTCTGTTTTATTGTTACTATCTATTGTTGCCATAGCTTCCTTGATTTCATCATAAGTTAAGTTAAAAATGTCTTGAGATTTATTAATCATATCCTTTTCTATTAAATAGTCACCTAAACTCAAAAAAGACCATCGTAATTGAGCTAAAAACTGGGAGTAAACTTCGGTTACTTTTCCTTTCAAATTAAGTCGTCTTTGAACCTGAGCAGTTTTCCCATTCTGTTGATTAATTTTTAAATTCTTATTAATCTGATTTTGGTTAATTGTTAACTGAATAAACAATTTTTTAACTCGTTCAGGATCGTCTCCCCAACAGGGAATAGAAATATCGGTTGCCACATCACTTAAATAACCATAAGTGTCTATAATTTGATTTAATTCTTTGATAATTTCTTGTCCTGAGGCAGTGCTGTCTAAAAGAGAAAATAAATCATTATAATTATCAATTTCTTCTCGATTGATGAGAAAATTTGATTTATTCGCTAATGTTTCTAAAGCTTTTAAAGCAGCAATTTCGGGAGTTCCATTATTGTCAAGTTTTTGAGGAGATACTTGTAATATAGCTTGTCTTAAAGCTAAACTTAAAGGGGCTAAAATACTATAGTAAGTTGCTGATTTTAATAACAATAATATTGTTTCGATTTTCTGCAATAATTGTTGAGGGGACAAGGCGTTAATATCTTGAGATTGAAATTGTTCTAATTGTGCTTTATATGTGTCATTATAATCTTGGTAAAAATCTTTTTCTAAATTCCATTCTTTTTGCAATAATCTCAATAAACCTGGTAAATTACTCAAGGTAGATAATAAGGAGGGTTTGGTCATTTTTTCTCCCCTGGTTAAAAATTCTAAACTTTCTGGAGGCAGTCCCATCCGTCTAAAAATTTTTCCTAGTAAAGTAGCATTAAAATAGGCCTGTTGGTAATGTAAAGTAGCTGTTTCATTAAAGTCTAAATCTGCTGCTTTTTCCTTTAAAACCAGGGTAAAAAGCTCTCCCCATACCCCACAAGTTAACGGTTGATTAATTGACCAAGTTAGAGGACGTATTACCCCAGGAATGACTTCAGAAGCAATTTTTCTCGTCCAAATAGGTTGTAAATTGGTTATCGTTCTTGTCTGTAATAACCATAAAGTTTCTCCATCATAACTCCATTCTATATCTTGAGGAATCCCATGATATAAAGCTTCTATATCCCTGGCTAATATGGCTACTTTTTCAATAATAAATGTAGGAATTTCTAGCGATTGATTGTTATCTAAATCATGAATTTTGATAGCATCATTTTCCCCTGGATAAACTTCAACTTTATATTGTTCGGGGGTTATTTTTCCTGAAACAATTTGATGGGCTGCCCCTGGTAATGCTTCAACAATGACACAATTATTGAGAGGATTAACGGGATCTCGACTAAAGGCAACCCCAGAAAAAGTAGCCAACACTTGTTTTTGAACTAATAAGGTAATTCCCTCATCAATTTGTCCTTTATCTCGACGATATCTCACCGCATGGGGATGATTATAAGCAGCTAAACAATCCAAAATTGCTGTTTTTAAAGCTATGGGATTGGTAATATTTAAACAGGTTAAATATTGTCCGGCGGCTGAAGCGGTTTCTGTATCTTCTCCCATAGCAGAAGAACGCACAACAAAAGGATTTTCTAAACTGGGATCAAGGTAATTTAATAAGAGTTCAGGATCATCCCCAGGTAAAAAGATCCATCCATTAGGAACAGCATAACCTAAACTTTTTAGATATGCCAAATTCGCTGCTTTTTGCCCTACTTTTTGGGCATCCAATTTATGATCTAAAGAGAGAAGAGACTTTTCACCTCGAAAGAAATTAAACATAGTTTTAGAAGAAGATTTTACGCCAGTTTCTGGTAGAGATAAATCATCAGGAATTTTATAAAAAATCCAAGCCATTAAGCCTGATAAAGACCAAGCCAAGGCAATATATCCTGAATCATAAGAATGTCTTACTGTTAAAATAAATGCTAATAGAATAAGAGCCACTAAACGGCCTGTCACCCGATCTCGAAAAATAGTAAAACTAATCAAACTAATCAATGCTGTTAAAAAAGTAGCAGCCCAATCATGAATCACCATTCCCCAAAATAAATTAGTGGTTCCAGCTCCATTTCCCATCCAATATCTACCCATAATTAATGCTATCAAAGCCATTAATTCCCAGAGGGAGTTGGTGGGGAAAAAATAACGGGCTAATAAAACCGCAATAATGCCTTTTCCTGCCTCTGATAAGACTGCTAAAATACCAACAAAAGTTCCCCCATGATAAAAAGCGGCCGACACAGAAACATTCCCTGTTCCTAGAGTGGATAATTTTTTACCCTTGAGGCCATAAGTTAACCATTCAATTAGAGGAAGTCCCCCCAATAAGGGACATAAACAAAAAATAATTAAAGAACCTAAAATCGATGTCATAGCTAAATGTTTCCCAGAAAGAAGGGAATCCTATAAACCCTTAAACGAATTACAGAATCTCCTTGATCATAATCATCCTAGACTGATGATAAAAGTAATTTATGTTATCTTTAGTTTTAAGTGACAAAAAATTTTACATAATTAATATTTTTATTTCCCTAGTATGACCGTTTCTCCTGATACACAGTTTAACGCCTCTGTCAAGAAATTGAAAAAAAATGATGGAGGGTTGGTTCTCAAGCTAGTGCCTTATATCCGTCGTCATCCTCGACTTTTATGGCTGTCTGTAGCTTTATTACTACCCTTATCCATTGCTGGGGCCATACAACCCCTGATCATCGGCCAAGCAGTTTCTTTATTGCGTCAAGAGTCCACCTGGGGGTTTCTCGAAACCTTATCCTTAGAAAAGGGATTACAATATCTAACAATTTTATTACTAATAACTATTATTATTCGCTTAGTTTGTAGCTCATCCCAAGGATTTATTGTCCAAAAATTGGGACAAAATATTACAGCTAGTATTAGGGAAGATTTATTTACTCATGTTACTTCTTTAGGAAGTCGTTTTTTTAATCGTACTCCTGTTGGTCGTTTAATTACTCGTTTAACCAGCGATGTAGAAGCGTTAGGAGATGTATTTGCTAGTGGGGCGATCGGAGTCATTAGTGATGCTATTTATATCTTAGTCATCATTTTTACCATGTTTACCCTGCAAGCAAAACTAGCTTTAATGTTATTAATGATGATGATCCCCATCACAGCTTTAATCATCTATTTTCAGGGACAATATCGCAAGGCAAATTATCAAGCACGGGAAAAATTATCAGAATTAAATTCTATCTTACAGGAAAACATTGCCGGAATTAACGTCGTCCAATTATTTCGACGGGAAGGGTTCAATAGTGAATTATTTAGGGAAATTAATCGTGATTATCGTCAAGCAACCAATAAAACTATTTTTAATGATTCCGCGGTTTCTGCCACACTAGAATGGATTAGTTTAGTAGCGATCGCCGAGGTTTTATGGTTGGGAGGAAATTTAATTATTGATGATGTGATCAGCTTTGGAACCCTATCAGCATTTATCTTATATGCGCAACGTTTATTTAATCCCTTGCGTCAATTTGCGGATAAATTCACCATGTTTCAGGCTGGTTTTACCGCCATTGAAAGGATTACGGAGTTAATGAAAGAACCCATAGAAATCCAAGAAAGTGAGAAAAATATTCAGTTTTTAGAGAGTCGTCAATATCAGGATCAGGTAGGAGAAATATGCTTTGATAATGTCTGGTTTGGCTATAAACCCGATGAGTTTGTTCTCAAAGGCTTAAACTTCACCATTACCCCTGGGGAAAAAGTGGCCTTAGTTGGTCCAACCGGTGCGGGTAAAAGTTCAATTATTCGTCTTCTCTCCCGTCTTTATGAACCTACTCAAGGCAGAATTTTAATTGATGGTGTGGATATTAGAGATATTGCCAAAAAAGACTTAAGACGATATGTGGGGATGATTTTACAAGAGAGTTTTTTATTTGCCGGAGATGTGAAACGAAACATCACTCTAGGGGAAGATTATTCCTTAGAAGAAGTGCAACAAGCGGCTAAATTAACCAATGTTGATCGTTTAATTGAAGAACTTCCCCAAGGTTATAATACTGAACTCCGAGAAAGAGGCACTAATTTATCAGGGGGACAAAAACAACTTCTGGCCTTTGCTAGGGTTGCCATTCGTAACCCTCATATTTTAGTCTTAGACGAAGCCACATCCAGTTTAGATGTGAGAACCGAAGCTGTCATTCAACAAGCGTTAGAAAAGTTATTGGTCAATCGAACCGCCGTCATTATTGCCCATCGTCTATCCACTATTCGAGATGTGGATAAGATTTTGGTTCTCAAGCAAGGAGAAATTGTGGAATCTGGAACCCATCAACAATTATTGAATCAACAGGGTTTGTATCATAGTTTATATCAGTTACAAATGATGGGATTTGATGAGTAAAACTGATTATTAATTCAAATAAGCCAATGTAACCCCCGAACCTCCTTCTTTTTGAGAAGCTAACTCAAAACGAGCTATCTGAGGATGACGTTTCAAAAACTCATGAACCCCTTGACGGAGTTTACCCGTACCTTTGCCATGAATAATCCATAATACCCCTGACTCAGTAGCTTGAGCGATGGCATTTTCTAAATCTGCTTCAGCTTCAGCGACACGATTCCCCCGAATATCAATGGTATTTTGAGAGGTGCGAATGGTTGGCACCTCTTTGGGTTTAGAAGGTTGGGGTGCAGGGGTGACGGGTTGTTTCTTTTTGACTTTTGTTTCTACCTTTTGACCATCTAATGATTCAATATCGGTAAAAGAAACCGTCATTTTCATTAACCCAAACCGTACCATCACTTCTTCATCCTCAGCAGAAACGGCCAACACTTCGGCGGTTTGTCCTAAGTTAGAGAGGCGAATTTTTTCCCCAACTTTGGGCTGATAACTAACTTTTGGTTTAGTCTTTTTGGGTAACTGACGTTGATTAATATTTGAGATAGCTTCCGTTGCTTTTTGAGCATTTTGACTACTTTTCTGCCCTTTTTGTAAGTTACGAATCACTTGGGCGATCTCTTCTTTCGCTTGAGCGATCGCTTTTTGTACCTCTTGTTCCTGATATCGTTTTAAGTCTTGTTCCCTTTCTTGCAAAGCGGTAGCTTTTTCGGTGACTTCGGTATAAAACTTCTCGGTTTCCCGCAATAATTTTTGTGCTTCTTCCGCTTTTTCTTCCTGTTGTCTGCGCTGCGCTTCTAAACCGGCGATTACATCGTTCACATCTTGAGACAGTCCCCCAATGCGAGTTTTTGCCTCTTCAATAATCTCCCCATCTAACCCCAGACGTTGAGCGATACTCAGGGCATTAGACCGCCCTGGAATGCCCCACAACAGGCGATAAGTGGGGGAAAGGGTCCGCTCATCAAATTCTACCGAAGCGTTCTCAAAGCGAGAATCTTCGTATTTGAGGGCTTTGAGTTCTCCGTAGTGGGTGGTGGCAATGGTTAACCTAGCATGGGCCGCTAAGTGATGGAGTAAGGCGATGGCCAAGGCACTCCCTTCAGCAGGATCGGTTCCGGCACCCACTTCATCGAGGAGTATCAGGGAGGTGGGGGAGTCAGGGGGAGCAGAGGAGGCAGGGGAGGGATCAAATAGGGTATCTTCTACTGTTGTCTGTTCCTTGTTGCCTGTTCCCTGATCTAAAGCTTCTAAAATGCGAACAATGCGACGAATATGACCGGAAAAAGTGGATAAATTTTGCTCGATGGACTGTTCGTCACCAATATCAGCTAATATTTGCTCAAACCAAGGGAGTTCCACTGGTTCTTTAGCAGGAACAAATAAACCCACTTTAGCCATTAAGGTTGCTAAACCGACGGTTTTGAGGGTAACGGTTTTGCCGCCGGTATTGGGTCCAGTGATGGCAATCACCCGAATATCTGGCTTAATTTGTACGTTAATGGGAACAACGGGAGGGCCTTGTTCGTGTTTTTCTTGCCACACTAATAGGGGATGATTTAACTGTCTGAGGGTGATAGTTTCCTTGTTTTCTATGAACCTGGGGGCGTTTCCTCCCAACCAGAAACTATAACGGGCCCTAGCTGTGGCTAAGTCTAAAACTGTGGCGATCGCCAGTAAATATTCTAAATCTTCAGCCACTTCGGCCACTTGTTCGGTTAACTGACGTAGAATGGCCTCTTCTTCTCTCTCTTCTTGTCGCAAGTATTGACGGCGTTTATTGCCCATGGGTACGACAGAGTTCGGTTCAATATAAAATGTGCCGCCTGTGCTGGATGTATCGTGAATAATGCCTGGAATTTGTTCTTTTTGGGGAGCTTTAACTGGTAGAACAAAGCGATCGCCCCGTTGGGTGATCACGGTTTCTTGGATCGCCCCTCCTTTTTGCTGCATGATATTTTGCAGTTTCTGATAGATACGATCTCTAATTTCCCTAAGATTATGACGGATTTCTCCTAATTTTGGACTGGCACGATCCGTTACTTTTCCGGCTTCATCGATGCAGTGATGAATCTCTTTTTCGAGGGCAGGATAGGTACGAATACCGACAATTAATTCAGTTAAAGCGGGTAAATCTTCATAATCCTCTATAATTCTTCTCAAGCGTCGCATTCCTGCTAAAGTGGTCGCAATATTCAGCAGTTCTTGTCCTGACAGACTGCCTTTGAGGGTGGCCCTTTTCAGGGAGTCTCCCACATCGCTGATCCCTTCAAAAGTCCATTTAACTTCTAAATTTTGTTCTAAGCGATAAATTTCTTTGGTTTGAGCTAAAAGTTGTTGACTTTCTTCTAAACTCGTAGGCATGGGAAGATTCCGTGCTGCTATAGCCCCCATTTTGGTAGCAGCAAAGGTGGCTAAATGTTGGCACAAACGAGGCCATTCTAATAAGTTTAAAGTTTCTTGGTATATCAAGGGCAGAAAATTATAATAGGTTTTTCCTTATTTTACCGAAAATGATACGGGAGCATTTCATCCATCCCTTAAAAGATTTTCCTAATTAAGCTACTTTTCAAGGAACTGATCGGGGCAAATCGTAGACATCAGGAACAACAACCATAAAAAATGGGGGGAATTTTCCCCCGTTAATTGGTGATGATGAGATCAAAAAAGTCTTATAGTAATGCCCTGATAATTTTTGACCTCTAGCGATAGGAAACAATCAACGGGATTCTAGTCAAACCAGCGTGTTGATAATCTTTCATCAAATCCTTGAAAATTTGCCATTCCTTCTCAGACTCGATACCAATACATCCAGCCGTACCAGGAAAATTGCGATCAGCATGGATACCAAAATCTCCCCTTGTCACCCCATCAACATTAATAAAGTGAGGATTAATTTTGTAGAAATTTCCAGCAATCCCAGGATTAGATAAGATTAACGGCTTCGTATCCACCCAGTAATGGATTCTATTTATAGCCTCATTAGAAGGAATTGGCCCACGCATAATCTGAGTCTCATTTCCTCCCACACCACTCAAAGCTCCAAAAGCACCATCAATCCCAGCCTCCTTAGTATTAACAGCAATTAACTTTCCTTTCCCTCTATTATTTTTATCCCCTATGAAAACCAGTATTTTAGGATACTTGGTAGAACTAATCTTTCGTTCTCGAATAATAGTCTTAACCGTTATTTTTGCCCTTGAATTATTAGTAATGAGTAAGGGAGATGACAAAAGAAATAAGAAAGTAATAGCCGTAATGACTAACCAGGGATAGTAAGCATTAAACTTAGCGAGAGTAAGGACTGATAGGGATTTCAGGTATAGTATGACCTTGGCTTGTCTCTTCATATTTCAAAGCATTTTTGATAGAGATTAGAGTGGAAACAGTGAGACTAGACTGATAGCTGATTAAAGCATGGAGTCCTACTATACAAATGTGCATCCATAAAAAAGCATCAGGTGTTATTGTAGGCAATTGTTTTTTATTCCGAAACATTACGACCTCGTATTAAATCTTCTAAACTATCAAGTTTTTTCTCAGTAATGGTTCTCGTATCACCATTAAAAACCCAGAGCATAATCGATAAATCAGGTAACCAAACAACAGGCTTAATAAATATAGAAAAATCTTCTACATCTAAAGGGAACTTGAGAATTGATATTTGATTTAACCAAAACCTTTGTGAAGAAATAATAGAATCATCATTCAAAGAAGCACTAACCCCAGTTCTTAAAGCCTGTTGTAGATATCCTGCTAAATTCCAAGTTTGTTTACCTTCATGAGTTTTCCCCCAGATAGCAATAATTTGAGAAGAAAACTTAATGGGGATAATTATGTCTGGGATAGAATCAAAAGCAACTTCTTGATTTTGGATATTTCTTACCTTAGTTGTATTTTTTCGATAAGAATTCTGATAAATTAGCTGCCATGATTTGGTATTACCAAGTTTCAGCATTAGCTTAGACTAAAACCATTTTCTTAGGAATATAAGCCCGCTTGATTTCAGCATTATAGATTTTTTGACCAGCTAAACCATCTAAAGCTGCCTTGATTTTGTCAGGGTCACAAACAACTTTAAAAGTTGCTCCACCCTTAGTTCTTACAGCCAAATAAATATACCCTGACCCCTGTGCTAGGCGAATTCCGCCCTTTGCCTTCTTAGGATCATTGTCAACATCTTCTAAACCAAGTAACTTAGCGATGTCTTTATATTTTTCCGTTGGAGCAGAGAATAAATGTTTAGTCGAGTTGACAATAAAAGTATGGTATTTATCAACATCGGCAGTGCTAACATTTTCATCAGCTTTATTATCTGGTAATGGATTAACGCCTTTAACTTCAGCCATTTTTATTTCTCCTTATTATTGATTGAAAATTAAACGTATTCAACAGCAGTGACTTCTGATTTACCAGCCGCATTAACAGCAAAGCTAATAGGTAAAGTATTTGATGTGATAGTAGCAATTAAAGTCTCAGAGTCATAAGTAATAGTTACATTATTGTTAGTATTCTGAGCAATTTCTTGAGACTGTAATTTCTGGAAAAGTTCTAAAACTGCACCAGGTAAAGAAGCTGCTTGAAAGTCAGGAGAATCCCCCACGTTATACCCAGGAAAAGGGAAATAATCGACGGCTGTAACAACAATTTCCCCATTAGAATTCTGAGACATAGCGATAGGAAGAGTAGCCGTAATCTGACAAGTGTTATCGCCAGTGAAGTAGTTAACCGCAATGTTATTAGGGGGAGTATCCTCAACGGAAGTTAATTCGTGGTTTTGCAGTAAAAGAGAAGCTTCTATTACTGCGCCTTCTAAAGTCGTACTAGACAAGCTGGAGGTTATTCCAGGATTAAATGCAGCCATAAAGATTGTTTAAGATTGAATAACTCGTTATGAATCCATATTGCTGCTGATTACTTGCTCCGTCAAAGGTTTGATCCGTGGAACCTATAGGGGTTGACTAGATCAAAGCTTCCTCAATCGTCTCTGATAATCCACCACCTTCCTTTATCCTTAAAAGCTCTTAATTGTCTGGTTTTACACAAACGAGAAATCCATCGCTCAGAATAACAATAATGTTTTGAAGCTTCTTTGACAGACATGACTGGCTTATTAAGAAATAAATCCTTATCTAAAAACTGATTAATTTTCATACTTCACAGTCCATTCTGGAGCCATAATTGTATTGTTCAAATCTTCTTTATAGTATTTCCCAAACTTAGGATAAACTTTTCCAGATTTAAGAGAGTCACCCATTCTAACTGTGACGTGCTTATGATTAGTTCTAAACTTTGGATCAATATAAGAATCTAAAGCATTGAGAATGCGTAGAGCTTCTTCTTCACTAATACAATTGACGATTATTTTTGAACCATCTTTAAGAGTATAAATCCCTTGCTTATTTCCTTTTCTGAAAAAGTTGATAGGGGGCTGTTTATCAATTTCGTCATAGTGCCAATGGGGAATATTAATGACTGTATCTGCTCTTCCAATTTTTCCTTTTTCATTTTTTCTGCCACATAACAAGGAGAAAGTAGTCGGACGGTTAACTACTTTTAGGTTCCACCAGTCAGGAATAGTCGTACTCACATCAATGTCACAGACCTCTAACTTTACATCATTGATTAATTCTTCTAAAGCATTAATTTGCTCCATGATTCCTAAAAAGCCTTGCCCTGAGAAAGGATAATTCTTCTCATTTGCTTTAGGCTCATTTGGACATTTCTTGCTGGTAATATTCCCTTCTATATCAACTTCTAAAAGTTCACAGATTTTTTGTAATTTCTCTTCAATATTTTTATCTCCTTGTTGTCGAATGATATTGGTGATATTAGTGATTTGAGTTCGATTGTTATTGATACCTTTTTGAATAGTTTTTAAGCAGGGATCACACATAGTAGATGTTTCTGGATTAGGTTTGGGTTGTGGTCTTAATTGTGGGTGTAGTTGCGGCTGTGGTCTTGGTCGTAATGTTGGGGGTGGTGGTGGTGATTGTATTTGTGGTTTTGGTTGTGGAAAAGGAATTGTTTTGGGGTCTATTTTGGGGCTACTGCCAGGGACAACTTGAGGAGTTTTTCCTGGTGTTGGAATAGGAATTGTTTGAGGTTCTGGATTAGTTTTTGGCTCTGGATTTTGTTGAGGTTTTTGACTGGGCTTGGGTTCTGGATTAGGCCTAGGCTCTGGTCTTGGGTTCGGATTAGGTGTTGGTTGTGGGTTAGGTTTGGGTTTTGGTCTAGGTTCAGAGTTAGGTCTAGGATTGGGATTAGGTCTAGGCTTGGGATTAGTTCTAGGTTCTGAATTGGGTCTAGGGGTTGGGGTTTGATTGGGTTTAGGTTTGGGGGGTGAATTTGGTGTGGTTTGTGGTTTAACAAATGGCTTTGGTATTGGTCGGGGTTTAGGTTCTTTGCTTGGTGTGGGTTTGGGTTCTGGATGAGGTTTAGGAGTCGGATTGGGAGTAGTTTCTGGTCTTGGTTTAGGCTGAGTTCCTGGTCTGACAAATGGTTTAATGACTGGCGTGGGCTTATTCCCCGGCTTTGGTTTTGGAGTGGTATTAGGTTTTGGTTGGGGAGTAGTATCAGGTCGAATAAATGGTTTGATGACCGGTTTGGGTTTGGTATCTGGCTTTGGCTTAGGAGTTGGACTGGGAATTGGTTTGGGTTTTGTCCCAGGTCTAACAAATGGCTTAATGACTGGTTTTG
Organism: Crocosphaera sp.; assembly: GCA_051439445.1. Lineage (GTDB taxonomy): Bacteria > Cyanobacteriota > Cyanobacteriia > Cyanobacteriales > Microcystaceae > Crocosphaera. The sequence continues at coordinate 32,752 of JBFRWG010000198.1, forward strand.
GCTTAGTATCTGGTTTTGGTTGAGGAGTAGTGCTGGGAGTAGGTTTAGGTTTTATCTCCGGTCTAACAAATGGTTTGATAACTGGTTTAGGTTTAGTGTTTGGTTTTGGCTTAGGAGTGGGGCTGGGAGTAGGTTTAGGTCTTGTCCCTGGTCTAACAAATGGTTTTGGCTCACTTCTCCCAGGAGGGCTGATGGGTCGGGGTGTTTTTGTGGGTGGTGGTGGGGTTTGAGTTGGAGATTTTGTTGCACCGCTAGAAGGTGAAATAGTTGGTGGTGGCGGTATTGTCGGTGTTTTTGTTGTGCCACTGGGAGGTGGGATAGGAGTTGGTGGGGTTGGAGAATTAGGGCTTTTTACTCCAGGGGGTGAAGGATCTTTTATTCCTGGAGGTGGAGGATCTTTCGTTTCGGAAGACGTTGGCGGCTTACTGGGAGAGGGTGGTGGAGTTGGTGGTCGCCTTGTGTTTCCTCGTGGGGCTTGCCCTGGTGGCTTGCTGTTGGGAGATGGTCTCGGAGATGGGCGTTTAACTGTATTCCCTCTGGGAGAGACTGAGCCTAATGGGGGATCATTTAAGCCATCAAGCCTCTCTAATTCAATACTGAAACTTTTGATAATCCATTGAAAATCCCCACTAGGAGCCAGATTAATCAGGTAATTTTGATAAGAAATCTGTTCCCCATTAGTTCTTGTAACCGTGGCTTTAAAGTAAAAAATTTCATTTTCAGTAACTGTTGTTAACTCAACAATTGGGCCTGTCAGTCCTCCAAAGTTGCTTATATTCTCAGTCTGGTCAACAATTTCTCTTGTCGACAAGCGAATCCTATCAGCCTGATAAGTACAAGTAGCTTTGTAGCGAGTAGCTTGAGTTCCGGGTTCTCCGTACCAAGGTCTGTGAGGTTTTCGTAATGTGCAATGAGTTCCCAACAGTAGACAAGCCATTTCGGGGCTTAACCATTGCAAGGAAGTTCCGGAAAATCCTGGTACTTTTCCGGGAGGTCTCGGACGAGGTCTTTGAGGTCTCCTGAATGGAACTCGACTGTTGCGAGGTTTAGGAATTCTTGGTTTAGGAGTCCTGGTTCTAGTAGAAAGTCCCATGTTGATTAATTACGCAAAGACTCCATTAGGAGTGTCACCAGGGTCACCAATGGGAAAAACCTCAAGCCAAGGTTTGAGAGATTGCTTATGTTGAATTCCAATCAGAGAAGTAAAAGTAGTGATGGTTTGTTCTTGGGCGTTGGTTTCTCCAATTAACTGGCTACCCGCCCAATGATGGATTTTACTGGAGTTAATGGGGCTACCATCTTCTTCAATGCCAGTGACTAAAAAAGCAGTTGCAAAATATCGGTTGTATAAAGCTTGTCCGCATAAGTCTAATATTTGTTCAACCGTAGTACATTCAGAAAGAAAATTATCAAAAGTTGTTGAGCGTAACATAAGTTTTGTTCTCTTATTTTTTACAGCTTAATCTTGAGTCATTACTATCAGCAACTACAGAAAATATATATTTTCCGTAGTTACTCTGAATAGCTACAAGCTAGACTGTGGGTACATTAAAAGTAAGTCAACGGTTTCATAATAAGTTTGTAACTACAGATTTAATATCGTATTTATCTTAAGTCTGTAGTTATTTTTTTTTCTAATAGAGGACTTTTAAAATGTCAATTGGTGGTCAAGTTAAAGCACTCAACGCAAGTCAATGGGCAAAGTTAGAAAAGCATGGGCAATCCATTACTCATCAAACAATTTGGGCCATCCTTCGTTGTACCGCTTGTCGTTCTCAAGAAGCTAGATTATTGACAGTAGACAATGTATACCAAGATCCTGATCAACGCATCGTCAAGGATGAGATATTTTTTCCCGCGTCCATCCGTAAAGGGAAAAAGCGATCGCTCTCGATTCCCATCTCAGATAAACTCAAATCTTATCTGGAACGCTACCAGCCCAAACAATCCGGTTATCTTTTCCCTAGTCCCCGTAATCCTGAGAAGCCGATTAGTTACGAGGGCGTTTATAAGTATCTGAAGGAGTCTGTAATCAAGGCCGGTTTGGGTCATTACAAAATCGCCACCCACTCAGGAAGACGCTCCCTAGTCACTGATCTCCACAATCAAGGGGTGAGCTTAGAGACGATTCGCGGGATTACCGGTCATGTTAGTTTGGTTAATTTGCAGCCTTATGTTGAAACTGAGGCCCGACTACTCAAACAAGCTCTTAATAATTCCACATTATGATTTTGTTCTTCGGGTTATCGAATAGTACATCAAAAACTGATGTTACAGAATGCTTTGTTCAATTGTCCACATTTTTTAAGGAATTCAATAGGGTTAAGCCCCGTCGAGAAGCTGTCATCGATGTCTGAAAAGTAATATGTTTGTAGTGTACTACTACTTTCTAGCTGCTACTACAATATTACCATTGCTTGATGCGCTTAACTATCTCATGGGGGGGAATATGTCGCAGTATCCATCGTTCTACTTGTTCCTTTCGTTCGATGGCTATCTTATTGCAAGTATTTCCCCCTTTTATGTGTATATGCTTGACCTTTCCTTTCTCCTTATAAGAAAAACGGTAATATTTATTGTTTTTTCCCGCCGTTCCCCCTGGTTTGTATTCGCTAACCGCTAACTCTGTTATGTTATGGGGGT
>JBFRWG010000199.1:0-39930 GCA_051439445.1 Crocosphaera sp.
AAGCGGAGCGAACTGTTCGGAGGTTCTTGCAGGAACCAGCACGCGCACCAACCATAGGTTTATATATTGGTCGGATTTTCATCCCGTCGGTAAAACCGAGGGTCTTCAATCCGACATTTTAGGATAAGGCGATCGCCTTCTTGGGTTGGTCTCTCGCAATTAAAAATAGGGTCAATTGATAAACTGACCCTACATACATCATTTTTTCTTAATCTAAAAATTGCTACAATGCCCTTATGCATTATAACAATACTTAATAATTAAAATCATCAAGGACTGTCTGACTTATCCTGCTCTTCACCACTTTTGTCAAGAACAATTTCTGCTTTTTTTTCTGCTTCTTTGGAAGCCCGTTTTTTTCGTTCAGCTTCTAACGTATCTTCCATAACTGTCAATAATTGCTGCATTTTATCTAAGTTACTCCGATAGAGATCGAGATCCTTTTGTAGTTTTTCTGATGAGAAGTTGAGGGCGGTAGAAACCTCATTAATGGTTTGATTGCGCATTTCTTCATCTTTCACTAAGTCAGCGTTAATTTCCATTAATAAGGTATATAAACCCACTCCAAATAAACGACTATACTTAAATTTGGGGTTCTGAGCGATCGCCTGACAGGTTCCCCATAATATTCCTCCTCCTGTGTCTCCTGTTGCCAGATGATTCAGCTTATCCTTAAAGTCGGGGATGGAGAGTGCTTTAGCTTCGTTTAAAAGGACTTCGGCTTCTTGACGGTACTGATCGCTATTTCCATCGACAGCCAAACACAAAGCATTGAAAATGGATGCTTTGTCCGTTTCAGGTTTGTAACCCTGCATAAACCGTTCAAAAGAGGTAACAACCCCTAAAGCATAGATAGGATCGTAATTAAAATCGGAATTAACCGACAGTAGGTGCATTTCCACCAGTAACTCTTCCACAAACCGCCGATAAATGGAATTTACAGGTCGGGTGTGATGGCTATAAAATTTACGCTTGGTATCAGAGACAGTACGAATATTATCCACGAAGTAGACTTAAATTAATTTTCAATAGTAACTTTTATCCATTGTCCCCTGTAAGGAGTCCTTTGCCAAGTAGTAAGTTGAGACTTAGATGGGAGAGGGAGCAGAGCAGGAAACTATTTATAGTCTTCCTGTACTTATCATGCCTCCCACTATTGTCGATCACGGACGAATTAGTAGTTCTCCTTGACAGACTAATTTATCTGTATTTAACTCAAAAGAATTAATAGAAACATCTGAGCCTAAATCCACTGAAAGGGTTTTCATCTCATAATGATTTAAGTTGGGAATCCCTTGGATCTTCACATCAGATAATTCCAATGTTTGAGGAGGAATAAGGCTTAATTTTGCTTTAATTACTAAAGGATTAGTCACACCATTATGTGTTAAATTTCCTCGTAAAATAAAATAAGAACCATCTAAATAAGCACCCTCCCAACTAATTTCATAATCCTGCAAAAATTCTGAAGTATCGGTAATTCCCTGATTTTCTAATAAGGTTTCTAATAGCCCCTTAAACCCTTCTCCTAATAAAGCAGATGAAATAGACGATTGTAGATTTTCGTTGCTGATGGCTACTTCTCCAGAAACTCGAATCGCCTCTAATAATTGTAATGGTTTACCTCTTAAAATTTGACCAATATTAATGCGAATGTTCTCGCCTTTTAATTGAACTTCTCCTAAGTGTAATCCCTGATAAATTGCTTGATTACTATTAAGTATAACTTCAGGAACATGGCCTTTTAAAATTTGGCGATCGCTTCCTTGAATGGAAATATTCAAACTGGCCACTTCCTCAACTTGCGAGCGTAACCATAGCTGCATTGCAGGAGATAATACTTTACTAATAACTCGACTCATAATAGACAGTCCTCACACAATGATGTTTTCTTGATGTTTGATTTATCTGTTGCTCATTATAGCCTACCTCAATTTAGTCCTCCAATAAACTATTCATTCATGTTTTTATAAGTTGCCACAGCAGAAGGAGAAATGCGGTTAAGATAACGGAAAATCCAATATTTAAGAACCGTATCTAAAATCACGGGAAAAGTGGCAATAAAGAGAAAATTAAATTCTTGATTTTCTGGCAATCCAAAATGACGTGCAATCCCTTCTAGGATGACTTCCCAACCGTGAGGTGAGTGAAACCCAACGAACATATCTGTAAACAAAATAATTAAAAATGCTTTAGCCGGATCACTAAGTCCATACAAGATTTCATCTAAAAAAGATTTCAGCACTTCTATTTCTTTTTTGCTACTAATAATTACCAGAGAAAAGGCAACCACAGAAAATATATCTGCAAAAACGTTGCCAATCGAATCAATTCCTTGCTTCCGATATTGCCCAGTAATTTCTTTAGCTTTTTCTTTAACTTTTTTTTCTAACTCTTCGTTATTCAATGGTTCTCTTAAACCAATTAAACCCTGAAAACGCAAAATCTCTTCATAGTGACTCAACTCTTTAAAGGCTTCTTCTTCCAAATCTTTATTAATAAAAACCACTTGTTCGTGGCTGGCAAAATATCGATTTATAATGGGAGTCAAAAGAAAGTTTTTTGTCAATTGATGAGTGAGCAAAGGGACAATAATTAATAAGAGAATAAATTTAATCGATAAAGCTGTTCTCAGGCGAGACTTACGATATTTATTAAGAACTTGCTCTTCACTTTCTCCTGATTTGGGATCAATTTCTTGCTTAATTCTATTGAGGGTATTAATAAAAGAACGAGGTAAAACACCTGTTTTTTGGGAAGCGGATTCTAGCCGAGAATCTGTTTCTTGTGATGATTTATTTTTCTTTGTATTGTTCCCCTTTTCTAAGGTATTTTCTGTTTTATGATTAGACTCTAACTTATTTTTTTCTCCAGCAGTTCGAGAAGGTTGAGCTAGGAGAAGAGAACTATCAGTCATGGTTGGTTGCTCATGGCTTTGATATCTACTCGTAACTCGATCAATAAACTCTAATTTCTCAAAAATAATTGCAGTGTTGGTGGCATTTTTTTGTATTTCTTTGATTTTTTTTTCTTCGTCAGGAAATTCCTTGAGATTAGAAACATTTAGGAAGAGACGACTGGTTTTAAACACCCCTAATGCCATATTAATTGTTTGCAAGTAACCATTAACTTCTGTTCTAAAATAGGAGATAACACTATCACCATAATCAGCATTCTCCTTAGACACTTTTTGACCCCTAAAGTGCTTATCTTCAATGGCTCTTATTTTTAAAGCTGCTTTATAAGCACGATCTAAAGCTCTTTCAGGTGTGGCTGTTAACCAATTAGAACTCTTTTTAATTAAGGACTTCAATTTCATAGTAATTGGTACTAACCTGCAACAAAAAAATACAGGAATGCGCTATTGTGAGGTAGTTAAGCTCGCATCATAATCTTTGATTTGATGTTGGGAGAACGTCACTGGAGTAATGTCCGTGAAGCTAGACTCTTTGTGGATTGAAGGAACGACTCGTACCGGCAAAACCAGTCAATTAGTTAGAGAATTTTGTCATTGGGTTGAGCAGAAACGTCAAGGGAGAGCCTCATCTTCTCTGCAATCAGTAACCCAAAATCTCGCTTCATCAGTGTTAGTTTTATCAGCGAATGATGATAATCGTCGTCAGTTGGCCGATCGCCTTTCCTCTGCTGTTAGGGGTAGGTATCCGACTCATTGTAAAACCCTTTTAGGATTTATGAGAGATGAGGTTGAACTGTTTTGGCCCCTACTATTTGAGGAACTGTCTTTAAAAGCGCAGTTTCCCTTGCTGTTACGTCCTGAAACAGAGCAAACCCTCGCAACTCAACTATGGCGATCGCATTGGGATCACTATCCGAAGACATTAACGGAACACAATGAGTTTCGCTTTGTTCGTCAAACCTTGGACTTGTTACAGTTAGCGGGTGCTAGTGGGACCAGAGTGGAGGATATTCCCTATATTCTAGAACAGGGTTTAGGAGAAGAGGGAGAGTTTTTAGATGAGGTAAAGAATTCAGCGATCGCCTTAACTGCTTTACCTCAATTACGAGGAGATTTAATCTTAGAATGGCAGCAATGGTGTTTACAACGGGGTTTATTGACCTATGGTTTAATTTATACTTTGTATTGGCGATATTTATTACCTAGTCCTCCATATCAACACCATCTCATTAGTCGTTATCAGGGAATTTTTGCCGATGATGTGGATGACTATCCGGCCATTGCAAAAGATTTATTTCAGTTTCTTTTAAATCATGAAGCATTTGGGGTATTTACCTACAATCCTGATGGACAAATTCGCTTAGGATTAAATGCTGATCCTCACTGTTTATGTCAATTAGCGTCTCATTGTAAGCTCAAACCATTAGATAATTATACCAGAATTCAAAGTAATTATAGTGACTTAATTGTTGAATTAGCCACTAATCCTTTATTGGTGGAAAACTTACCTGATTGTTTTGCTTCCATTGAAACAATTTCTCGTGCTGAGTTGTTACGAAAAACAGCTAATTTTATCGTTGATGCCATTAAAAATGAGCAAATTAATCCTGAAGAAATTGCGATCATTGCCCCTGGATTAGATGACCTTGCCCGTTATACTTTCTTGGAAATATTAGGAGCCAGCAATATTTCCATTCAAGTTGTCAATGAACAACGCCCGTTAATTAGTTTTCCTTTAGTTAGGGCTTTATTAACCCTTTTAGCACTGGTTTATTCGGGTTTAGGAAGACTTATAAGAGCGGATGATATTGCTCAAATGTTGACAGTTTTAAGTTATGATAATCAAGAAAAAATGTCAGCTATTGATCCGGTGAGAGCAGGTTTAATTGCTGATAGTTGTTATCTTTTTAATGAAAACCATCCCCAACTATTACCTATTGAAAAGTATCCCCGTTGGGATCGAATTGGTTATCGAGCAGCAGAGAGTTATTATAAACTTTGTTATTGGATAAAAGCAACAACAGAGCAAGTCAAAGAAGAACTTATTTTTAGTCCCATGATAGTTTTAGATAAAGCAATTAAAGAATTGATAGAAGTCAAATATAAGTTATCTTATGAAAAACTATCTGCTTTACGAGAGTTAACAGAAACCACACAACATTTTTGGGAAATTAATCGTCGTTTACAACAGTATGAAACAAAAGATAAATATCCCGAAGAAACCTTAAAAGCTTTTATCCAATTATTACGAAAAGGAACCATTACAGCCAATCCTCGCCCTCTTTATTCCTTAGGACAAAAATCTAATTATGTTACCTTGGCAACCATTTTCCAATATCGTTCTTTAAGAAGTCATCATCGTTGGCAGTTTTGGTTAGATACATCCTCAAATTTATGGGAAAAAGGCGGTGCTTCAGTGCTATTTTGCGCCCCTTTATTCCTACAAGAATGGTCAGGACGTACCCTATCTTCTGAAGATGAATTTGAAGCGGATCAGGCACGTTTAAAGCGCATACTGAGGGATTTATTGGGTAGGGTAGGAGAAGAAGTTATTTTATGTCACAGTGATTTAAGTGTTAGGGGAACGGAACAAACTGGGCCATTATTAACGTTGGTCAATGGTTCTCAAGAATTGACAATCTCCGATTAAATCACAGATGGCAACGGGAGATTCTTGCTTCTTTGAGAAGGAATAAACAAAACAATACAATAGATAATCTTCTTTAATTTGTCTTAGGTCCTGTCGGCAAACCACTAGAATATCAAAAATGAGTTAATTTTTTCCCCTGCTTCCTCTGCTTCTTCTGTTTCCTTCGCGCAACTAAGATTTTTGTGACTTTGTACACACGCCCTAGGACTTTCTTAATAATTGTTTAACGGTTCCTACTAACTCATCGTGGGGAAAGGGTTTAACAATATAAGCATCCGCACCTTGTTTTAATCCCCAATAACTATCAACTTGAGTGTTTTTCGTCGAACATAGAATCACAGGAATGTGTTCAGTTTTCGGATCACTTTTGATGCTGCGGCAAGTCTGATAACCGTTGAGGTTAGGCATGACCACATCAAGAATAATTAAATCAGGAACCATAGATTTAAGTTTTTCTAAAGCCTGAGCCCCATCTATGGCCGTTGTCACAGAAAAACCGTTTTCAGTCAAGAGTTCAGCAATGAGTTCACGTTGGGCAATGCTATCATCAGCTACTAGAATTTTAGGCATAATGAGGTCGTTTAGAAATAAGCTTAGTGACTTTATTTTATTGTAAGGCTAGAGCTACACAGAAGAAACTCTGATGAGTTCGTGCTGTTTCTAGAATACCCATAGCAATATTCTAACTATCACAGAAAAATACTTTAAAGCCGCTATATAAAACTTACATCAAGATTAAAACCTGATAATCACTTAAAAAACTTACCTATTTATTCAGTAGGGGTCAACAGTCGTTGACCCCTACTGCTGATATGAACAAGATTAGGTAAGATTAGGGAGGTTTTTTCCAACAGAATCAAGCCCTAACGCTGATGAGTCGTTAGGGCGAATCTAGTTTTTTTGAACACTCCGCCAACTAAATCGAGCGATTATAGTTGGGGATTCTTTTTGCACCTAGTGAAGGCGTTACCGAGACAGGTGGTATCCTCACCGAACCGTAAGACTTTTGATTACTAATCCCTCAGTAAAAGCAATTTGATCGATATAGATAATTGCTTACAGGCAAAAGGTCGTGTCTCCGAATACAAATCTTTACCGTACCTTGTAAATATGCCCCTGCTAGCATCATAACACAAGTTCTGCTTTTTGCCGGGCCCCATCTAAATCAAAGATTATAGATGGGGACTGCGCAAAAAATTTTGTTCAACTAGGTTGCACGAAGAGTTAAAAATTAACATATTGGCATAGACAAAGATGAACTATACTCTAGTGTCGACGGGATCGCTGTCTTCGCCGAGTTGCTTCTTTGCGCTTGCGTTTTTCCTGTGGCGTTTCAAAAAATTGGTGCTTCTTATAGTCTGTATAGATTCCAGCTTTAGCAACCTGCCGTTTAAACCGACGTAACGCAGATTCAATGGGTTCGTTTTGACCAACAACTACCTGGGTCATTATGTGAGTTTACACCTCCTGTTGTATTTCTAGCGACTCCCACTATCCTACCATATTTACAAGATTTCGTTAACTGCCTGTGTCGCTTCCTCTGTTAATAAATTTCCAAAAGAGATAAGAAGCATAATCAATGCTGAAGTGATTGGAGTCAATATAATGGGTGGGAAAACAGCGATCTTCTTGACAGGTTGTTTCGTCCATACCATCCCATAAGGTAATGATTCCTTGATAATTAAGTTGTTTAAGACCTTCTTCTATGGGGCGACGAAATGCCATAAACTCTTGATAATCTTTGGTACACATATCAGCAACAATTCTAAACCATTGAGGGCTACAGATTTGATAGCCAACGCCATCGGGTAAGGAGGGAAATTGAGCAGAATCAAGATAAACAATAACATTAACCCCTTTATTTTTAAGGGTGATCGCAATTTCTTTAAGAGTTGATAGGTAGATATCAAGTGCCTGTTGTTGTGAAATGGGTTCCCCACTGGATGTAAAATATTGTCGATTAACCACCCAATCTCCTGAAAAATGGGCATAAAGTGCATTGCCAATAATCACGGTATCTCCTGATTTAACAGACTTAAATAATAGATTGGCTGCTTTTTCTTGTCCTTCATTGCAAGGTTTATAACTCAATGCAGCCGAAGGAAATGGACAAGAATTACCGATAATGACGGAATAGTTTTGATTATTATCCAGGGTATATTTAGCAATAGCTGGCGCAAATTGACCTCCATGACTATCCCCAAGAATATAAATCGTAGGTAACTTTGGATCTACAATTGAACCACATTCCTCACTTTTAATTGTTTCAGGCAAAGTCTCAAAAATATTACAAGACTTAGAATCTTTCCATAGTTGAGATTCTCCTGGAATGGTTGAATTTTCTTTGTGTTGACCTAAATATAAGTTTTGATAATTATTGTCTAAAATTGTCAGCGATCCCGTGGATATTGTCATAACAGAAACCCCGACTCCCATGGTTTTCATTCTGCCAATAGACCAATCACGGTGACGTAAAGGTGATTCGATATAGTAATAGGAAAAAAGGGCTAAAATTACCATTAATCCTAGTTGAATAGGAATAGACCACCAATGAATTCCTATAGTCCAACGACTAACAACAATAATACTCCAGTGCCATAAATATAGGGAATAGGAAATAACCCCAAGAAAACCAATAGATTTAATCGTTAATAGTTGATAGGTAGAGGTTCCTGGACAAAGAAAAACCATTAATACTATGGTTAAAAAGACCATAGCAATAGTGGTAGGAACTTGATAAGTTAAGGGAGTAAAAAAGAGGGCAATCATTAAAAAAATCACCAGCCAAGAAATTCTGGCTGATAACTTTTGTGAAGGAATGGGAAACCTTTGCAGAATAATAAAAAACATGGAACCCAGTCCTAATTCCCAAAAACGAGAAGGCATTAAAAAATAAGCAGCCGAATGATTAATTTGACTCCAGTAAATATATAAACCTAAGGAAACAATTGATAACAATCCAAGAATAATAAATAATTTTTGATGACTGGCTTTTTTTTGTTGACAGAAACCAGTTAACCAGATCAGGAAAGGAAAAATCAAATAGAATTGCTGCTCAACCCCTAAAGACCAAGTTTGTGTAAAGAAATTAAATTCCGCCGAGGAACCAAAATAATCTGTCGCTTGTTGAAATAAATAAATATTAGAAAAGCCAAATAAAGCAGTAATTCCTGTTCTTAAAGAAACTTCAGGGGTTGGATTAAATAAACAAACTAATAAAGTAGTAATTCCGATACAGAAGAGTAAGCTAGGAAGCAAACGTTTTAGTCTTCGAGAATAAAAGCCAAAAATAAACCCTTTAAAAGATGAAGCTTTACGCTTAGTTAAAGATGCGGTAATAACATAGCCAGAAATGACAAAAAAAATGTCAACCCCAAGATAACCACTGGGTAAAATATCTTTATTAAAATGATTAATAAGAACACCAATAACCGCTAAAGCTCGAAGACCATCAATTTCTGGACGATAGGAGGATTTTGAGCTAGATTTTCCCTTATGATTTGTGGTAACAGTCATTGAAATAAAATTGCTGATTATTCAAAATAATTGAACTTTTAACGGTTTCCTGACTAAAAAAAGTTATGGTAGTATAGCAGCCTCTATTAAAAATCCCTGAAAGGGTTTAAGGTGAAACCAATCTCCCGGTGGAGCATTGCCGATATCGCTCAGAGTAGAACTTGTCCTGTTAAAAGAAGATTGTTGCCCTAAAAAGTTCCCTAATCCAGAGGTTTTTGGTCAATTGAACCCTATTCCCTAAACAAGTAATTTAGATAATGACAACCCCTCGTCCTACCCTACTGCGACAAATCCAAGTTTTAGATCCAGTAGCCAATACTAATACGGTTAATGATGTCTTATTCGATTCTCGAATCATTCAAGCCATCGACTCTCATCTTGATAATATTGCCCAAGACACTGACGTGGTTGAAGGAAAAGGCTTGATTCTTGCGCCAGGGTTAATGGATTTGTATAGTTATAGTGGAGAGCCTGGCTATGAGGAGCGAGAAACCCTTCGCACCTTAGCTGCTTCTGCCAGGGCTGGTGGATTTACCCGTGTGGCGATTCTGCCCCAAACTTTCCCCCCTATCGATGATTTAGCAACCCTCAGCTATTTACAACAGCAGACTAAGCCTTTCTCCTCGGTTCAATTTGACTTCTGGGGGACGTTAACCCATCAAGGCCAAGGACAACAAATGACGGAACTGGCTGAGTTAGTAGCCGGGGGGGTTATTGGTTTTACAGATAACCGTGGCCTGGAAAATTTAGCCCTTCTCAGACGACTCCTAGAATACTTGAAACCTTTGAAAAAGCCTCTTGGCATAGTGGCGGCCTTTCCCTCTCTTCAGGGTAATGGGGTGATGCGAGAGGGTTCTTATTCCATCCATTACGGACTGACGGGCAACCCGGCCATGACAGAATCAACGGCTGTGGCCACTATCTTAGAAATGGTGGCCAGCACCCAAACCCCTGTTCATTTGATGCGCATTTCTACCCGTCGCGCTGTGGAATTAATTGCCTGGGGAAAAGCTAGGGGTATTCCCATCACTGCTAGCACCACTTGGATGCACCTACTCTTAGATAGCACTCACCTTGCTGGTTATGATCCTAATTTACGCTTAGATCCTCCTTTAGGAAACCCAGACGATCGCTTGGCCTTAATTGAGGGTATTGCTCAAGGGATCATCGATGCCATCGCTGTTGATCATTGTGCCTATACCTATGAGGAGAAAACTGTGCCATTTGCTGAGTCTCCTCCAGGTTCCATCGGCTTAGAGTTAGCTTTACCATTATTATGGCAGCAATTGGTAGAAACGAGAAACTTGTCCGGGTTACAATTGTGGAAGGCCCTCAGCAGCAACCCACGAAAATGTTTGGGGCAGGTTCCCACTCCCATTAAAGTAGGCCAACCCTCAGATGTGATTATTTTTGATCCTAAAAAAACTTGGACTGTGACCCCATCAACTCTGGAATCTCTGAGTCATAATACTTATTGGTTAGGAAAATCGATTCAAGGAAAGGTCTTGATTGAATGGAGCATTGATAAGGAAGTGGAGACTTAATTATAACAGTAGATTAAATGTCACAAATATAGGTATAAATTGATCCAAAATTGGTAAAACTAGAAGGAAATTGTCTTAAGAAAATCATGAAAAATACCTATGGTTACTAATGGTACTTTGATTTTAGTGTTGGGTCGGGTTTTTTAATTTTAGTTGCTTTTTTTCTCTTACAATGGTTGAACATTCCTGCGGGTAATCTAGTGGATTGGGTCATTAGAGTCGCTAGTTTTTGGTGGTTATTGTCCATTTTAACAATTCCTTGGAATGTTTACTTTGACGCTAAAGAAGTCGCCTCAGAAGCAGCTATTTCTCAAAATAAAGGGATTGCTATTGATAGTGAACAATTCAAGTATGTTAATACAGTGAGTCGGGCTGCATTATTGATTGCGATCGCCCTTCACCTTTTTTCTGCATTGGGACTTTATGAACTAGCTGCAATGGGTATTAGTTCGGTGGGATATGTGAGTTCTTTTGCTACTTTATTGTTAACAGGTTTACGTCTCGCCATCAGAGGATATCAATATTTAGCTTATCGGTTATCCAATATTCGCCAACAAATTACCTATCCTCGCGAGGATATTTTAGAATTACGTAATCGTTTCAATCGACTAGAAAACCAAGTTAATGATCTTGATAATAAATTAAATCTGAGTAACCCCAATTCTTGGATTAGTAAGCAATAAGATAATTGGGATGTAACCCGTAAAGAAGTGATCATGATTGCAACTCAATTAGATAAATTTGAGGCTCGCAATAGCTTAGAACATGAAGAAATTGCGAGAGAAGCGAGACAGACTATTTCTTAATTAACAAAAGATAGTAATTTTCTCCATCAAGTTAGAGAAATTATTCGCTTTATTAAGACAGCGTAAATTCATTAAATTTTTAGAGGAAGTTAGCGGTTCTTGTAAAAGACGTTGACGTAGGGAGTAGAGGAAAAAAGGTTTATTATTGACAGAGTGTAAACAATATTCTTCAATAGTTGCTAAGATTAAAGCTTCTCGTAAATGTTGATGAGAGGTTCCTGCTATAATTTTCTTAAATCGCTTGTTTAAATAGATATCATAAGTAATCATTTCTTCAAGGAGTTTTTCCACAACTGTTAACATTGATTGATGAAATTTTTGACAATATTGAATGGACAAGAAAGAAGAAAATTGTATCGCTACACTTTGTAACCGACTGATTAAATTGCCATAACTCTCAACATAATTAAGGCCTAAATATCGTTCTTTTAATAAATTAAAACGATAGTCTAATCTTGTCTTATAATCCAGTAGTTTCTCAATTTTTACCGGCTTATCAATATCTAAGAAATTATTGTTTTCTAGTAACCAATTAATAATAACCTTATGCTCGTCTAAAGTATATTGAGGTAAGTCTTGATGCAACTTTTTTAACCAAAATAATGTTAACTTTTCTCTGTTATTTTTCATGAGCTTTAACTTCCTTACTGTTATCTATTAAGCTTGAGGTATAAAATGTTAGTTAATTGGTAGGCAAGGAAACAAGTATCAGTGAAGAAAAGATTGTATGGGTAAAATTTGTGTACTGAAGTAAAATGAGACTCTAGAATGCAATGATTTCTCTATTTCTCGCCAATAATCAAGGATAAGTGATTGACAACCAGAGAATACTTCTCAGTTACTTTAGATCAATCATGAACTAACTATCTACTATTTTCTCTCTACCATTCAAACAAAACAACCGAAGTTTTGGCACTTAGATAAGAAGTTAACGATTGTCAAAACCTACTAAGTTTTAGTAGATTTTTTACAGGTTATCAGGAAAAAAGTAGGTATTAGAGGGGTCAGAAAAGCAACAGTCTTCCCCTACTAACTTCAAATATTTATGCTCATCATCAGGTTCGCAATAGGAATACCAAATCCTGTTTTTATACCCCTTTTCTGCGCAACCGACTAAATATCCTGAAAACCTTTCAGGGCAAGGTTTTCAGGACTATAAGTTTAAAGGGGTTTATACGAGCGGATTTGGTATTAAAAGGACGTGGCTATTTCTCGCTCACAGTTTTTTAGTTATGGAAAAATTTAAAGCTTTTCATCACTAGTTTGGACGGCCTGATCCATTAACGCATTTAACTCGGCCAAACTAGTGACTAAAGTTTCTTTGGAGGGAACTGATTGCTCAAGCATTGTATTAATGGAATTGAACAGTGGTTCAATTGATTTCCCCAAATCTGGCGAAAGTCGCTTAATTGTTCCTCCAAACATAAACCATATTTTTCGACTTGGAACAAAGAAGATGTCTTTGGCTCTTTGATAGTCTTCTGCTTGAATCATTATTGTTGACAGAGCCAATAAATCTCGCATGACTCGTACTGAATTTCTACGAAAAGCAACTTTTTCAGCTGGGGGAAGAGAGTCTAAATTTGTCATCGATAACCTCAAAATCAATACAATTATAAACACGCTATCGTGTTGATTTTATTTGTTGGGCAAAATTGCTCTCGCCGTTGATTTCTTATTGTCGGTGTGACAGGGATCTTTTTTTTAGTTTTTCAAGATAAATTTACTTATCTTTACTTAAAAGAATCCCTAACTAGGGCGTGTCTGCAAAGTTACAAAATCGTAGTTGAGGTGAGCAGAGGAAGCAGAGGAAGCAGGGGAAGCAGATGGGGAAATTAGCTTATTTTTAATATTCTAATAGTTTGCAGACAGACCCTAAATCAAAGATTATAGTTGGTGGATTGTTCAAGGTGGCTCAATGGTGCAGGAAACTTATTAGAACAAGTTTCCTGCACCAACAGGCCCCATACAGATAACAGTTTTATCGAAAAGAATTTTTGATTTAAGCAAAGACAACTGTACGATTTCCATAGACTAAAACACGATGTTGTAAGTGTAAACGAACTGCCCTTGCTAAAACCACTCTTTCTAAATCTTTTCCTTTACGAATTAAATCAGCAATGGTATCTCGATGGGAAACTCTGACGACATCTTGTTCAATAATCGGTCCTTCATCTAAATCTGCAGTGACATAATGAGCGGTTGCACCAATAATTTTTACTCCCCTCTCATAAGCACGATGATAAGGATTTGCTCCAGCAAATGCAGGTAAAAAAGAGTGATGAATATTGATAATATGGGGAAAATGATTAATAAAATCTGGCGTTAAAATTTGCATATATTTAGCTAAGACAACGAGATCAATACGGTGTTGTCTAATGAGTTCTAATTGTCTCGCTTCTTGTTGACTTTTGTTTTCTTTTGTAATGGGAAGATGATAAAAATCAATATTAAATTGTTGGGCGATCGCTTCTAACTTTTCATGATTACTAATAATTAACGGTATCACAGCACGAATTTCTTTTGCTTGCCATCGCCATAATAAATCTAATAAACAATGGTCTTGTTTCGTAACAAATAAAGCTAAACGAGGAATGGTATTAGAAAAATGAATTTCCCACATTGCTTGTAAGGGTTTACCAATGGAAGCAAAGGAAGAAGCAATCATATCAGGGGATAATTTAAACCCATTTAACTGCCACTCAATTCTTGTTAAAAATAAACCTGCTTCAAAGTCTGTATGTTGATCCGCATGGATAATATTTCCCCCATTATCGTAGATAAAATTGGCAAATTTAGCCACTAATCCTTGTTGATCAGGACAAGATATTAATAAAGTAGCAGTGGGAATCTTCATTTTCTAGAAAAACTTGATCTTTCTCTTAATTATAACCAATCCATCTGCTTGCTCTTATTTAATTTTTGTTAACCCCTCCATCTTCTTAATACTTTGTTTAAAAAAAACTTAAATTAACGATTTATACAAAAAATTAAGGTTAGAATACTAATCGGAATTTTAGAGAAAAAAATTAATGATTATGAAGACTCAAAAAATAAGAGCAATTTTTCTAATATTCTTGTTGACAATATTATGTTTACTGAGTCTTCATGTTTGGCTTCCTACTTTTGCTAATATTAAGCCAGTTAATTTTGTTGAGATAACCAGGCCTAAAGATGTCTTATTTCAATATATTTTGGCACAAAAAAAACTTAAAAAAGAACAATATTTCTCTCAGGAGTTACTGAAAGAAAATCCTCCTTACCCAGTTACATTAGATGGAAAAACTTTATTTAAATATAACCTTAAACTTGAAGATTTAATCAATAAACAAAGAGCCGAAGAAGCCAGCAAAAGAATAAAAGATGTTGCTCAAGATATCTCAATCTCTATAGAAGATTTTGCAATAAAAGATTTAAAAAACTTACAGATAGAAGGACTGCGTTTAATTGAGGCTAAGAATAAAATGGTATTAGCTATCATTGAAGCTGATGCGATTGTTGAGAATAAATCTTTAGATGAACTGGCTCAAGACTATTTAGAAAGAGTTAAAAATGCTATTTTAAAATATCGAGATAAAAGAAAGTTACAGCACTTTCTTTTAAGAGCATTAGGGGTTGTATCATCAACTATTATTGTTATTTTTATTTTCCGATTTTTAAACTGGTTTTTTCCTTGGCAATCTCGTCGAATTACTAGAAATCAAAGTATTATTTTTAGAAATCTAAACATTCAAAACTGGGATATTCTTACGGTAAAACAACAGAAACGAATTGCCTTATTCATCTTAAACATAGTTCGCTGGATAATTACTTTAACTGTCCTTTATTTTTATCTTACTTTATTATTAAGTTTTTTACCTCAAACAGAAAAATTTGCTAAAGGTATATTTGGTTTATTTTTTGGTGCATTAGGGCAAATTGGGTCGGGATTTATTGATTATTTACCTAATTTATTTATCATAACAATTACCGTTATTATAACTTATTATTTGATTCGTTTATGTAATCCATTTTTTAATGCTTTAGAAGAACAAAGAGTTACCATTCCTGGGTTTTATCCCGACTGGGCCCAACCCACTTATAAATTAACGGTCATCTTAATTATTGCTTTTGCAGCAGCGATGATTTTTCCTTATTTACCAGGATTTAATTCCCCTGCGTTTCAAGGTATTTCTATTTTAGTAGGTGCTTTAGTTACCTTTGGGGGTGCAAGTACCATTGCCAATTTAATTGGGGGATTTGTGGTAATATATACCCGTGCTTTTCAAATAGGCGATCGCATTAAAATCAGTGAATATCGAGGCGTTGTTCTAGAAAAAACCATACTTTCAACACGCATTTGCAATAGTAATAATGAAATTATCACCATTCCTAATTCTATTTTAGTTGCCAGTACAATTATTAATTATAGTGCTACGATACGAGATTTAAAAGAGCCTTTGGTTATTGAGACAGGTATTACTTTAGGGTATGATGTTCCTTGGCGTTTAGTTTATGAAACTTTAATTAATTCCGCTTTAGAAACCACTGATATTTTAGACGATCCTGAACCTTATGTTTGGCAAACCAGTTTAGATGATTTCTATATTAGCTATGAACTTCGAGTTTATACGAATAAGACAAGATCCGTTGCGATTGGTAATATTTATACTGAATTACATCAAAATATTCAGGATAAATGCGCTGAAGTAGGAATTGAAATCATGTCTCCTCATTATGCTGCTGTTAGGGATGGACATCAAAATACAATTCCTGAGAATTATTTACCGAAAGATTATAAAGTCCCAGGGTTTCGCTTACATCCGTTAGAATCATTTTTAAAGGGAGAAATTAGAAAAAATCAACCAGAAGATTAGCATTAACCTTTGGTATCATCAATATCCTCCTTTGTATAACCTAGAGGTCTATATTACTGGTTATAGCATGGAGGATAAACCCGTAAACCTACGGACAAGTTAACGAAGATCAAAGAAATATTCCCTATTTCTACAGAGGAAACCCTCAGAACAAATGACGATAATAGGAACATAAATAAAAAAGTATATCAATAAGAGAGCATAAAACAATGTGTAGTATTACCTATAAAAAAGTAATAACTCGACTTTTTATTTGGTTATTATTTGAAATTTTCTTAACTTGTTTAGGACTTGATGATTTGGCCGATTATGGGGAGTTTATTTTTGAACGTAATCCTACTAATTTAACTAGGGTTTATTTTTCTATTATTTAGGGTTTTATAATTATATTTATCAGGACTTAAATAAATTTTGTCGTTTTGCTTCGTAGAGAATTAAAGCAGTTGCGATCGCTACATTCAATGATTCAATATTCTTTTCTAAGGGAATATTTACCGTCTCATCTGCTAAATCAACCAACTCTTTTGAGATACCGGCTCCTTCATTTCCTAGTAAAATTAATGTCGGTTTTGTCAAGTCTAATTCCCAATAAGTTTGAGTTGCATTCGGAACAGTTGCCACTATATTAACCCCCTCATCTTGATATCTTTTAACAATATTATTCAAGTCAGAATTAATAAATAAAGGAACCTGAAACCAAGCACCAGCAGACGCTCTCAACACCTTAGGATTATCAATATCTACACTATCATGACTCAGCCAAATGCCATCAATTTCAGTCGCAGCGGCCGTGCGAATAATAGTCCCTAAATTACCTGGATCTTGCAATCTTTCTAAAACTAATCCTAACTTAAACTCAGCAATATTACCCTCAGTATAAGGTTTAAAGATAGCTGTGGCAACCACACCATCAGGATTGACAGTGGTTGTCATAGTAGATAAAACCTCTAATGAAACTAACTCACACCGTTGCACTTGTTGAGAGAGATTTTCCCATAATTGAGGATAACGAGTCTGCCATTGCTCTGTGTAACATAACGTGATTAGGGAACAATTTTGCTCATAAGCCGTCTCAATTAAGTGAGTTCCTTCCAAAAGCAAGAGATTCTGTTCTCGTCTTCCCTTAGTGCGATGCAGTTTACGAATCTGCTTAACTAAAGGATTGCGAATGCTGGTAATCATTAAAAACAAAGAAGCGAAGATCATTCCCATAGTGCGGAACTCGGGACTTGAACCCGAAAGTCCTTAAGGACACTAGAATCTGAATCTAGCGCGTCTACCAATTCCGCCAGTCCCGCATTATTAATACACAAATACTCATTATAGCATAGAATAAGCTAATAATCAATCACGAACCATTCAGTTGATTAAGTTTTGCAAAAAATATAGAATTCCTAACATTAAGAATCAGCCAAGAGGAACCTTTCCTGGACTTTTTTAATCATACAAGTTACATTGAAAGCGAATTTAACCCAAAAACTATAAGTTTTTTTATAGTTTAGGAATATATAAACATCAAACGCACTTATACGTTAAATTGTATGACAACTCATTTAGAAGAACAAGCCCCCGTTTTAGAAATTCAAGGACAAACCCCTCTTAGAGGAGAAACTCATATTAGTGGGGCGAAAAACTCCGCTTTAGTATTAATGGCAGGGAGCATCCTTTGTTCAGAAGACTGTCGCCTAAGGAACCTACCCCTATTGGTTGATATTGAGCGTATGACTCAAATTTTAGCCGCCATTGGTGTTAAGCTGCAACGAGATGGCGATATTTTAGACATTAATGCTGAAGACATTGGACAAGATCAAGCCCCTTATGAGCTAGTATCCCAACTACGGGCTAGTTTTTTCGTCATTGGTCCATTATTAGCCCGTTTAGGGATGACCCGTGTTCCCTTACCTGGAGGTTGTGCCATTGGTGCCAGACCAGTTGACCTTCATGTGAGGGGGTTGCAAGCGATGGGAGCCGATGTACGTATTGAACATGGTGTCGTTCATGCTTGTGTTAAAGGCAGTCGTAAGAGACTACAAGGGGCTAAGATTTACTTAGATTATCCCAGTGTGGGAGCCACCGAAACCATTATGATGGCTGCCACTTTAGCAGAAGGAGAAACCATAATTGAGAATGCTGCTCAAGAACCTGAAATTATTGATTTAGCTAACTTTTGTCGCTCTATGGGAGCGAGAATCAAAGGAGCTGGAACCAATAAGATAGTTGTTTCTGGAGTAGAACGGCTTCATAGTACCGATTATTCGGTAATTCCCGATCGCATTGAAGCAGGAACTCTATTAATCGCAGGGGCGATCACCCAATCAGAAATTAGTCTCTGTCCGGTGGTTCCAGAACATTTAGCCTCTGTCATTGCTAAATTAAGGGAAGTCGGTCCTCAGGTAATTATTGAAGACTCGAATCGTTTAAGATTAATTCCTGCCCCTTTGCAAGCAACCGACCTGAAAACCCTTCCCTTTCCAGGATTTCCCACCGATATGCAAGCACAGTTTATGGCCTTATTAACCTTGAGCGAAGGGAGTAGTATGGTGACAGAAACCGTCTTTGAAAATCGTTTGCGTCATGTTGCTGAGTTACAACGCATGGGGGCAGATATTCGGGTTAAGGGTAATATTGCCTTAGTTCAAGGGGTTCCCTTCTTATCTGGTGCGCCGGTTATGGCAACGGATCTAAGAGCCTCTGCAGCCTTAGTGTTAGCAGGGTTAGCCGCCCAAGGAAAAACCATTGTACAAGGGTTACACCATTTAGATCGGGGCTACGATAATCTAGAAGCCAAATTACGTAAACTAGGGGCCAATATTCGTCGGCTCAATGTTGATGAACCTGAATATTCAGGCCTAAGCTAATGTCCTCTGTTGAACACACCCCATCTAAATCTCGCGATTATAGTTGGGGATTCTTTTTGCACCTAGTGAAGGCGTTACCGAGAAAGGTGGTGTCCTCACCGAACCGTAAGACTTTTGCTTACCAGTCCCTCAGTAAAAGCAATCTGATCGATATAGATAATTGCTTACAGGCACAAGGTCGTGTCTCCGAATACAAATCTTTACCGTACCTTGTAAATATGCCTCTCCTAGTATATTAACGCAAGTTCTGCTTTTTGCCGGGCCCCATCTAAATCACAGATTATAGATGGGGACTGCGCAAAAAATTCTGTTCAACCATCGCTGCAAAGTTAGAGAGAATTTTTAGCCCATTATGGGATGATTTTTCAGGATGGAATTGTACAGCCATAATATTATTGTGGGCGATCGCTGCGGTTACAGTTTGTGTCCCATGAGTAACCGTAGCGGCCTTAACTTCAGGAGCAATGGGGTCAACATAGTAAGAATGAACAAAATACAAATAAGGGTTCTGAGATAACCCCTGCCATAAGCCTAAATTCGGCTGGGTGAAATGTAGCTGATTCCAACCCATGTGGGGAATAGTGAGATTGGGTTGAGACTGAAAACGACGAACCATCCCCGGAATAATCCCCAAACCTGGTTCGCTCCCTTCCTCAGAGCCATCAAAAAGAATCTGTAACCCCAAACAGATGCCCAAAAAAGGTTTTCCTTGAGCGATGGCCTCCTTAATGGGTTTGACCAGATGACGGGAGCGCAGATGTTGAACCGCAGGATCAAAAGACCCAACCCCAGGTAAGACAATCCCTTGCGCTTGGGCTATCTCTTCAGGAGAATCCGTAATTTTTGGGGTAATTCCCGCTTTCTCTAAACCTTTACAAGCGGAGTGCAAATTCCCCATATCATAATCAATAACAGCCAGGAAGCCCATAAATGCCCTTTGTACTTCATTTGATTCCCCTCTATTGTATAGCAGGGTCCTTTTAGAATCCATGTTTTTCAAAGCATGGATAGTGGGGGATAAGTTGGTTAACCTGCTTTTTAAGGAACTGATCGGGGCAAATCGTAGACACAAGGAACAGCATCCATAAAAAATGGGGGGATCATTCCCCCCTTAATTGGTGATGATTAGATCAAAAAAGTCTTAAACTAAGGTCAAATCGAGATGATCCATTATCGTGAGGAGTAATTAGACAATAATGAATTCATTGTTTACGAAATATGCCTTCAAGTCTCCCCTTGCTTGGGGTTTGACCCTTGCCTTCAGTAGTAGTGTCTTGGTGGGGTGTAATAATCAAACATCAACTGATGGTAACTCTAACCCCAGCAGTTCCCCTACAGCTAGCGGAGAGGGGCTAAAATTAGGGGCATTACTACCGGTCACCGGTGACTTGTCCTCCATTGGTGCAAATATGCCAGAAGCGGTTAAATTAGCGGTGGATGAGATTAATGCTTGCGATGGTGTCAATGGTGAACCTGTTACCGTCGTCATCGAAGACAGTCAAACCGATCCCACCGCAGGAGGGGCTGCCATGACCAAACTAGCAGAAGTGGATCGGGTTGCTGGTGTGGTCGGTGCGTTTGCGAGTAGTGTCTCCGGTGCTGCTGTGGGTAGTGCTGCCCAAAATAAGGTGATGTTGATTTCTCCAGGCAGTACCAGCCCTGTGTTTACAGATCAAGCCAAAAATGGAGAATTTAACGGTTATTGGGCCAGAACTGCCCCCCCTGATACCTATCAAGCCCAAGCTTTAGCAGCCTTAGCCCAAAAAAAAGGCTTTAAGAATGTCTCTACTGTGGTGATTAACAACGACTATGGTGTAGGCTTTGAAAAGGAGTTTGTGGGGGCTTTTGAGAAGTCCGGGGGTAAAATTCTCAATAAAAACAAACCCGTACGCTACGATCCCAAAGCTGCTACCCTCGATAGTGAGTCCGCCGCAGCCTTTGCTAATAAACCAGATGCTGTGGCTGCAGTTCTCTATGCTGAAACCGGGAGTATTTTGTTACAAGCAGCCTATAAACAAGGGTTAAGTGAAGGGGTTACGGTTCTCTTAACCGATGGGGTTTACTCCGAAGACTTTGTGAAACAGGTGGGTAAAACACCCGATGGTAAATTTATCTTAGAAGGCGCGTTAGGAACGGTTCCTGGGGCTGATGGTGAGGCCCTGCAAGCTTTTAGCACCAAATGGAATGAAAAGACGGGTAAAGATGTGACCGCCTTTGTTCCCCATAGTTGGGATGCAACGGTACTGTTAATGTTAGCCGCAGAAGCAGCCAAAGCCAACACCGGCGAAGCCATTCAAAGTAAAATTCGCGAGGTAGCTAATGCTCCAGGAACGGAAGTGAGTGATCCCTGTGAGGCGATCGCTTTAATTCGTAATGGTGAAGATATTAATTATCAAGGGGCCAGTGGTAATGTGGACATCGATGAAAATGGTGATGTGGTCGGTAGTTATGATGTCTGGACTGTTAAAGCTGATGGCAAAACTGAGGTCATTGATAAAGTAAGTCCAGGGCAATAGTTATAGCATTACAGATTATAGTTAGGACCTAGTAAGGTGGGCAATGCCCACCCTACAATAGTTTGCAAGGAGAGGGTGGCATTTGCCACCCTCTCCTTCTCTTAAAAATGATTAAGTTTAAGCTTTCTGGTGAAATTATTTTCACCCATGATGCGCCCTGTGGTGAAATTTTCTATACTCTAAGGTAATCAAACCCACTGGTAAAAGATCATCAGATTTATTACCAAATTGCCCTATAAAAATTACCACGATTCTAACCCAAAACCATGAAAAAGCATCAACTCTTCATTTTAAGTTCTCTGACTAGCCTCTTTTTTGCTTCGGTTGCTTATGGAAGCTTACCGATTTCTCTGAAGCAAAATCCTTCTCGTCTCTTCATTAGTCAAACGTTAAATAGAGAAACAATTCAACAAAAAGCACAAGCTATTAGTGTTAAAGTTGAAACGGATAATAGCGCAGGCTCAGGGGTCATGATTGGCAAAGAAGGTAATACTTATACTGTGCTTACTAATGCTCATGTTATTAATAGTAAAGCATCCAATATAATTATTACTAACGATGGTCAATCCCATACAGCTAAAGTTATTCGTGAAGGTAACTCATTAGAAGGCAATGATTTGGCTGTTTTAACTTTTAACTCTGTCAATAATTATCAAGTAGCTACTTTAGCTATTAATCCTAATTTAGAAGAAAATACCACAGTTTATTCTGTTGGATTTCCTGAAGAAATGGGGAAATTTTATTTTACTCAAGGGATTATAAAACAACAAGCACCAAAACCCTTTTTAGGGGGTTATCAAATTGGTTATGATATTGCAGTTAAACCAGGAATGAGTGGGGGAGCATTATTAAACGAGAAAGGGGAATTAATTGGAGTCAATGGACTACTTAAAGGACCTGTTTTAAATGAAGCTTATAATTATTTAGACGGTTCTAAACCCTACGAACAACAAATAGAAACTTATAGAAAGTTAAGTTTTGCCGTTCCTATTCAAACCCTTGTAGAAGTTGCCCCGAACTTAGCTTTAATTCCCAATGAATGGAAAACAGGGTTAAATATAGCAGAAAAAGTCGATAATATTGCTCGACAAATTACCGTTAGAATTGATAGTGATAAAGGAGTAGAAGGATCAGGGTTTCTTGTTGGTAAAGAGGGAGATAGTTATTATGTTTTAACTGCTTGTCATGTGGTATCTGATCCCTATTGTCAATCAGGAAAAATTAAGAGTAATTATACGTTAGTGACTCCTGATGGAATTACTCATTCTCTCCAATCTAAAGACATTTTTTTACCCAAAGGAATAGACGCAGCTATTGTTAAATTTAATAGCAAAAATCTTTATAAACTGGCAACCATTGGTCAATATAATATTCCCATTACTCGAAGACAATGGGTATTTATTTCAGGGTTTCCTAGTGAATTAAAAGGCATCAGAAAATTCACCCCAGGTTATCGCTTTCAACGAGAAAGAGGCTTATCGGTTTTATTCGATCAACAGAGACTAAATATCGATATTTCTGGCTATGAATTAGTGTATAGTAACCTTACCTATCCAGGGATGAGTGGTGGTCCTGTTTTGGATACAAAGGGTCAAGTAATTGGTATTAATACTGGAGAAGAAGGAGAGATTATCAGTTCAACAGAAATTCGTCAACTGGGTTATGCTTTTGGCGTTCCTTCCACTACTTTATTGAAATTTAGTAAGGATAAAAACATCAAAATCACCTCCTTAACTATTTCTAATCAAGCACCAAAGCCTCTAGAAGAAAATGACTTTAAAACCCTTAAACAACACCCTGCTTTTGTTGTAGAAAACCCGCCAAGTAACGCATCAGAAAATGACTGGTTAAATTATGGTAATAATTTATGGCGAATCGAAAGAGTAACGGAAGCTATTTCTGCTTTTAAAAGAGCCATCAAACTCAATCCCAACCTAGCTGAAGCTTATTATGCTTTAGGATTAGCTTATGCTCAACAGAAAAAGGATGAAACTAACATAAAAGCCATTGAGGCTTTTGAAAAAGTAATTTCCCTTAATTATAATTGGTATTTAACAGGAAAAGCTTGGTATCAGAAAGCGGTTGTTCTCGATGAATTAGAAAAGAGAAACGAAGCGTTAGTTGCTATCAATCAAGGTATTAAATTAATTGATGATGACCCAAAGTTTTATAATCAAAAATCATTTATTTTAGAAAAACTCAAGCGTTATCCCGATGCCATAAATGCCCTAAATCAAGCAATAAAAATTGAGCCTTATGGTGCTTATTATTTGAGACGAAGTTTCGTTTATCAGACAATAGGTGAATATCAAAAAGCCTTAAATGATTGTAATCAGTCTCTTGAATTAGGTTTAATAGAAGGATACTTTTGTACAGGAAGTATTCATCGGGCTTTGGGAAATTATGAACAGTCCATCAATGCTTTCAATAAAATAATTGAATTGGACTCCACTCATAGTAATTATTATCTACTTCGGGGTGGGGTTTATTCTAAGTTAAAAAACTATCCAAAAGCCATCGCTGATCTCACAAAAGCTATCGAATTAGAGCCTGAAAATGATTTCTTTTATTTTATGAGAAAAAGTGTTTATTATTTTGCGAATCAATTTGAATTAGCAGTCAAAGATATCTCCAAAGCTATCGAAGTTAAACCAGATAAGGCTAAATACTATTATGATCGTGCTGAGTTGAAATATATTAGGTTAAAAGACTTTCAAGGTGCGATGGAAGATGTAAATAAAGCAATTGAATTAAACCCAAATGATGCTAGATTCTATCAAGCAAGGGCAATGATTCTTATGGAAAATTTCATGCAAGAACTGAAATCAAATCCACCGAAGCAATCAGAGAAACTAGCGAAAATAGTTACGCCCTATATCTCTCAAGCGATCGCAGATCATGATAAAGCCATTGAAATTCATCCTAAGTATGGTGCAGCCTATTATCAAAGGGGTAATTTTTGGTTAATGTTTGCATTAGCGTCTAATGAAAAAGATCAATTCAGGCAAAATGCTTTAACTGATTATAACAAAGCGATTGAATTAATGAATGATCAAACCCCTGGAATCCATACGTTATGGATAGGCACACTTCCCGAAGAATTAGAAAATTTTTCTTCACATGAATTAAAGAAAATGTTTGTATCTAATGATTCTCTTTATGCTTCTGTATATAAAAAAAGAGGGGATCTTCTCTTAAAAATGAAGGATAATCAAGGAGCATTAGAAGACTACACAAAAGCAATTAGACTTGATCCAGAAACAGCAACAGCAAAGTTTTATCAACAGCGAAGTACAGTTTATCGTCGATTAAATCAGCCTCAAAAAGCAATCGCAGATGCTAGTAAAGTTATTGAATTAACTCCTGATAAACCCAATAGTTACTTTTCACGTGGTCTAATTTATCACGCTAACAAGGACTACAAAAAAGCTATGAATGATTACAATTTAGCCTTAAGTAAAGACAATAAATTTATTCCCGCTATTAACAATATAGGAGTGATTGAATACGAACAAGATAATCCCGAAAAAGCTGTACAACAGTGGCAAAAAGCAATTAATATCAAAGAAGATTTTGCTGAGGTAAAACTTGCTTTAGCGGTTGCCTTTTATAGTGAAGGAAAACAGGATAAAGCCTTTTCTTTGGCTAAAGATGCCATTAATACTGATAAACGCTGGAAAGATATTGATTATCTTCAACAAAATCTTTGGGGAGAAAAACTGATTAAAGATGCTAAAATTCTCTTAGAAACCCCTCAAATGAAACAACTTTAAGTTTTTTTGGGTGGGCAAAGTTTTCTCCTTTACGGATAGTGAAGATCAATCTCTCATTGGCACACCTTATCGTTTATAGCTTGAAATGGTGGGTTAGGGTGTCTGTCAAGATTTATAGTCGTTTCAAATAAGTTTGAGACAGAGGAATGTGAGCATCTTGCTCACTATGCTAATAAAAGGGGAGATTGATGGAAGTCTCATTTTTATTTGAATTAACTATATGATGTTTTTCTCGAAAGCAACTCCAAACCTAACCCACCCTACGATCTATGATTGCGACATTGAGAGGATTACAAAACCTTCTAAGGTGGGCAAATTTTTCTACTTTACGGGTAGTGCAGATAAACCTCTTATTTGCCCACCCTACCTAATAATCAACTCATCTAAAGACTCTTGTAGAGTTTGAGTTAAATGGGTGACAGCTTGACGACGACTCTTTTTATACTCATCAAAACGATCAGAAACGGAGATAGGATCGCCTACGGTAATGATGGCTTTTTGGGGTCCTAACTGAGGACGAAAGAAGCCATTTTCTCCTTTAATTTTTGCCACTACATCCCATAATAATAAGACAGTATCTGCAAATCTTTCTGCTGTCGGTTTATCTTTAACATACGATCCGGTAACCGCCACAAAAGACTCAACTAAACGCATATGCCACATTCTTAAACTCGCTTCTTCTGCTAGGCGATCGCCTAATCCTTTTTCTACTAAGGATAATTTATCCATGTCTTTAAAATCATCCCGATAAATATAATCCCATCCGGCTTGTTCTAAACGACGACAACGTTCAATAACGGTTCCTTTCGGCTTAATATTAAAGTAAGTTTCTGCTACGTCTAAGGCCGTATTTAATAAGGTTTGTAATCTAATGATTAAACTTTCTTGAGAATCTTCTTCTCTTTTTCGATGATAAAATTTTTCATAAAAATCCTCCATTATTCCCAAAAGATGTTCAGCAATTTGTAATAATCTTTCATATAATTTTTCGGTTTCTAACGAATTATTTTTAGTTAGAATACCCGTATCTTTTTCTAACTCAGTTAATACTTTTTCGATGTTTTGCCAAGGAGGAGAGAGATAAAAATATTGAATACCAATAGGAACAATTAAAACCGTTTCATTCCTGTTCTGTTTCTTGACATCTTCTGCACACCAAAACCCTAATTGAGAAATACCGGGTTCTAGGGGACTAATAATCTCATTATGACCATTTGTTGCTCCTTCTGGTGCTGCTGCGATGGGAAATTGACTATTAATAAATAACTCTCTAGCTGATCGTAATCCAGGAATATCTAACTTACCTCTTTGAATCGATGTTCCTCCCAATTTTGAGTATAACGAACCCACTGCTAATCCTGCCCATAAAGGAATACCTCGATCATACATAAAATGGGAATGAATGGGAGAATTAAGCTTAATCTTTTGCTGTTTAGCCATTTGTGGAAGTAGTTTCCACACTAAATATCCCATACAATAAGGATCATTAATACTGGGATGACGAAATGCCATCAAAAACCGAATTTTTTCAGACTGAAATTGTTGATAAAGTTCGACTAATTTTTCAACATTTCTACCTTCAATATCTGCAATGGTTGTCTGCCATTTTAACCACAATGGTAATAAAGTTCTTACTCCCTGCAAGAGCAAGGGATTAAAATTAGGCGGAATAAATTCTAGAGGGGGTTGAGCGTGAATAGAAGATTGATTCATTTTAGAGTTTATCTAATTTTGATTGTAATTCTTCGATCTCTCCTTGAGATTTTTTATGCTTTAATTTAGCTAATTCATTCTCAACTTTTTTGCCACTTTCTAACTCAGCAAATTGCTTTTCCAATGGATCAGACAACTGAGTTATGCTCACTGATTGTGTCTCTAATTCTAGAATATAATTATCAATTCTTTCAAAGAGATTATCAGAGCCATAGGGATCAAATTCTCCCAAGATTTCATGAAGTTTTTGTGAAGCCATGGCCGAGCGTAAACGGGCGAGATAAAGATTCTTTTTGGCCTTCGCTTCTCGTTCTTTATGTTCTACTTGTCGTAATTCATTTTTAAGTCTTTGAATGATCTCATTTTGTTGACTCAGTTGG
Organism: Crocosphaera sp.; assembly: GCA_051439445.1. Lineage (GTDB taxonomy): Bacteria > Cyanobacteriota > Cyanobacteriia > Cyanobacteriales > Microcystaceae > Crocosphaera. The sequence continues at coordinate 27,530 of JBFRWG010000199.1, forward strand.
CCTTGAAGACTATCGGCTTGTTGTTGATAAGATTGACGATTAACTAATGCTTCTCTAGCTAAAGCTTCATTCCCTTTAGAAATAGCAAGTTCTGCTCTTTCATACCATTTAGCGGCTGCATTTTCGTAACGACATAATTGACGTTCTGCACTTTTATGAGTGGCGATCGCCTCAGCCAAAGCGCGACGCATGGCAATTAATTCCTGTTCTATTTTAGCGATCGCCTCTTCTAAGAGTTGTTCTGGGTCTTCTGCTTCCCTGACTAAACTATTAAAATGACTCCGTAGGATTAGACTGATTCGATCAAACCATCCCATGATTGATTCTCCTAACTTTTATCTCATCTATTGGGTTGTCTAAGGTAATGCTCCCCTTTCATTTTAAGTCTACTGCTGAGGGAGTAATACCTCTTGTTGTTGCAGTTGTTGGAGGTGTTTGATTTGTTCAGGTAATGATTCTGGGGGGAGTTGGTTCTGTCTATGCTGCAACTGTAAACGAGTTTTATGGTTAAACCCTAGGGGAGAACCACTTTGATTATTGTCTTTCATTTGTAACTGTTTTTGAATAGTTTGACGAATTTGTTCATCTTGGGAAAGAGAGTCTGGATTGATAGTAGGGAGTGCCATAGGGTTAGCCTTAGGGTTTTGTTCTGTTTGGCTGTTCTGTTGCTCTAAAGAAACCCTAGGGGGTGGGGGTGGGGGTGCAATCGTCATGGAAGGAACAGAACGAGGAATGTTCGCAACAGGAAGGGAGGGTGATGGTGCATTTCTGGGGATTTGAGGTTGCAGTGAAGGGGGTAAAATGGCGTTGGTGAGACTGGGAGGCTTATTAATATGCACCACTGTTTGGGTTGGGGTTTGAGGGGGAGGAGCGGCCTTAACCAGGTTTTGGGGAGCGGGTTGAGAAGGTTCAGGGATTGAAACCGTACTCAGGGCATCTAAAACGACTTTATTAGGGGATTGTCTGGCTATATTAAGACTTTTGGGGATAGATAAGCTTAAAGAGGAAGGAGCGGGGTTGATCTTGGTTGACAGTTCAGGTTCAGGGGTTTGATGGATTGTCCATAACTGTACTCCAACGATACTTAGATTCGCACTTATAACCAAACACAATGATCCCAGTCCCCAAGGACTACTTAGGGAGATCAAGGTGTGTTTTAACCCTTGGGGTAAGGGATCTAAAGATTGATGATGCTCCTCATAGTCTTCCATAGCAGGATAAGGGGTTAAATTAATCACCGTTTCCTCTGTTTCCTCTAGGTGATCCTGATAAACTTCGATTTCTGCAATGATTTCTGCATCAATAGGGGCTTCAAACTGAGGATCGGACGGTTGGGAGGGTTGAGGATTAATGTTTTGATGGTTATGGGGTTTCATTGTTATAAGCGCATTTTTTAATTGAGTGTATCAAAATTTCCCTGTAGTGAACTTGTCGTTAAGAAAACAACCAATAGGTACATTTATCCTATGGTTGGGTCTAAGTCCCTGGAGAAAAATAAACGTTACTGGTGTTGGTTCAGCAGAGGGTGCAGAGGAAGCAGATGAGGAGGGGTTATGCAGTCATTTACATTTCTTAAGACAGTTCGCTTTATTTATGTCCGACTACTTATATTCTGTTTTATCAATAAGAATCTAGTAATCTAATGCACTTACATTTCTTATCATTGATTACCTAAATCTCAGATAGTTTATAATAGATTGACTTCAGGCGATTATCAACTTCTTTTATCAATGTCTAGTTATTCAGAGTCCAACCCTAATCCTAATATTGCTACGAGTAAATCACCCCATACTGATTATCGTCCCCTTGAGGTTAAAAAATTAACCCCAATGTATCAACATTATGTCACTGTTAAACAACAGTATCCCAATGCTTTATTGTTGTACAGAGTGGGTGACTTTTTTGAATGTTTTTTCCAAGATGCTGTGACGATTTCTCAAGAATTAGAGTTAATGTTAACTAGCAAAGAAGGGGGAAGAGAAATCGGTAGAGTCGCTATGACTGGGGTTCCTCATCATGCCTTAGATCGGTATAGTCGTTTATTAGTAGAAAAGGGCTATGCTGTGGCCATTTGCGATCAAGTAGAAGACTCGGCTCAAGCAGCAGCCCAAGGGCGAATGGTAGAGCGAAAAATTACCAAACTTTTAACTCCAGGAACCCTTACAGATGAGGGAATGTTATCAGCTAAACGTAACAATTATTTGGCTGCAGTTGTCATTGCTGGAGAACATTGGGGACTGGCTTATGCTGATATTTCTACTGGGGAATTTTTAACCACTCAATCCAAAGAATTAGCTAATCTGAATTTAGAGTTATTAAGGCTACAACCAGCAGAAATTTTAATCCCGACTAATGCTCCCGATATTAATAGTTTATTACGCCCTGGAGAGAAGTCTGAATATTTAGCTGATGTCTTACCTGACTGTTTTTGTTATTCCCTGCGATCGCAAACTCCTTTTACTTTAAATGAGGCCAAAAGTAAGCTATTAATTAATTTTAGTGTTCGCTCGTTAGAAGGGTTTGGTTGTGAACATTTACCTTTAGCTATTCGGGCAGCCGGTGGTTTATTAGAATATATAGAAGATACCCAAAAAGCGAATCAAGTTCCCCTACAACTTTTACACACTTATAATCAAGTTGATTTTCTGATTTTAGACTATCAAACTCGTCGTAATTTAGAAATAACCCAAACCGTGAGGGATGGAAGTTTTCATGGTTCTTTATTATGGTCTTTAGACCGTACCTGTACGGCTATGGGGGGGCGTGCTTTACGTCGTTGGTTATTAGAACCGTTATTAAGTATCAAGGGCATTATAGCGAGACAAAAGACCATCGAAGAGTTAATTGATAATCCGACTTTACGACAAGAAATTAGACAGTTATTACGTAGTATTTATGATTTAGAACGCATCAGTGGTAGAGTGGGGGCAGGAACAGCTAATGCGAGAGATTTACTATCATTAGCTGAGTCATTAGTCAAGTTAAAAGAATTAGCAAAATTAGCTTCTCAAGGTGAATCTCCCTATTTAAAAGCTTTACAAATTATTCCCCCAGAATTAGAAGAATTAGGTCAATATGTTATCGAGCATTTAGTTGAATCTCCTCCCTTACATTTGAAGGATGGTGGAGTCATTCGTCAAGGGATTAATACTGATTTAGATACCATGCGTCAACGGTTAGATGATGATCGTCAATGGTTAGCCAATTTAGAAATTACGGAAAGAGAAAGAACGGGGGTTTCTAACTTAAAAGTCGGCTATAATAAGACCTTTGGTTATTACTTAAGTTTGCCTCGTAGTAAAGCCGAACAAGCTCCCGATAATTATGTTAGAAAACAAACGTTAACCAATGAAGAACGCTATATTACTCCTGAGTTAAAAGAAAGAGAAACCCGCATTTTAACCGCACAAGATGATCTCAATAAATTAGAGTATGAAATTTTTGTAGAACTGCGTTTAAAAGTAGCCCAAAAAGGGCAAGAAATTCGGAAAATAGCTAAAGCAGTGGCTGCCATTGATGTTCTATCAGGATTGGCAGAAATTGCCGTTTTTCAAGGCTATTGTTGTCCCGAAATGTTGGACAGTCGGGTAATCGAAATTATTGACGGGAGACATCCGGTTGTAGAACAATCTTTAGGGGCGGGTTTATTTGTGCCAAATTCAACTGATATGGGAGATAATCAAGGGGAAACCAGTCCAGATTTGATTATTTTAACCGGTCCCAATGCGAGTGGAAAAAGCTGTTATTTGAGACAGGTGGGACTGATTCAATTAATGGCACAAACTGGGAGTTTTGTCCCTGCTACCTCAGCAAAGTTAGGCATTAGCGATCGCATTTTTACCCGTGTTGGGGCGGTGGATGATTTAGCAACGGGACAATCAACTTTTATGGTAGAAATGAATGAAACTGCTAATATTTTAAATCATGCAACGGAAAAATCTTTAATTTTATTAGATGAAATTGGACGGGGAACGGCAACATTTGACGGACTTTCTATTGCTTGGGCCGTAGCAGAATACCTGGCAACGGAAGTACAAGGAAGAACCATTTTTGCTACCCATTATCATGAATTAAACGAGCTTGCTTCTATTCTTTCTAATGTGGCTAATTATCAAGTGACGGTACAAGAATTACCCCATGAAATTGTCTTTTTACACCAAGTTAGACCGGGAGGGGCTGATAAATCTTATGGGATTGAAGCGGGAAGGTTAGCGGGTTTACCCCCTTCTGTGATTAGTCGGGCTAAACAAGTGATGAATCATATCGAAAAACATAGTAAAATTGCCTTGGGGTTACGCCAAGGCATTAAACAGGTTAACCCTATCAAGGAGAAAAGGAAGACAGGAGAATTGATTGAACAATTAGATATTTTTAGCGATTTTTAAAGAGGGGCAACTTGTATTTCAATCGTTGCAGTAACTTCAGCATGAAGTTTAACAGTAGCTTCATAGAAACCAGTTTGACTAATTTCAGGTACTGTAATACCACGACGATCCACTTCCTGGTTGGTAGCTGCTTGGATAGCATCAGCAACTTCTTGACTGGTAACGGTTCCAAAAATAGCCTCTCCTTCCCCAACTTGCTTACGGATGGTGAAGCGTCTAATGGTTTCCAGGGCTGTTTTTTGGGCTTGCGCTTCTTGTTTTTCGGCTAAAAGTCTTTGTTTCTCTTTTTCTCTGCGTTGTTCAACCTGCTTCAGAATACCTGGGGTAGCAACAATCGCTAATTTTTTAGGAAGTAGATAATTTCTAGCATATCCTGGGGCGACTTCTACTAAATCACCATTTTCCCCCAATTTACGAATAGATTCACTCAATACGACTTGGACTCGCTTGACCATGATTTAATTTTCCTTTCTTTATTTTTTTGCCACAGCCTTTAATTATACAACAAATTTTTGCTTGGGTTAAGTTACTAACAATTTCCTTCAGTTAAAAATGAAGAATGTAGAAACAATTAAATTGTACATTCTTCATTGTAAATTAACTCGATTTATGATGATTATGAAAACGAATGCCTAAAAAGACATCATAGAGAAAATTCCAAAGATTTTTTCCTTGCAATAAACCTAAAGATTGGTCGCATCCTTTGGCATCTAATAAGGGTTTAGTCGCATGATAAGCCGGTCTATATTTATACCAAGGAATAGATGGCCATAAATGATGGACTAAATGATAGTTTTGTCCAAAAATTAAGAAGTTAAGAACAATACTGGGATAGACTCTTGCATTTTTCCAGCGATCCCGTTCTTCAAAGGGACGATGAGGTAAATAGTCAAAAAATAAACCTAAAGCAACCCCCACAACTAATGCAGGAACAAACCAGAAGTTCATCACATAACCAATAAACCCGTAGTGAATACCCAGAAAAACAACAGTAAATAAAAATAAACGACTTAAAAACCACTCTAAGAGTTCATATTTTTTCCACAAACGACGTTTAAAAAAGAAGATTTCATGGTAGAAAAAACGGGCCGCAATCATCCATAATGGTCCCCCTGTTGAGACAAAATGATCGGGATCGTTGTCGGGATCGTTCACATTAGCATGATGTTGTAAATGCACTCTGGTAAACACTGGAAAGGCAAAGCCTAGCATCAACGCACTGCCATGGCCTAAAATTGAGTTGATGATGCGATTACGATGGGCTGCATTGTGAGAAGCATCATGAATCACTGTACCTGATAAGTGCAGGGCAAGAACACTACAGACAAAGCAGATCCAGCTTGGCCATTCCCATAACCAATAACCGCTAATCGAACAAGCAATGAGGGACAAAGCGGTAAAAAACATCACCACGTTGGGGTTAAACCCTCCTGGGGGTTTGAGATACTCTCTAGGGACTGTTTGCAGCGTCTGTGCCGACTGCATGGCTGTTTCTTGCTCCTTAATCAACATTATCATCAATCTTTGAGTAGTTTACACGATAACAGAAATTTAATAAAGATTTGTAACATTATCTCATCTTATGTAAAGATGGGGATTAAATCACGAAAACTCAAGACTTCTGTGTAGTGCATTTGTATTTTATCAAAGATATAAGTTAAGGATAGATTAGATTTTTCTTATGCAAGGGAGAAAACAGAAGTCTTTTAATGATTGTTTGTCGATGGTGTTTACCATAAAGAATAAAGTTAAAATTAAATCAAAAAAATAGGTTAAGTAATTATGACACATCAATTTTCTTGGTCTCAAAACTGGTATCCTATTAGTCCCTTAAGTTATCTTGATCGGTCTCAACCTACCCCTGTGACGATATTAGGAAAAAAGTTGGTAATTTGGCAAAATAAACAGCAGCAATGGGTAGTAATGGATGATCAATGTCCTCATAAGTTGGCCAAGCTTTCTTTCGGGAAAATAACAGAAGATGGAAACTTGATGTGTCGTCATCATGGATGGTGTTTTAATGAGGAAGGAAGTTGTACAAAAATCCCCATGTTAGTTGAAGAAGAAGCGTTAAAAACTGCTTGTCAAAGTCCTCGTTCTCAAGTAACTGTTTATCCCACTCAAATTAAACAGGGATTATTATGGGTATGGCCAGATAATGGGGAAAATGCGTTTGAAGAGTCTGGGTTAAAAGAACCGGCTATTATTCCAGAATGTGAACTGGATGCAAGCGCAACAGATTGGTATTTATCAGAGGTTCCAGTGGGTTATATTGTTTCGTTAGAAAGTAGTTTTGATCCCTCTCATGCTCAATTTTTGCACGAAGGTTTGGCGGGTTTTTCTCCTGAGAGAACGGTTGCTATGACTGATTTTAAAACAGTGGGAGAATTTTCAGCAGAGGCGGGTTTTACGTTAAAACACAGTGGTTATAATATTTTTAACAAGGATATGGAAGCAACAAGACAGTTTACCCCTCCTTGTTGTAATACAACTATTTATCGTTATCCTAATGGGAATATGATGTTAGCTCAGTTATATTTTATTCCGACAGAACCGGGCCGTTGTCGTTATATTAGTAAATTTATTTTTGGGAGTAATTTTTCTCAAAAAAACTTCCTGTTAGAACTGTTACCTAAAAAATTAAAGACTGGGTTTCAACATTCTCGAAGCTATCAGTTAAGTGACCAAGATTTAACCATAATGCACTCTCAAGAAACTTTACAAAGTTCCATTGATAAACCTTGGAATAAGAGCTATTTTTTACCATCTACTGCTGATATTGGAATTATCACGTTTCGCAAGTGGTTGGATGAGTTTGCAGGGGGAAAACCTACCTGGGAAAATGCGGAAGAAAAACCCTATCAACCTTTGAACAATGAGCAACTTTATGATCGTTGGTATCAACACACACAATATTGTCCGAGTTGTCAAAGTTCTCTGATTTTCTTGGAGAAAGTTCAAAAATATTCTCGCTACTCAATGGTTATTTGTTCCCTCTTAGCTTTATTATTGTTGGTGTTACCTCTATCGGTTAATTTTGCCGTACTATCACTTGTTTGTGCGGTTATGAGTGTCTTCATTTATTATCTCAGTGAAGACTTATCTCATGGTTTTTATAGTAGTCTTCCTAAAAGGGGACTACCGATTAGGAAATTATATGATAGTTGATTGTTAATCATTTTAAGACAGGAAGGTGGGTAAATGAGAAACTTATCTTAGATAATCATACTATAGAAAGTTTGCCCACCCTACAACGCTATATTATAGTTGATGTAAAATGACTTTATTTAACCAAGAACATTTATTATTTAATCCTATTTCTCCTGATAGTGATGGGATTCCTTTAATTTTTGCTTTTCCTAATGATTACAATGTGGGAATTACTAGCTTAGGATATCAAATTATTTGGGCAACTTTTGCCACTCGCTCTGATGTTAATGTCAGTCGATTATTTACTGATATTCAGGAACCTTTACCCCAACATCCTGAGTTATTAGGCTTTTCGTTTTCTTGGGAATTGGATTATGTTAATATTCTCAATATTTTGGAATCTTTAGGTATTCCTTTTGACTCAAATAAACGAAATAATAATCATCCTTTGGTGTTTGGTGGGGGTCCTGTTTTAACTGCGAATCCTGAACCGTTTGCTGATTTTTTTGATTTTATTTTATTGGGAGATGGAGAAAATTTAATCCATGATTTTATTGAAAGTTATAAAACAGTTAGGTATGAAAATAGATTAACACAATTAAAACAGTTAGCAACAGTTCCAGGGGTTTATGTTCCCAGTTTATATCAGATCAGTTATGATAGTATTGATGGTGATCTTAAATCTATTGAAACCATTGATAATGAAATTCCTCCTACAGTTGAAAAACAAACCTATCGGGGTAATGTTTTATCCGCTTCCACAGTGGTTACAGAAAAAGCTGCTTGGGAAAGTATTTATATGGTGGAAGTGGTGAGAAGTTGCCCAGAAATGTGTCGTTTTTGTTTAGCTAGTTACTTGACTTTACCCTTTAGAACAGCGAGTTTAGAGGGATCTTTAATACCAGCAATTGAAAAAGGTTTAAAAGTAACGAATCGAATTGGTTTATTAGGAGCATCAGTGACGCAACATCCTGAGTTTGATGCTTTATTAGATTATTTATATCAACCTAAATATGAAGATGTAAGAGTTAGTATTGCTTCAGTTAGAACCAATACTTTAACAAAAAAGTTAGCTAAAATATTAAGCGATCGCCAAACAAAGTCGGTGACTATTGCTGTGGAAAGTGGCTCGGAAAAAATTAGAAATATTATTAACAAAAAATTAGAGAATGAAGAGATTATTGAAGCAGCCATCAATGCTAAGTTAGGGGGATTAAAAAATCTAAAACTCTATGGTATGGTGGGAATACCAGGAGAAAATGAAGAAGATATTGAAGAAACCATTCTGATGTTAGAAGGTATTAAAAAAGCAGCCCCAGGATTAAGATTAACCTTTGGTTGTAGCACGTTTGTTCCTAAATCTCATACCCCTTTTCAATGGTTAGGGGTGAATAAGTTGGCAAAAAAAAGACTAAAATATTTAGAGAAACAACTGGCTAAAAAAAACATAGAGTTTCGTCCAGAAAGTTATAATTGGTCGGTGATTCAAGCATTAATCTCTAGAGGCGATCGCCGTCTCAGTAAACTCTTGCAATTAACCCGTTATTATGGAGACTCTTTAGGCAGTTATAAACGCGCTTTTAAGGAATTAAAAGGCCAATTACCTCCTTTAGATTATTATGTTCATAATGACTGGAAAACTGACCAATGTTTACCCTGGAGTCATCTACAAGGCCCTTTACCTCACGCAACATTAAAGAAACATTTAGACACAGCGATGTCCCTGACTTATTAACAGTTGTTACAAGATAATTACTGTCTGCGTAACAAATATTAATGTCAAATGGCAGAAATGAGACTTACAATGAAGTCATGATTTGATGATATTTCAACTGAAAAATAATTGAGTTGTGGCTTACATCGAGATCAGTGTACATTCAATCTTATGGAGTTTCCTGTCACAACAAAAAGGAAATGAGAAACTCGTTGACTCCTTTTTTATCGAAGAAGAAATATCATTTTAGTTTCAGACGAATAGAATGGAGTGTAGAAATTATGCACGATATGTATTTTAAGCCCTTAAGTGAGGAAGATCGCAAAAAACACCAATATCTAGAAAAAGTTAACCATGCGCCTTATTTTACAATCTTTATGATTGTTATGGCAATGTTTATGTTATTTACCACTGCTGTGCTTTTAGGGGTATTTTAATAGCTGTAAGGTGGGCAAATAAGAGACTTATATCACCTACTTAATAGTTTAGACGACTTTGCCCACCCCACAAAACTGGTTTTTATTTAAAGTTTATTTAACAAACAGTCTCTAAGATTAAGACATAACTTCAGTGTTTTATTTTCCTTTTTGAGTAGGAGATTCTACTCATACTCATCTTCAAAAATTCTACCAGATAATTCGGATGCTAACAAAAAATATTATGTATTTTTACTTAAATAATTCTGACTAATCTACCTAATATTAAGGGTTTTTTGGGTTATTTTTTCTCCTTTCACTGCGTATGTTGAAAGTGAAGTTAATTAAACTCAAAAATCTCATGGGTAGAAAAATAATAGAAAAGTCTTTTGGAAATGGAAACGACAAATTTGAAGCTTATCGACCCAAAGGAGACTTCAAATGGCCAAAATGGGATATAAATGGGAATGGAGGGGATGATACCCTTACCGGAGGTCGTCAAAATGACACTATTTATGGGAATGAAGGAAATGACGACCTTCGTGGAGAAGATGAGAATGATAAGATTTATGGTGGAGCAGGTAATGATCGTATCTGGGGAGATTCAGGAAATGATTTCCTAGATGGTGGTTGGGAAAATCCCTATGGTTCAGGAAATGACACCATTTATGGAGGGACTGGAAATGACACCATTTATGGTCGTGATGGTCATGATTTCCTTCGTGGAGAGTCAGGACATGATCGACTCTATGGAGATTCAGGGAATGATTCTCTGTATGGGGGTTTAGATAATGATTCTCTCTATGGAGGTTCAGGGAATGATCGACTTTATGGAGACGTAGGAGATGATTATCTCAATGGTGGGTCTGGGAATGATTATCTCAATGGTGGTTATGGAAATGATCGACTTTATGGAGATTCAGGAGATGATTCCCTTAATGGATACACAGGAAATGATTCTCTGTATGGAGGGTTAGATGATGATTCTCTCCGTGGTGGTTATGGGAATGATTCCCTTCGTGGAGATTCAGGGAATGATCGACTTTATGGAGAGTCGGGAGATGATTCCCTCGATGGTGGACATGGGAATGATTTCCTTCGTGGAGATTCAGGAGATGATTACCTTTATGGACGTCACGGACATGATGAAATTTCTGGTGGTACCGGGGCTGATTGGATTGATGGTGTAGGTTACCATAACTATAGTTATACTAATCAGAAGTATACATATGCGGGTTTAGGAGAAAGAGATACTCTAATAGGAGGAGGTTATGATGGAAAAGAAGATACATTCGTTTTAGGAAGTAACGATACTATCAAACGCTTTTATTACTACGGAGGGGGAAATAGTGATTATGCAACAATTAAAGACTTTGAGCATTATGATGATTGTTCCGGTGATAGATTAAAATTATCAACAGTTGACGGTAATATCCAAAAATATACAGTGGAAGCTAATCCTTTTGGTTCTGGTTCCGCATTATATCTTGACTGGAAAGGACAAGGTAAAGACTTATTAGCTGTTTTTGAAAATCTCAATCAAAACCAACTCTATCAGGTTGTCGGAATCGGACTCAATGATAATCAAAACTCAATTATTCCAGTTAATGATAATCAAAACGAACTCGGTCCGATGATTGAAATCCCAGACATCAGGTAGTCTATATCTGAACTGGTCGGCACAAAAATACTAGAATACGGCAAAACCCTGATGATTTCTAAATTCTAGAACTTCTATACAAAGGGCGATGGCTAAATTATAGCAGTCGAACTAAAGGTTAGGACGTTTTACTCTTCGCTGTTTCAAAGTTCCCTGTTACCTTCATCTCAAAGATGATGTCTTAATCTATGCTTCGACTGGTATAGTTAATTCAAATAAAAGTGAAACAAAACCTATCTTCCTTCTTATTAGCATAGTGAGCAAGATGCTCACATTCCCCTGTCTCAAGCTTATTTGAAACGACTATATATTTGCTCATAAGAAATTTACATTTTAGCCATGAGTTTGCCAGTGATCGCGCTTTCTGAAAGTGATGACAAAGGGATCTTTTTTCTCCCTTGTCAAGATTGCTCTTATTTTTTTGTCTCATTTCGCCATAGTATTGCCATATTTTTCAACACAACGAACAAACATTTCGACCCCTAAAGATAGAACAGTTTCATCAAAATCAAAGCGAGGATGATGATGGGGATAAGCTAACCCTTTTTCCTTATTTGCTGACCCTAAAAAGAAGTAACAACCAGGCACTTCTTGTAAAAAGAAAGACATATCTTCGCCTCCCATTGTTTGACAACTTGGTGTAATTCCTGCCGGGGTTTCTACCACATCTAAAGCCACAGATTTAACCAACTCAGTCATGGTTTCATTATTAATAACAGGAGGATACAACCGCCAATAATCTAACTCATAATTAGCCCCATAACCTCGACAAATACCCTCAACAATATCTTCAATTCTTTGACCAAAATAACCCTCAAACTCAGGATTAAAATAACGTACCGTGCCACTCATTCTGGCTGTATCTGCAATGACATTTAATGCTGTTCCTGCCTGTAATTCCCCTACGGTTACCACCGCAGAATCGAGGGGATTAACATTACGAGAGACAATAGATTGTAAAGTATTGACAATTTGCGCACTGACAAGCACGGAATCAATGGTTTGATGCGGCATGGCCCCATGACCCCCTTTCCCGAAGATATTGAGACGAAAACACTCTACAGCCGCCATTAATG
>JBFRWG010000200.1:0-98734 GCA_051439445.1 Crocosphaera sp.
TACAACTTCTTTAATTAATGGATAATGGATAATGGATAATGGATAATGGATAATGGATAATGGATAATGGATAATGGATAATGGATAATGGATAATTGATGATTTTTTGATTGTTGATTATCCATTATTACTTTCCTTTGACTTAACAAATGAATCATTTTTCTGTTTCTGAAAATCAATCTTTAATTCGTTTATCTCAAGCGCACTTGAATAGTTTGCAGGTTTGTCCGCCTCAATTTCAACGGCTTTATATTGAACAGTTGGCTTCTCCTATTAGTCCAGATATTCAAGAAAATGTACTTTGGGGGAAGCAATTTCATCAATTAATGCAGCAACATTTTTTAGGGTTATCCATTGATGCTTTTTTGTCGGAAAATCAAGAACTAAAACCTGTGGTTGAAGCTTTATTATATGAGGTCAATCAACAACATGAAATGACTTCTAATGTCTGGAGAGAAGCTGAACATTATCGTGTTTTAGAAAAGGACAATTATTTATTAACGGCTATTTATGACTTATTAATTATTAAAGAGAATCAAGCAGAAATTTTGGATTGGAAAACTTATCTAAAACCCCAAAATAAAAAAAAGTTGGCAAAAAATTGGCAAACTAAATTATATTTATATTTATTAACAGAAACCTCTAATTATTCACCCGAACAAATTTCTATGACTTATTGGTTTGTTAAAATTCCTCACCAACCTCAATCTTTAACCTTTCAATATAGTCAAGAACTTCATCAGAAAAATGAGCAAGATTTACAGTATTTATTGACTAATCTTAATCAATATTGGTTGGATTTGAATCAAGAAAACAGGCAATTTCCTCACCTCAAAAATTGTGAAAGTTCTTGTCCTTATTATCAGTTATTTTCATCAGAAAAAGACCCTGACGATGAGCTATTATTGAACATAGATGAGATTGAAGAAATTCCTATTTAAACTCAATATTTTCTCAGAAAAAAACTAGGGTCAATCTTAAGATAACCCTTAAACCCTTAAGTTTTTTTGCCTGTTCTTATCTAATCAAAATAGAATAATGTAACCAGTTTTCGTTGCTCTTCAGCTTCTTCACAAGTTTGTAGAAGGGTATGACTGTCATGGAAGGCAAAACAGATTAACTGTTGGCAACGAGACACAATTTCTCGATTGCACAATGCACTCGCTTCTCCCAAAGATAGACCATCATTATCAGGGTTTTCCACTAAATGAATAACCCTCTCTAGTTGTTCTTTTGACTCTCTAGGCTGCTTAGTCAAACTTTGGGGTAAAATAACCGTTAAGAGGTTGGGATCTGCCCGCATTGCCCCTTTAATTGCGGCTGCGTTGGTTCCTGTGGCACCGGATGTCATCAAGCGGTTGCCACCTAAAACAAGAGCATAACTCATCATTTCGATCAACTGTTGATGAGTTATGGGGACATGGCGCGAACCCAACAAAGCAATACGTTTGGAACCTGTTTGCTGTATGGCAGCGAGTTCTTGCGCCAAAGTATCTAGGGTAGGAATATCAAGTGATTGACTCAAAGATTCTCTCGTAGACTGCAAATAACCGTATGTTATTCTAGCAAAGGTTTCTTGGTTATGACAGAGATTTAATACTTTTTCTTAATTTGGTGAAGGAAATGGGGCGTTGGGAATTTAGAATTTAGAATGGCAAAATTTAAGGGGCATCGTTAAAATTAAGAGAATTATTGAGCATTATGGCGTTATCAGGTATCATAAACATTTAACAGAAATATAGTCTTATGTAGTCAAATAAAGATAAATATACTCAGTTTACTTGTACTTGGCTAGAAAATCTTTGACAAAAATTAATGACTCTGTTGAGTTGTTTAATGGTACAACAAAATCCCCCCTTAAATAAAGGACAAATATCGTAAATCGATAAATAACTACTCTGAGTGGATCAAACCAATTTTGAAAAAAATCATCGGTTTTATGCTGAAATTGACCGACTGTGTTTCTTGTCTAAAAATCTCTATAACGCGCGCTAATTATTTAGTTCGTCAGTCTTTCATATTTTAAAACACTTATCGTCACTATTATGACATTCAAAAGACTCTACTTCTAACTTAACAGTAGATTATCAAGTTTAGCGACCTTTAATAAAGCAGTGCGATCGCTTTCACTTAATCCTTCTCCATCTTTAATTTTTTGACATAACTTGGGTAATTTTTCAGCAACATTTCGCCTAATAATGGTTTGCGCTTCCGCTATTTTATCTAAGGGTAACTCATCAAAAATCCCCTGACTGACAGCTAATAAAACCGCTATCTGTTGCGCAACAGTAATGGGTTGATATTGCGGTTGTTTAAGAACTTCCCTCACCCGACGACCTCGTTCTAAGGTTTGACGGGTCGCTGGATCTAACCGTGTCGCAAAGCGAGAAAAGCTTTCTAACTCTTCAAACTGGGAATAAGATAACCGTAAGTCCCCCGCAACGGATCGATAAGCTTTAAGCTGCGTTTTTCCCCCCACACGGGACACCGATCGCCCTACATCCACCGCGGGTAAAATCCCTTTTTGAAAGAGATCGGGAGTAAGATAGATTTGTCCGTCCGTAATGGAAACCAGGTTTGTGGGAATGTAAGCAGAGATATTTTGCGCTTCCGTTTCCACGATGGGTAACGCTGTCAACGATCCTCCTCCTAAGTCCGGACGCAGACGGGTTGAGCGTTCTAAAAGACGGGAATGGATGTAAAAAATGTCCCCTGGAAACGCTTCTCGACCGGGGGGACGACGCAACAATAAGGATAACTCTCGATAAGCGCGAGCGTGTTGGATGAGATCGTCGTAGATAATGAGAACATCGCGCCCCTGTTCCATGAAATATTCACCTATAGAAGTCGCAGCATAAGGGGTGATATATTGTAACCCTGGTGGACTTTCTCCTGGGGCCACAACCACGATACAGTTATCCATAACTTGATATGTGCGTAATTCATTGATCAGTTTCGCAATCGCCGAACTTCGTTGTCCAATGGCACAATAGATACAGATCACCCCTGTTTCTTTTTGGTTCAACATGGTGTCCAGGGCGATCGCTGTTTTCCCTGTTTGGCGATCGCCTAAAATTAATTCTCGTTGTCCTCTCCCGATGGGTATCAATGCGTCGATAACTTTGATCCCGGTTTGTAGGGGAACGGTAACGGGGGCGCGATCCATGATTGCCGGTGCTTCTCGTTCGATGGGTAATCGATTTGTATAGGCGATCGCCCCTTTATTATCCAAAGGTCGTCCCATCCCATCCACTACTCGTCCCAATAACCCTTCTCCTACGGGTACATCCATCACTCGTCCGTTGGGATAGACTTCACATCCTGCGGTCAAGTTTTCATCCGCATCAAAGAGAATCACCCCTACTTCTTGGGGGTCAAGGTTGAAGGCCATTCCTAGGGTTTTTGACCCTAATGTGACGACTTCTTCTGATTTAACATTAGGTAGTCCTGTGACACGAGCGATCCCACTACTTAAATAGGTAATGATTCCAATTTCTTTAGGGGTTAATTCAGGTTTATGACTGCTTATAACTTGGTCAGAAATATCAAAAATATGGTCTAAAATTCCTTGAAGTGACTGATTATCGGGTGACATTATTTTCTCCTTTCAATGACTGAGACATTTGAGTTTCTAATTCATCGAGATAATGCTCTAAATTCCAAGGTATTTTATAGCCATGATTTAAGAGTTCAATCCCACAAATTAAATTCTCAGTCTGTTCAAAGTTAATAGTAATCTCTGGTTGAAATTGTCTTTGAACTGCTTCAATTAATTGTTTTTTTTGTAAGTCTGATAGGATAAAAGTGGAACGAATGGTAAAGTATTCATGGGTTTGCTTATTTAAACTATCATTTTTCATATTTTTATTCTCAGCCATTTTCGGTAATCCTTGGATGAATTTATTAATTATTTGTTGTTCAAGATCAACATCAGCTAAGTTTTGTAATATTTGTCTTGCTAGTTTCATCATCTGTTGATTTGCTTTTTGTCTAAAAGTATCTAAAAATGTATTTTTTTCCCGTTGTAGTTGTTCATACCATTCCTGGCGTAAGTTTTCAATTTCTTTTTTTGCTATCATAGTTAATTCCTGTTTTTCTTTTTCACTTTCTTCTTTGTTTTGTTCCATTCTATTTTGTTTATTTTCTTCCCAGTCTTGTTGTTTTTGACGATAATATTCAGCTTCTTTTTGTGCTACTTCTCTAACATATTCCGCTTCTTTTAAACGACTCATAATATTTTTTTCTCTCTGTTCCATAGCGTTAAGAATCGGTTTATATAAAAACTTTTTTAGCAAGAAAACAAGAATAACGAAGTTAAGCAATTGAGCAAAGGTTGTAAAGGGATCAATTAACATAATTTTCCTCATATTATTGTTGAATACTTGATGAACTACGTTAAACTAAACTGGTAATAATAGCTAGGGCAAACACACCGATTAAAGCCAAACCTAATAAGAGTTTTCCCCCTTCTAATATTCCTGCCTCTAAAGTAACAATGGGGAGGGATAAACAGCAATACTGATAAATAAAGCCGGTAAAAACTTACGCCAAGGGGCTTTAAGTAGTCGGACATAAATAAAGCGAGCTGTCTTAAGAAATGTGAATGACTGCATAACCCCTCCTCCTCTGCTTCCTCTGCTTCCTCTGCACCCCCTACTTAACCAACACAAGTAACGTTTGTTTTTGTCCAGGTACTTAGTTAGTCCCACAGTATAACAAACAAAATCAAAAAAAACTGTCATTAAGAACCCTGTCAAAAGGAAAAAATTATGTTCTAAATGACGCTGACTCAAACTATCAATTTTGTTAATAAATTTTGCTCCTACTATTCCCTGTACTGAACTTTGTGGCAAAATAGAGAACCCATCGGTAAATTTATCCTATGGTTTAAACTTTTATCAATTATAACTGATGTTAGGTTAATTCATTAACTAACTCGTTAAAAAGTAACCTGATCGCATGGCTAGCCACCTTCATACTTAGTAATTTAATGGGAGTACCATTAAACTTATCTTGCTTTATCTAGTCATAAAGCTCCCGTAAGATAGGATTATTTTTCCTTGCATTAGGTGTCTCAATTCGAGTGTAAATACACTTTACCTGTTTTAGCTAATTCTGAACCTAAACATTTTTATCCAGCAGGTCCATTTGATCGTTATACTCTTAAGGAAGAGTTTAGTAAATACAGAGATTATAACAATCGTGATTACTTAATAACTGTTTTGGGATATTATATGTCTATGCTTGATTCTAAAATGATTTTCAACATAAGTTTTAAGTTGCTCAACAGTTACACTTCCACAACTTGCCACAAAGTAAGCAAATAGAGGTTTTAAAGGCATCATGGCCAATAATAAAGTGATTCCAACGGCTGAACAAGTTAACCAATGTAAGCAGAAAATGGATGCTTATATTGCCTCCATTGATCAAGATCCTGAACATCGAGACGGGGCTTATCCTTATTACCAATTTCATGAACCTGAAAAACCCATTTATGGTACTGTGATGATCTGGCATGGGTTTAGTGCTAAACCGGATCAAATGTGGCGTTTATCTGATTATTTATTCCGTAATGGCTTTAATGTTTATCAATGCTCTTTGGCGGGTCATGCTTTTATTAACCCTGGCAAAAATTGGCCACAAATAGACTTGAAGCCAGAGTATAAAGATCCTTTACTTGATGAAGTAAGAAAAGACCCAATCTTATCCCAATTCTTATCAAATATTGGTGGTCAATCTCAACCCCTAAGCTTCATTCAAAGAATGAGTCTTTTTCGACGGATTTTAAAGCTCAATCCTCTGCTTTTAAAAGATATGATTGATGCCTTATCATCCAACAAAGATCCCGATTTTGATAAATACTTTGTCTCCTCCCATCTGGAGTATTTAAACAATGCCCGTCAACGTTTGGAGGAGTTAGCAACCATACCCGGAGATATCTATACTATAGGCTTATCTACGGGAGGAGCAGTTGCCTTGGCTTTGGCTGCAGAGCAACCAGAAAGAGTCAAGAAAGTTGTTGTTTATTCCCCCTTGTTAAACCCCGTAGAAGATCAAGGGAAGGAATGGCAAATTAGTTTGATTGGAACCTTGGATGTTAAAGAACTCGGTTGGGATCCTAATCTACAATTTCCCTTAGGTTGTTTTAGTGCAGTTAATCGTTTTGGAGACTTCGTTCTCAGTAAAGAAACTGTTAACAAACTGAAAAAAATTCCGACCTTTTTAGTGTTGACAGAAAACGAAGATGCTGCGGATTTAAAAACCAATCAAAACTTTTTCCAACAAATAGGAGGAGAAGCCAATGATCATCGTTATTTCTTATACGACCAAAGCGATCTAGTTCCTCATCCGATGGTCGACCCCACAGAAGTCAGTCAGGGGATGACTAACTATTTTTGGCAAAGTTTATATCAAGAAACCTATCGTTTTCTGACAACAGGGGATATTCAGGCTAGTAGTATAGATAAAGTAGAACAATCTACGGAGCTACCCCTCGTTCCCCCTGTTTAACCCTAACAACAAGTTACCCGCCTACGGAGGCGGGTTTATCAGTGTACAAAGGATATGGACTCCTAGAAATCTCAATAGATTGGTTAGATAGTGACTAACTAGAGTTTACACAATTCACAATGCTTACCCGCCACTACAACATCCCTTTTCCGACTCAGGCGTTGATCATGGCCATTACCCTAACACCTCCTGAGAAAACTCACTTAAAAAGCTGCGGGCAATACCATCGTGTCTCTTAGGATGCTGGCGTTAAAGACATTGCACTGACTAGAGCGGCTGGCACAGACTCCAATCAATTTCCCTTTAAGAAGTTTGGTGTACTTCTTTGTGCCTATTCATATAATAGCACTTACCTTAAAAAGTTTGGCTATTTTGGTTACAAAAGTTAACAAATTGTCAGTGTCGTCATGATTTTAGGGTCTGCAAGCCACTAGAATATTAAAAATAAGTTAATTTCTTCCCCTGCTCCTTTTAAGTACCTGGACAAAAATAAACGTTACTTGTGTTGGTTAAGCAGGGGGAGCAGAGGAGGAGGGGTTATCCAGTCATTTACATTTCTTAAGACAGTTCGCTTTATTTATGTCCGACTATTTAACTAAGATTTTTGAACTTTGCAGACACACCCTAAGTTGATAGATCATTATGAATTATTAATGATGCTACTTCTCGAGGATTATCTTGTTTAGAATGAATGGCTTGAGCAACAAAATATATAGTCTCATAATCATGAATCGTTTGTTCTTCTGTTAAACCCTCTTGTCCTCGTAATAATGCTCTTTTCAAAGCAGTTTCAAAACTACAATCAATCCAAAGTGTTAAGTCATATTCTTTGATAAATGGTTCCTTAAATAGAAAGATACCTTCAAAAATAATAATATCTATATCTTGTAAGTCATAGGTATATGAATAAAATTTATCTGTTTTCAGATCAATAAGATCGGTTTCTAAGCTAATTTTTTTTTCATATTTAAGAGGAAGAATTAATGAGGAAAAAAGTTCCTCCCAGCGAAAAGCATTTTCATAAAAATGTTGAGCAGGATTTGTTTTATTAAATCTAACATTTTGAGGATGATGCCAAGGATCAAGACCGATCAAAGCAATTTTAAAACCTTGAGCTTTTAATAAATTAAATAGTTCATTTGCTACGACTCCTTTGCCAGAACCATCAATACCACTAATAGCAACCAATAAACTTCGATTAATAGAAATTTGAGAACGCATTTCTGCTATTTGATTAACAGCATTTTGAAGACTTCTTAGCAGAATACTAGATAACTTCATCATTAAATCCTCCTATCTATAAAAAGTTCAGGATAATTATAAATTATAAATTATGAATTGCTCTCTATTTTAACCTTTCTCTAAAGATTATATCTTCTGCCCATTTAGAATCTTTAGTAAAGATAATATCGATCATTAAATCAGGATAGTTTTGATGGATAACTTGGCTAACTTCTTCTCTAATATGATCTAATTCTTCAATACCTTTTAAATTATAATCTTCAGGTAATAACCAATAAATACTGACAAATATTGTATTAGCTATTTGGGTGATTCTTAACCAATACTTTTCTAGAGGAAATGAGTTAGCTATCGTTTCAAATAACTGTTTTATGTCTTGGTTAATCTTGGTACTGGGAGAAGCTAATAATAACTGTTTTAAACTTTGAATGATAATGTTAATAGGGACAGGAAGAGTAATGAACACTAAAATAATCACTAACGTAGAATCAGCATAGGGAATAAACCAAGATAGGGGAGTATTTTTTATAAATATAATTATAGTAAAAGCAATCCCAACAGATAAACTAATTAAGCCATTAATTAACCAGTTTTGTGCATCTACGTCTATGATTATTGAACGAGTTTTCTGGGCGATTTTTTTTTGAATTAAGGCAGTTATTAAACAACCACCAGCAGCAATTAAAGCATAAATGACAGCTAGATTAGCATTCAGGTTTCTACCACCCTGTAAAATAGCAGTGATAGCCGAAGTTAAAGCAAATAAGGATATAAGAAAAACTAACAGTCCTTTGATAAGATTAACTAAGGGAATAAAACTCAGATAACCAAAGTTAAAATACTTATTTTCTGGTTGTTTCTGTAACCAAGCAACCCCAAGGGTGATCAAGGCCATAATAAAATTAACAACATTAAAAAATCCATCTAATAAAATAGCTTCTGATTGGATAAAGATACCAAAACCAATGCCTAAAGCTGACATAAATAGAGTCACAAATATTGATAAATTAAGTCCAAATCTTTCTAGTTGGTCTTGATTCATGTTTCTGAAATTTTTAAAGATTAAAACTGATTGTCATACAAGCATTATGCTTGCTATAGCCTAGAAGACTGTGTGATTCTTGATAGATTAAATGATTAGGGAACATAAACAATTTTATTGGAACAAGAAATTTATTCCCAACCAATTTTGTTTTTCACTGAAAAAAAATCCTGTTCCTTGCTGCTTTTTTTGTCCTTCATTAACTATTAAATAATTCATCCATTGTCGAGTACCAAAAGATTGACAAGCAACTGAAGCAATATCTGAAGCTTTAGCCAAAGCATCAATAAAATTATTATTCAAAATGAAATGACAAAAAGCCCCATGAAAAACATCACCAGCACCCAAGGTATCAATAGCTTTAATCTGAGAAACTTTTATACTACCGAACTCATCTTGAGTCCAATATTTAATGGGATTCTCTCCATTAGTAATGGCAATGTTAGCAATACCTACTTGTTGCAAATATTTTAAAACATCGTCACTATCATAACAGTTTGGAGGATAAAAATTAGTAGAACAAACAGCATAATCAACATGGGGTAAAATCTTCTCAAACCCAGGTTTCCAACTGCCACCATCAATAACAATAGGAATACCTCGAGCTTGGGCTGCTTGGGCAATCATTTCACTAACAGCCATCTGATGCCCATCGATTAAAATGATATCAATATCCTGTAAAATTTCTAGGGATAATTTATCAGCTTTGGCTTGAGATTTAGTGGCATTAATCGAAATTACGGCCCTTTCTCCTGTAAGTTTATTAACAATAATTGAAGAGGTAGGAGGAGGTTCAGGATGATAAGGGGCAAGATCAAAAACACTTAAGGAACAATCTTCTAATTCCGCACAAATGAGTTGACTAATAGGATGATTACCAATCATACTTAAAAGAGTCCCTTGATGACCAAAATGTTGAAAGGTAATGGCTGCATTGGTAGCTGGTCCCCCTGCCACAATGGTTTGATCAACTGCGACAATTTTTTCATTAGAATGAGGAAAATGATCAGCAAGATAAATGATATCGAGAGTCGTTAAACCAACAAATAATCCATTCATGACTAATACTTATAATGAACAACGAAAGGTTACAACAGGGAACACTTTACATTGTCGGAACACCCATTGGAAACCTAGAAGATATGACTTTTCGGGGGATCCGAATTTTAAAATCAGTCCATCTTATCGCAGCAGAAGATACCCGTCATACGGCTAAACTTTTGCATCATTTTGAGATTACAACACCTCAGATTAGCTACCACCACCATAATCGCACGGCTCGTCAAACTGAATTGTTAAACTATCTTGAAGAAGGACAAAGCATTGCCTTAGTAACTGATGCTGGAATGCCAGGAATTTCTGACCCTGGATACGATTTAATTTATGGTTGTATTATAGCCAATATTCCTGTTGTTCCCATTCCTGGACCGACGGCAGCTATTACGGCCTTGTCTGTTTCTGGGTTGCCTACAGATCGCTTTGTTTTTGAAGGTTTTTTACCTCTAAAAGGGAAAGATAGAAGCGATCGCTTGAATCAATTAATGACAGAAAATCGTACGATTATTGTCTATGAAGCTCCTCATCGCTTATTGAAAACCTTAACAGATTTTCAGACAATTTTTGGGGACAATCATCAGATTACAGTGGGCAGAGAATTAACGAAACGTTATGAGGAATTTTGGCGAGGAAGTATTAAAGATGCTATCTTATACTACCAGAATTCTCAACAGCTTAAAGGTGAATTTACCTTGATTCTTGCTGGTTGTTCTTCAAGTCATTTTCTTGAGTTAACTACGGAACAATTAAAGACAGAATTAAAACAATTATTAGCTCAAGGAATGACCCGATCGCAAGCAAGTCGTCAGTTAGCAAAAATTACGACTTTTTCCCGTCGTCAAATTTATGATCTATCATTAGATAATTAGGATGTGTGGAGAAAACTAAAATGATTCAAAAACAGTTTATTCGTAGCTTAATATTAATTATACCTTTCTTTTTAGGAAGTTGTAGCACGCAAAAAACTATCCTATCTATCTCCAGTGGTTCCCTAGGAAGTGGTTATCAAAGAATTAGTTCTCAGATTAAATTATCAGCAGAAAATATCGAACAAATTGAAGTAACTGATGAGTATAATTCTCAAGGTTCACAGCAAAATTTACAACGTTTGTTAAACAAAGAAGTTGACTTTGCTATTGTTCAATTAGATGTAGCAAGTGAGCCGATGAAAGAGGGTAAAGTTAATACTTTATTAGTATTAACTCAAGAATATTTACACATAGTAACTCAAGCTAAGTCTGAGATTGAGACTTTAGCAGACTTACAAGGTAAAAGGGTTATTGTTGGGGCAGAAGGTAGCGGAATTTATTTTACAGCAAAGCGAATTTTTGAAGCGAGTAATATAACAGTTATAGAAGTCAAATCTAATGAAGATAGACTGAACAAACTAATTAATAATGAAGTTGATGCTTTTGTTTATGTAGGACCTTTAGCCACCAGCGAGAAGTTTAAAAAAGAATTAAATAAAGCTCCACAACTGCGTTTTATTCCTATAGATTTGAGTTTAATTAATTATTTAACCATTCAATTTCCTGAGTCTTATCAGGGAAAACTTATTCCCCAAGGAACTTATAAACCGTTACCAAAATTGCCTAATCAAGACTTACTAACTATCTCAACACCTGGAGCATTAATTACTCGGCCTGATGTCAATAGCCGCAAAGTTTCTTTATTAACATGGGCAATTATTTCTAACTTTCGTAAGTATTCTCCTTTCTATCCTGAGTTAGCTTCTCAACAAGATGCTTCCCTATTAACTGAAGGATTAATTTATATTCATTCTGGGGCGCAACAAGTTTTTAATAATGGCGACCCTAGAGTTGCATGGCAACGTTATTTACAAGAAAATAAGCCTCTACAAGCTGCTTTTATTATGTTAATCAGTACCAGTAGTATTGGTTTTTTAATTCGTTGGTGGCGCAAAAGAAAACAAAACAATCTCCTTAAAGCTAACCTACAAACTATTCATGAATTAAGACAATTATTAGATAATAATCCTCAAAAAGCAACAGAAGAAATAGAAGATTTACGGCAAAAATATCGTCTAATGTTAATTGATGGAAAAGTGGCACCAGAAGTTTACGAACAGATTGAAAAAATGACACAAATATTCTCAGAACAATGTGAAAGATGGCAAGAAAAACAGCGAGAGTCATCTCATGATCAAATCTTAAAACTGATGAATGAATGGAGTCAAGAACTACCAGAAAGTTTAATTTTAAAACATGAAGAATTACAATACACTCATAATCAATATCAAGAAATGTTGAAAAATGGACAATTAGATTTACAAACTTATTTACAAATGATTCAACTTACTCTACTTTGGACAAACTTACTAACATTAAATAAATCAGAAGAGCAGATGTAACACAAGCATCCTGCTTGTTACAATTTAGAAGCTTATGTTACTATTTATATGTCAAGGGCAAATAGGATATGCTATCAATTTCATCCCATCTAAAAGAAAAATTATCTCAACCCTTAGAAATAGGTTCTCTTGAAGTTAAAAGTCGAGTATTACAGTCTCCTTTATCCGGGGTAACTGACTTAGTTTTTCGTCGTTTAGTGAGACGTTATTCCCCGAATTCTATGATGTACACTGAGATGGTGAGCGCTACAGAAATTCATCATTTGAAACAACTTCCTAAACTGATGGAAATTGATCCTAATGAGCAACCGATTAGTATTCAATTATTTGATTGCCGTCCGGATTTTATGGCAGAAGCAGCACAAAAAGCAGTAACAGAAGGGGCAAAAACTATTGATATTAATATGGGATGTCCTGTTAATAAAATCACTAAAAAAGGTGGAGGATCTTCATTATTAAGACAACCAGAAACCGCTAAAAAAATTGTTAAAGAAGTTGTCCAAGCAGTTAATGTTCCTGTCACTGTTAAAACTAGAATAGGATGGAATGATAATGAAATTAATATCTTAGAATTTGCTCAAGAAATGGAAAAATATGGAGCATCAATGTTAACCATTCATGGTAGAACTCGTTCCCAAGGATATACAGGAAATGCTCGTTGGGAATGGATCAAAAAAGTTAAAGAAATTGTTAGTATTCCAGTTATAGCTAATGGAGATATCTTCTCAGTGGAAGCTGCTATAAACTGTCTAGAAATGACCGGAGCAGATGGTGTTATGTGTTCGAGAGGAACCTTAGGTTATCCTTTTTTAGTAGGAGAAATTGACTATTTTTTTCGCACAGGAAATTTATGTCCTAGTCCAACGATAATTGAAAAATTAGAATGTGCTAAAGAACATTTAAAAGGGTTATGGGACTATAAAGGCAAGCGAGGTATTTATCAAGCAAGAAAACATTTAAGTTGGTATTGTAAAGGGTTTTCTGGGGCTTCACAATTAAGAGATAAAGTATCTCGTATTGAAACAGTTGAAGAAGGTTATGAGTTATTAGATAAAGCGATGGAATTTAGAATTTAGAATTTAGAATGGATAATGCATAATAGGGACTTCATTTATACTTGATAAAGTGTTAAAAATCTGTTATTTTATAAACGCTTAATCTTAATCTTAATTTTCATTTGGGGTTTTAAAAGGATGTTGAAAACTGAAAATATGAACAAAATAGTTCAGGAACATTATAAATATTTTTTTTCAGAAAAAACGAAAAAAATAGAATTTCGTAAACAACAACTAAAACAATTAAAACAATTAATGATTGATCATGAAACTGAAATATCAGAAGCATTATATAAAGACTTAGGAAAATCTCAATTTGAAAGCTATTTAGCAGAAATTAGAATCATAAAAGAAGAAATTAATTATGCGCTAAAACACCTGAGAAAATGGGTTAATTCTCGTTTTGTTTCTACCCCAATTGAACAATTTCCTGCTAGTGCATTTATTCAAGCTCAACCCAAAGGGGTTGTGTTAATTATTAGTCCTTGGAATTATCCCTTTTCTTTAGCTATACTACCATTAATAGGAGCGATCGCTGCTGGGAATTGTGCAATTATTAAACCATCAGAAATTAGTTATCATACATCTAAAATTTTAGCTCAAATTATTAACAATAATTTTCCTTCTAATTATATTAAAGTTATAGAAGGTGGAAAAGAAATGAGTCAACAATTCTTACAACAAAAATGGGATCACATCTTTTTTACGGGAAGTCCTAAGATTGGAAAACTTGTGATGGAAACAGCAGCCAAAAACTTAACTCCAGTTACCTTAGAATTAGGAGGAAAAAGCCCCTGTATTGTGGATAAAAATATTAATATCAAAGAAACAGCAAAACGTATTATTTGGGGAAAATTTATTAATGCAGGACAAAGTTGTATCGCCCCAGATTATCTATTAGTTAATCAAACAATAAAATCCGAATTAATAATAAATCTTGGTCAAGTAATTAAAGACTTTTATGGAGAAGATCCTTCCCAAAGTTTAGACTATGGACGAATTATTAATGACTATCACTTCAAAAGATTATCTAATTTCTTACAACTAGGAAAAATAATTATAGGCGGTCAAATTATACCTGAAATGCGTTATATTTCTCCTACTATTATAGATGAAGTAGATGCTGATTTTCCCATTATGCAAGAAGAAATCTTTGGTCCTATTTTACCTATCATAGAATACAACCAAATAGAAGAAGCAATCACCTTCATTAATCAACGTCCCAAACCCTTATCTATCTATCTCTTTTCTAATCACAAAAGCCAGCAAAAAATCGTGCTAGAAAAAACAATATCTGGGGCAGTTTGTATTAATGATACAGTCATGCAATATGGCGTTCCAGCATTACTCTTTGGCGGTATCGGAAATAGTGGGATAGGTAGTTATCATGGAAAAGCCAGTTTTGATACATTTTCCCATTATAAAAGTGTTTTAAATCGTTCCTTTTGGTTAGAAACTAATTTGCGCTTTCCCCCCTATAAAGGTAAATTAAAATGGGTCAAACGCCTTTTAGGCTAACTAAAATTGGAGTGATCTAAAATCTTTATGAGTATCATTGATTGGGTAATTGTAGCTGTTTATGCCATCATTGTCATTGGTATTGGCATTGCTGCGAGTCGCAAACTTGCTGGGAGTGATCAACAAAATAAAATTCCGGAATATATTACAGGCTCACGGGAACTACCTTGGTGGGCAGTGGGTTTGTCCATTATTGCCACTTCTTTCTCCGCAGCCTCACTTCTGGGGGGGCCAGGAGAAGGATATAATCACGGTTTTCTCTATCTACAACTGCAACTAGGGGACTTGATTGGCTATAGTCTCGTCATCTTATTATTCGTACCCTTTTTCGTAGGGTTTAAACTCACTACTGCCTACGAATACCTAGAAAGACGCTTTGATGCCAAAACCCGATCATTTGGTTCACTCTGTTTTTTATTATTTGTCATCGCACGGTTAGGGGGACTTTTATACGCAGCTTCCCTTGTGGTGTCCACCGTCACAGGATTATCCTTGGCTATGAGCATCTTACTGGTGGGTATTATCTCCATCGTCTATACCGTCACAGGAGGTATGACCGCAGTTGTTTGGACCGATGTACTTCAGTTTGTGATGATTTTCCTCGGTTTAGCAGCCGGGATTTGGACCCTACAATCAGCCGTTTCTGGGGGTTTGGGGGAACTTTGGACTGCAGCCTCAGAAGCAGGGAAACTAACCGTAATCGATCTATCCTGGGACCCCGCCTCTATTCGTTCCCTACCTACTGCCTTATTGGCCTATGGGATGCTTTCCTTTGCCGTAGCCGGGACCAACCAACAATCTGTACAACGTTACGTCTCCTGTGCCAATGTTTCAGATGCGCGTAAAGCCATTTTACTAGGATGGTTTTCGGGGTTTGTAGGGGTTGGGGGCACCCTCTTACTGGGTGTTTTATTATTTGGCTTTTATTCCCTCAATACAGGGCTTCCCGATGATATCCAACCCGATGGCATTCTCTCCTATTTTATCGTCAATCAAGTGCCTCCAGGGGCATCAGGATTTCTCGTCGCAGCCATTTTCGCAGCGGCCATGTCATCCATAGATTCAGCCCTTCACTCCCTAGCAACCTGCATAACCATTGACTTTTACCAACGTTACGCCCCATCAAAACCCAGTGACTCTCAATCTTTACGAGTTGCTCAAAGTTTGATCGTAGTTTGGGGTATTTTGGCTATTCTCGCAGCCTTTTATGTCGCTTCAACCGGAGAACCCTTACTGCCCTTTCTCGTTCAATATACCACCATGTTTTTAGGGCCATTGCTGGGTATTTTTCTCATGGGAGTCTTAGTTCCTCGTATTAATGCAACCGGGGCATTTTACGGCACCATTGCTTCAATTATATTGCTAATTATTGGTTCAAATTTAGGCTGGTTTACCTTTCCTGGTATTTGGCGATCTGCTATTACCGCACCAGTGGCCGTTATCTTTGGTTTAGTCATTTCTCTACTGACGGAAAAACCGCCCTCTCGTTCTCTTAAGGGACTGACTTTTTGGGATTAAAAAGACGGTTAACTTTCAACCTCAAATCAAAGTTAAGCTTAAATTAAGTTAAAATATAGAGGTGTTAAAGGAAAATGTCTTTATAGTTATCTGAAATCAGAGAAATATTCTTGATTTAACGTGAGTTGGAGAGAATATAAAATCGATGGTTTAAGAGTCACATCGTTAACTCGAAACCCTTATTCTTTGGTTAAAAATGTTTCAACTGCGAACTGCGAACTCCGAACCCCGAACTCACCTTTATTTAAGCCGAAACTGATCTTAAGAATAATGCTAGACTGACAAAACTATTTAATGATAATTTATTAAACAATTATCCTTATCTTTTCCCGTTCTTTTTTCTATCCTCAAAACGTGACTACTCAAACCCCCTCCCTGCCTAACACCCAAGAGACTTTACCCAACCAACCCTTCGAGAAAAGTCTCAACCGCCAAATAATAGTTATCCTAGACTTTGGTTCTCAATATTCAGAATTAATTGCCCGTCGTATCCGAGAAACCCAAGTTTATTCCGAAGTTTTATCCTATCGTACCACCGCCGAAAAATTAGCCCAACTCAACCCCAAAGGGATCATCTTATCAGGGGGTCCTAACTCAGTTTATGACGATCGCGCCCCCCAATGCGATCCCAACATCTGGAAACTAGGTATCCCCGTCTTAGGGGTGTGCTACGGAATGCAACTCATGGTTAAACAACTGGGGGGAAAAGTAGAAAAAGCCAAACGGGGAGAATATGGTAAAGCATCCTTGTGTATTGACGATCCCACAGACTTATTGACCAACGTTGAAGACGGTTCTACCATGTGGATGAGTCATGGAGACTCTTGTACCCGTCTTCCTGAAGGCTTTCAAATCTTAGCCCATACAGAAAATACCCTTTGTGCAGCGATCGCCCACCATGAGAAAAAACTCTTTGGGGTACAGTTTCACCCTGAAGTGGTTCATTCCGTCGATGGCCTTGCCCTCATTCGCAACTTTGTCTATCATATCTGTCAATGTGAACCCACCTGGACCACAGAAGCGTTTGTAGACGAAACCATCCGTGAGATACGGGCTAAAGTGGGGGAGAAACGAGTATTACTCGCTTTGTCTGGTGGGGTAGACTCCTCAACCCTTGCGTTTTTGTTATATCAGGCCATTGGGGATAAACTCACCTGTATGTTTATCGATCAAGGGTTCATGCGTAAAGGGGAACCAGAACGCCTCATGGACATCTTCGATAAACAGTTTCACATCCCAGTTGAATATGTTAACGCCAGGGAACGCTTCATCAGTAAACTCGAAGGTATCACCGATCCTGAGAAAAAACGTCGTCTCATCGGTCATGAGTTTATCCGCGTCTTTGAAGAAGAGTCCAAGCGTCTCGGTCCGTTTGATTATTTAGCCCAAGGAACCCTCTATCCTGACGTGATCGAATCGGCCGATACTAATGTTGACCCCAAAACAGGGGAAAGAGTGGCGGTTAAAATTAAAAGCCATCATAATGTAGGGGGACTGCCCAAAGACCTGCGCTTTAAGTTAGTCGAACCCCTCCGTAAACTATTTAAAGACGAAGTGCGTAAAGTGGGCCGCTCCATTGGTCTTCCCGAAGAGATTGTTCGTCGTCATCCTTTTCCTGGACCCGGTTTAGCCATTCGCATTATTGGAGAAGTTACCTCAGAACGATTAAATATCTTACGGGATGCAGATTTTGTCGTTCGAGATGAGATCAGTAAACAGGGAATGTACCACGACTTTTGGCAAGCATTTGCCGTTCTTTTACCCATTCGTAGCGTTGGAGTCATGGGAGATCAACGAACCTATGCTCATCCTGTGGTTTTACGCTGTATTACGAGCGAAGATGGAATGACTGCTGACTGGGCAAGAGTTCCCTACCACCTCCTAGAAATCATTTCTAACCGTATTGTCAATGAAGTCAAAGGGGTTAACCGTGTGGTCTATGACATCACCTCTAAACCCCCAGGAACCATTGAATGGGAGTAAAATCAAAAAACTTCGTAGGGGCTTAATATTATTAAGCCTTAATGAAGCCCCGACAGGATTTATTGATCGGGAAAAGAACCCGGTAAGACCTTTAAGGTTTTGGGCTGTCCATCACGAACAACTTCCACCAAAAGGGTTTTACCAATGGTACTCAGTTCTACTTGTTCTTGCACTTCAACGGCTTCCCTAACAGATTGCTCTCCCACTTTAACAATGATATCTCCTGGCTTAAACCCTGCTTTTTGAGCCGGAGAGTCATTGACCACTCGCACCACCAACACCCCTTGATTTTCAGTCACTTCAAAATCTAACTGTTGATCTTCATTTAGTTCTTTGCGTAATTCACTATTGAGGGTCACCATGTGAATACCCAGATAGGGGTGAGCCGCTTTTCCTGTGGTTAATAACTGATTAGCCACTCTCTGGGCCGTTTCTATGGGGATAGCAAAGCCTAAGCCTTGTGCATCCGCCCGAATAGCTGTATTAATACCAATCACCTGTCCTTGCGCATTGAGTAAAGGTCCCCCAGAGTTACCTGGGTTAATAGCCGCATCGGTTTGAATAAATCTCACCCGTTTATCTGGCACTCCCACCTCGGAACTCGAACGACCTAAAGCACTAATAATCCCCACCGTAACTGTATTATCTAATCCTAGAGGGTTACCAATAGCGATCGCCCATTCTCCTGGGTTTAGTTGTTCAGCACTGCCAAGATCGACTGTCGGTAAATTAGTTGCATTAATTTTTACCACCGCTACATCAGTCATGGGGTCAGTTCCCACCACTTTCCCTTGATAGACTTGACCATCTTTTAGGGTTACTTTAACTTCCTTAGTTCCATCTACCACATGAGCATTGGTTAATAATTTTCCATCGGGACTCAAAATAAAGCCCGATCCCGTTCCCCGTTCTATATGTTCTCTGGGAATAGGAAGATCATTGCCAAAAAAGCGACGGAAAAAGGGATGTTCAAAGGTTTGTCCCATTTGATCAGACACTTGTCTGGTTGCATCGATACGAACGACGGCGGGGCCAACTTTTTGCGCTGCTTGGGCAATAAAGTTTAAATTGCTTGTTGATGAAGGTTTGACTGCTGGGAAAGGAAAAGGTTTGAGATTATTGGTGGGAACCACTGCCGAGGGGTTTATTGTCTGTTCTTGAGAAGTTTGCATGAGATAGCGACCACCCCAGACTCCCATCCCGCCGCCGAAGATTAACAGTCCTATATAGATACCTAGCTGTTTAATACGCATGATACTTTGATGATTTTGATAATAACAGGGTTCCCTATTCAAAATTATGACAAAGTTTTCTCAAAAACAGTTAATCCCTGCGTCTTTATTCAAGATATTTTAACTTTAAACACATAAGGCGATCGCTAAAAATCAAGAGCAGAAAACTGATAAAATCGAGGAGATTAAACCATTTTCATCAACTTAGACTACAGATGTTAAGGTTGTAGGGGTCAACGGCCGTTGACCCCTACGAAAATGTGTAGCTTAACTTTCGGAAATTGCTATTACTTTAATCTATCTCAGGTACAACATATTTGGCGTAATTTGTCAATGCGTAACTCCTATAGCATCAGAGTAAGACTTCTAGAGTTGCAGCTACAACTCGATGATTGGTGTCATCTCGTAATTGTACTAATGTGGCTCTTGCTTGAGAATCCTCAAAAATTCCTAAAACTCTAGCAACCTGCGCTCTAACTGCTACTATTTCACTGGTTGATAGCTCAACCAGTATATTAATTGCTTCGGACTCAAGGGGGGTTCCCTTTAATTTTCGTAAATAAGAAATCGATGCCAATTTTACCGTGAGATCATCCCCTTCTAATCCCCATTGAGAAAGTTGTAGAAACTCATCAGGAGAACCCATTTCTTCTATGGCTGCGAAGATGCTTTGTCGCGGCAACCAGTGAGATTCTTCTCTAAAAAGTTCCATCAAATGGGGAATAGCTTTTTCTCCATATTTAGCCAGGGAATTAGCTGCTTCGGCTTTGACATTAGGATCTCCATCATTCTCAATCAAGTTGAGCAGGATATCAAAACCTTCATCCGTAAGTTTATATCCCAAACCCTTTGCTACAAAGGAACGAATCACAAACTCTTTGTCATACATTCTTTGTTTGAGTAAGGGAACAACCACATTCGCTGGGTAATTCCTTAGCTCTACAATCGCTTTGAGCCGATTTTGAGGATTGGGATTGTCAAGGTCTGCTTTGATCTGATTTATTTCCATGATTTCATCACTCTCGAATCTTTGGGCATTAACTTGCTGAAATAGCTTTGTATCAAAGAATGTAAATTAATGTAAAGTATTATTAAAATAATAGCGTTAAATTTCCTAATTATGCACTAAGAGAATGGAGAATTGATTTTATATATAGCGATCGCTGTTTTAACTGTTGCGCAACAGCAGCAGTTCTCAAAATCTAGGAATGCGCTTTTTTAATCTAGTGCTAGGGTTTTCAGTTTGAGTTCCCAGATAAGTGCGATCTCCTTTTCAACTGTTGCGCAACAGCAAGAGTTCTCAAAATATAAAAACTCTAGTGCTAGGGTTTTCAGCTTTGGTTCCTAAAATAAGTGCGATCGCCTTGAGAACTATTGCGCAACAGTAGCAGTTCTCACAATCTATAGCACTAGGCATTAAGGGAACGAACATTTTTCTTTTCCTTGTTATATAACCTGTTATAACAGGTTATATAAGTTGAGATTTTAACGCGAGATGGTTAGATGTTATGGTGCGATCGCTGTTTTAACTGTTGCGCAACAGTAAGAGTTCTCAAAATCTAGCGATAGTCTTTTGAATCAGACGAAAGTAGGGGCTTAATATGATTAAGCCCCTACTGACTCCTTAACCTGAAAGGAGAATAACTTAGAACTTAAAGGTCGTCCGTAGCGCACCGACCCAGATACTATTGTTAAACTCATCCCCTTCAGGATTAATAACGACATAGAAACCAGGAGTTAACAAGATGTTGTCATTGAGAGGATACTTATACTGCGCTTCAACGATGTAGGGAGTATCCTTGTCAGGAACCCGAAGATCCCCTGCAAGACTATCAATCCGTTCAGCCGTCACAAACTGACCCCCTGCAATGGATAAAACTGCCCCTTCTTTGAAGACATCAATAACTGATAAAGCAGCACTCCAAGTCCAGAGGTCAGCCCCAAGACCACTGCGATCCACTCCATTTTCATCTTTTCCTTGAGCGCGAGCTAAAGCATAACCCCCCCAAGCCGTCAAGTGGAACGTCTGATTAATGCGCCAGTCCCCTTGAATACCATAACTATCCCGTAGGGTAGGAGCTTCCAAGAAAGGATCACTAGCGACACGACTACCATTACTAGAAGAAGTGTTAGCTTCTCCTTCAGGGAAATAAGAGAGCAGATAGGTAAAGGTGAGGTCTAAATTATCGGTGGGATAAACCCCTAACTGACCTCCAGCACTGTATTCACCGTTAAATAAACCTTCGCCTAAGTCAGGACTATTACCATCAGCCGCTAAGTATAAACCTCGAACAGCGAAGATATCATCCCAGAACTTATATTGGAAACCGCCCCCGATACCTTCTGGTCCACGAAATACTAAGGGGTTGCGACGAACAAACCGAGATAAGGCACCTGTTCCGGAACTGGCTAAGAAAGGAGTCCCCACATCGAAGATATCATCAATATCAAGGGAATTGGTTCCAACCCAGGTAGTGAAGTCACCCACTGAGAAACGATAGTATAAGTCTCCAATTTTAACATTGGCATCGTCAAAGATGTCGTGTCCTAATCGTGCCATAACGGTTCCTGTGGCGCGATCGTATCTGACGAGGTTTCCTGATTCGATCCGAGTTCTTAAACGGTCTTTTCCGGTGAAACTGGTGTCAAAATTTAGTCGAGTTCTAAACCCAAGGGTAGCATTATCATCAATGCGTCGGGTTGCTCTGGGGTTAGATACGCCAAAGTTTTCAATAGCATCTGTTTGACGAGAATCAAGAGCTCTTTCCCCTGACGCACTAGAAAAGGTAAAGAGGACTTCCCCTTTTAATTTAGTCGTGGTGGAGAATTGATGATCTTCTAGGAAAGCGACTCTTTCTTCTAGGTTGCTCACGCGAGATCCTAATGCAATCAATTCTTGTTCAAATTCTTGTGCCAACCGCTTCAGTTTTTCGATGTCTTCTCTTAAAACAGCGACATTCTCTTGTAATAACCGTTCAATGGTATTCAAACAAGCATTTAAACCAGCAGCAAATTCCCAACGAGAGGTAGCGCGGTTTCCTCGGAAGGTGCGATCGGGATAACCGACAATACACCCATAACGCTCAACTAAACTTCTTAACGCTTCATAGGCCCAGTCTGTGGGAGACACATCCCGTAATTCAGAAATACTGGTGACTTGGGACATCCCATCCCCAGAACCACTATCAATAAACTGTTTACTGGTGTCTTGATTTAAAGGGGTTTTTAGGGTTGGACGATTTTGTAAAATCCCTAATGCTTCTTGAGGAGAGATAACCTCTGCCTCAGTTGAGTTCATTTCTGATTCATTGGGACCTGCAATCGCACTTTGAGCCAGGATCAAAGATAGTCCGGCTATTCCTGAAGTGATCTTCAGACCTTGGGAAAATAATTTCCACATATTCACATTCCTCACACCGAAAATAATTAGGCTTTCTTGCCTAATTGTATTCTAGCTAAATTCATCCGACATTGAGTTGGACTCAACCCAACCCGAATCAAAAATGGATTCATAGATACGGTTATGAATTTTAAGAACTCCATCTTGTTTAATTACTAATCCGGATAAACGTAATTCTTGTTGTGTGGGATTTTCAATAATAATGGTTTCTTTTTGTTCTATGATTTGTTGATAAAGGGTGAGAAGTTGTTGACGCTTTGGACTGTTTAAAATTCGGTCTCTAATGGTTCTTAAATGTTCGGGTTGATCTTGAGTTTCCCAATTATTAATGATTTTATCTTGCACTAAGTTTCTTACCCATTCAGATTCATCGTTAGTGGGAATAGGTGTTTCTGTATTACGAATAAGACGACAGAGTTTTTGGGTTAAAAAAGGTTGTCCTCCAGTCCAGTTTAAGACTTCTTGTAGGAGGGTTTGAGGGTTAGTTACTTTTTCAGCTAATCCGTATAATAATGGTTGTGCTTCATGGGTTTTAAAGCTTTCTAATTCAATTGCTTGACCAATATTAAAAGGGGTTCTTTTGCTATCGGTCATTAATTCTGAGGGGGTGGCAACTCCTAGAAAAGCAAAGGTTAAATTCTGATATTTAGAGTCTGCATTAATCATTCGTTGATTGTAACAGGAACGAATGAGAGCAAAAAAGTCATCAACAGGGAAGTTTAAGCCTAAGACACTATCAACTTCATCCATGAAAATAAAGATTTTTTTAGGCGACTCTTGATTATCTGAATTGATTTCAACTAATAAGACATCTTCGATAAATTGACCAAATATCTGCACGGGAGAAATATCTAATCGTTCATTCCACCAAGTTTTTAATTCAACTTTTTTGCGTAGTTTAAAAGTCCTTAATAAATCAACCGCTAACCCTTTATACCATTGTTCTGCGGTAATATTTTTACTACCAATACGGGTTAAATCTATGGCTCCACATTTGTATCCTTCATGGTTTAAATGGTTCATCATTCTGATCATGAGACTGGATTTACCCATTTGTCGGGAATTCAAAATAGAACAAAATTGACCTTGTTTTAAAGCTTTATAAAAGGTTCTATCTGCTTGTCTGACGACATAGGTGGGTGCATCCATCGGCAAACTTCCTCCTACTTGATAATCAAAAGTAGAGGGTTGTTCAGGACTTTTTAGTAGCTCATTTTCAAAGAGTAATTCTGCTTGGGTTGCTTTAAGAACCTCTAAGGTTTGTGATAGTTCTTGGGTGCGTTCTTCTACTCTTTGTTCTAAGGTTTGATAGAGTCTGGAGTTGTCAATAGAGATAGCAGCTTGAGCAGAAAGTATGTTTAATAGTTCCACTCTTTCTGAGGTAAATGCACCTGTGGTTAAGTTATTTTCTAAATAAACAATACCTTTTAATTGACCTTGATTAAGTAAAGGAATACAGAGAATAGATTTAGTTTGGGTGGCAATAATATAAGGGTCATTAATAAATTGACCTTCAACAACTGCATCATTTAGAACTACAGATTCTTGGGTACGAGCAACATAATTAATAATAGTAGTGGGTAAAATAGGATTTGAATTATCAGGGTTTATTGTTTCGATGGGAATTGATTGTAATATGGAAATTTCTTCCTTATCTATTGTTCCTTCAGCTTCGATAACTAAATTATTATCATTATTCAAAATGAGAAAACCTTTTTGCGCTCCTGCATTTTCAATTACAATTTTCATTAAGTTTTCTAGGAGTTTTTCTAGTTTAATTTCCCCAGAAATAGCTTGAGATGCTTTAAGAATCGTGGTTAAGTCGAGAACTTCTCCATCATTTTCTGTAGTAGAAATAGTTGTACTTAGTCCTTTAGATTTACTTTTATTGGTAACTCCTAATAAATATTGGGGATATTCTTCTTCTAATTGTTTTACCTTAGCTTTTGCTCCCCAACGAGTATAACAATGATGGGCATTTCTTAGGTAAAATTGACCGATTTCTTCTCTACCAAGGGCGAGATAAAATTCAGATGCACGTTCATAAGCTAAAGCTTCTTCATGGAGAAATTCGTATGTTTTTGCCCCTTGAATAGCTTTTTCATAAAGTTCTTCTGCTTGTAAAATTTCTCCTAAGACTCGTGCTTTTTCTGCCTCGACTAAATCATATTTATGTTCAAAGTTTTCTTGACAAGATTCTGCCCATATTTTCATACTCTCCTGATTTATTTCTACTTGTTGTAGTAATTCTTTTTGCTTTTCTATGTCACAATTATTATAATGAGCAAGACAACTAAGAGAAGAATAAAAATTGTGCTGTGCATTAAATGTCACTCCGCCACACATTGCGAATACATATTTGTCTGAATATTGACTATTCTTAAAAGCATTAAGCGAATCTTTTAAAATATAAAAAACAAGAGTTTTTCCAAAATAGTAAACAAATAGCAACCATTGATTATTTTGATTAATATATTTTTCTAAATGTAGATTTTCTTCATTTTGGGAGTAACCGAGCAATAAGTATTTATGCTGGTTGTTATCTATTAATTTTGCCATAATATTTCTGCATATTTCCATTAATTTTATCGAATGTTCTTGATTTAATTTTTTGATTAATTTAGTATATTTTTTATAATCCTCTTCAACTCGTTCCAAATTATACCCTCCAAGAAACTTGATAAAGCAATAGGTTAGAGAGATATAACAAATGTACTCATTATTTCCGATATCTATTCCTTTTTGTAAACTATTTACTATTTGTTTTAGTGCCACATTGTCATTGATATACTCTTTGTAGTTCCATATAAATCCATAATACAAATACATAACTAAAGGTTCTAATTTAACAATATTGTATTTCTCTAAAAGTCTAATAGATAATTTTCCAAACTGATATCCAGACTCAATATCCCCAATTACTCCACAAAGAAGCATTCCATAACAAGCATATGTAGCAGCCGCTTGAGGAGGGTTATTATATTTAACACAAAGATTAAGCTGAATTAAGACTATCTCAACAAATAATGAAAAATTTGTTGTCCATGTTGCAGTCATAACTGGCTGCAATATTGACATAGCTGCCAGTTTATAAGGATCTGTCATCTTTGGCAAATCAGCTAAATCTTTAATGTTTTTTATTTTTAATATAAGATTTAAAGATTTATGTTTTTGTTTAATCTTATTTTTTATTTCAGTCTCATTTAGCAATTCTGGGTGTATTTTGAACCCAAGTTTTTCTAAAGCTTCAATAGCAGTCTCAATGGCTTTTTCTGGCTTAAATTCAGCGTAATAAGACATGATTGCTAATTCATAAATTTTAACTTTATCAAGAATATTATTAACTTTTTGTAAAATAATTGCGATGAATTCTTCAATTTGTTCCCATTTAGTATTCAAGTATAGAGCTTCTAAAGTTTCAGTATAAATTTCTAAGGTTAATTGATATTGATTTTCCCAACTATTAAATGCTAATAATTCTAATCCTGTTTCTAAATATCTTAAAGCAGCTTGATAAGCTGTTGATGCTTTGGCTTTTTTTCCTGCTTGAAGATTTAATTTAGCTAATTCATTTTTTTCTATTTGTTCAGTAATTAAGTCAGAACCTTCATTTAGTTGATTAACAATATCGAAAATATTATTCTGTAACTCATCTTCTTTCATATTTTTCAGGAGTAGGCGACCAATTCGTAAATGAACCTGCTTTTTTTCTGATTCTGCAATTAAAGAATAAGCAGCTTGCTGTACTCGGTCATGTAAAAATTTGTAGGGAATATATGTGGAAAACTCAGAGTCATCTTCTGATAGCTTATTGGATAATTCTTCTGAATTCCATAAAAGAGGCACTTTGTATTGATTATCTAAGGGAATTACTAAGCCTTCATCTAGAGCATATTGTAATTCTTTAGCAGTGATTTTTTGAGACTTATTATTGATTATAGAAAGAATTTCTAGATCAAATTGGTTGCCAATACAAGCAGCTAGTTTAAAAATCTGTTGTGTTTTCTCATCTAATTTTTCTATTTTACGAATCATCAAGTCAACTACATTCTCAGTAATAGACAGGCTTTCAATTTCCTTGATATTCCATTGCCAATTACCTTGTTCCTTATCTTCTGAATTAAGAGGAGATTGAGAGGGATTAAAGACTAATAAATTGTCTTCGTATAAAGAAGAGAAAAGTTGAGTCAGAAAAAAAGGATTACCCCCCGTTTTTTTAGCGATTAACTTAGCTAAGAGTTGGGAAACTTTAATTGAACAATTGAGGGTATCAGCAATTAATTGATTAATATTCTTAAATTTTAAGGGGGAAAGAGTAATCTCTGATACGGGGACCTGTGCTTGTTTAATGTTCTCTAAAGTCTGTACGAGAGGATGGGTAAGACTCACTTCATTATCTCGATAGGCTCCAATCATGAGAAAATATTGAAGCTCCGAATCTGATATTAATTGCTCAATTAAGTTCAGGGAGGGTAAATCTGCCCATTGTAAATCATCAATAAAGATCACTAAAGGGTGTTCTTTCCGGCAAAAAACATCGAGAAATCGTTGAAAAAATAACTTAAATCGATTTTGATTTTCTGTTACCCCTAACGGTTCAATGGGGGGCTGTGGACCGATAATTTTCTCAAGTTCAGGAATGACATCGATAATAATTTGACCATTATTACCTAATGCTTCTAAAATCTTATTTTTCCAAGTTTGCAGGGTTATGTCTGGTTCACTTAGCAGTTGACGAATTAAGTCTTGAAAAGCTTGAGAGATAGCTGAATAGGGAATATCTCGCTGTAATTGATCAAATTTTCCCCGAATAAACTGTCCCCGTTGCCGTGTAATGGGTTTATGAATTTCATTAACTAAGGCAGATTTGCCAATGCCTGAATAACCAGAAACGAGAACCATTTCGACCCCTCTATGTTCCTCGTGTATTCCATTCCCAAGGGGATATGCTGTCGGCAGAGGGATGGGGTTTTCAGGGGTGTTAGTAACTTTCTCAAATGCGGTTAAAAGTTGCTTAACTTCTGCCTCTCGACCATAGAGTTTTTGGGGAATATGAAATTTCTCAGCAATATCTTGACTGGCTAAAGTAAAATGAGAAATTTGTCCCACAGTGTTTAATTGATGAAGACAGGTTTCTAAATCAGCTTTAATTCCCCAAGGACTTTGATATCTTTCTTCTGGGGTTTTTGCTAACAATTTGCTGATGATATTAGAGACAGTTAAACTCACATCGGGAATAAGTTCATGAACGGGTAAGGGTTCTTGTGCAATATGACAATGAACTAACTCCATGGGGTCAGTGGTTGCAAAGGGAAGTTTATGGGTTAAAAGTTCATATAAAGTCACCCCAAGGGAATAAAAATCGCTGCGATAATCTAATCCTCGGTTCATTCTTCCTGTTTGTTCTGGAGCAATATAAGCTAAGGTTCCTTCTAATTTATGAGGGGAAAGAACGGTCATAAATTCTTGGGATAAACGGGTAGAAATACCAAAATCAATGATTTTAAGTTGTCCCGTTTGGGGGTTATAGACAATATTAGAAGGGTTAATGTCTTTGTGGATAATGTTAGCTTGATGAATGGCAGCTAATCCATCAGTTGTCTTAATGGCAATGGTCAGAAACTCTTCTAAGCTTAATTTATTTTGAGATAGTAATAATTTTAAAGAGTGACCTCCAAAGTCTTCTAAAAGCATGACTAAACTATTTTTATGTCGTTGTAAGTCATAAGCTTTAATAACACTATCTACATTCAAAGAGCAAGTAATTTCATATTCCTGTTTATAGTGAGTGAGTTCTGAAGGAGTAGGATAATTTTCTTGGAGAATTTTAATAATAATAGATTGACGATCAAGTTTTTGTGTAGCTCTATAAACTAAGGACTTAGCACTTTCATAGATTTTTTCGATAATCTGATAGTTTGTTAACATAACACTTATCATCTGTTTCTATAATATCCTATATAAGTAGGGGATAAATTAACACTCTGCTAATTTATCCCTTACTCTATTCATTGAGATTTAATAAACTAAAAACAACTAAGAGGTATGTAAGGATAAGGAGGGTTTACGTACTCTAATTGCTTATTATCCCATTTCGGACTATCTGTCTTAGGATAAAATGGATAATCATTATTTTCATCTTCAAAATGCTCTGTTGCCTTGACCCAATTTTCGATCTGATTATCTTTAAGAGAAAACGAATTCGGTTTCGGAGGATAACCCATAGTGACTTCCGTATAAGGAGGCTTTGGTGAGTTCCCTGCTTGGGAAATATCTATTCTGGTAGCCAAAAATGTATCCCAAGATAACTTAAGTGCATACTCCCAAATTGACTCATAGGTGCTAAAAATAGACTCACAAATTCTTGTCAATTTCTTAGATTCTTTGTCGTGGTAATATGCTTGCCCACATAACAAAAGGGCTAAAGATATTGAACGATAACTCATGGATTCAGGCAGGATCAAGTTTGACAACATTTCTGGGTTTTTCTTTTCAATGTCCAAGAGCTTTTGCTTTAGTTGAAGTTGACGCTCCCTCATTGACTCTACCTTGTTCGCCTCAGAGTTGATAAAATCAACTTTAGGA
This sequence comes from Crocosphaera sp., assembly GCA_051439445.1. Classification (GTDB taxonomy): domain Bacteria; phylum Cyanobacteriota; class Cyanobacteriia; order Cyanobacteriales; family Microcystaceae; genus Crocosphaera. Next base: position 29,513 of record JBFRWG010000200.1, read on the forward strand.
AGAATATTATATTTATCTAATATTAGTTTAGTCAATTCTATGCGAAGTCTCATGTCTTCTTCTATATTATCTGGTTCAAGCCACGTATAAGTTAAAATTTGAGATAGCCGACGACATTGTAGTAAAAAACGCACAGTGGGATATTCGTATTCCGATTCATTCACAAATTTGGTATCAACTTCAACCCCTTTTGTTGGCAAATCGAAGGAACAATTTTCATCTAAAAATTTTTCTTCTAAATCTTCCTTGCTTCCATAGAATAATTCAGTCTTAAACTTGTCCGAGCTATTATCATCTTTCTCAAGTATGAGTATTTGAAACCAATATTTACCATAGTCAGTATCTGGTTCTACAAAAGGAAGATGGGACGAACCGATATTCCTATATAAATTTGATTTCAAACTGTTGATCAAATCAGGCGTGAACGCAATAGTCATTTCCTATTCTCCTATTGATTAAGGTTAAACTAGTCTATAAAAATATGCGGGATTATCACAAAGTATTTTTCGCACCGTTTCCCTTGATAAATCTTGCTCGAGTTCTATTAGTTGATTAACAACCTCTGGCCGATGATCCATGTGAGGATAATCTGAACCAAAGATTAAGTTATCAGAACCAATATACTCAATAATCTGAGAAAGATAGGGTTCAGAGGGTTCAACGGCAATATAACATTGACGGCGAAAATAGTCTGATGGCATTGATTTTACCCTATCTTGGACTTCCCAATGTAAAGTTTTATACTCTTCGTCCAATCTCCATAACCAATAGGGTAACCAACCACACCCTGACTCTAAAAACCCCACCCGTAGCTTAGGATGACGCTCTAAGACTCCTCCTTCAATTAATGCCAATAGTGCCATCATCTGTTCCATGGGGTGAGAACAAGCATGGAGGGCAAAACGACTCTTAAACCTATCTTTCCCTGTGGTGGGTAAACGACTCCAAGGTCCTTCATGAATGCCCACTGCTATATCTAATTCCTCGCAAGCTGTCCAAAACCGTTCGTATGCCGGATCGCTCAAAATTCTGCCTTGAACGGGGTTAGGGCGCAAGAAAACAGCCTTCCAGCCCCAATTAGCAATGCGGTGTACCTCCTTGACCATCTCTTCAGGGTCATGTTGATTCATCGCACCCACACCCTTTAACCTATCAGGATCATAGCTACAGAATTCCTCATGCAGCCAAGTATTATAAGCACGGGTAAACGCACCTATCACCTCAGCAGGGAGACTATCAATAGCAAATAACCACAGTCCGTAGGTGGGATAAAGAAAGGCAATATCCACCCCCATTTGTACCATTGCTTGCACATGGGATTCTGGGTTATAGCGATTCATGTAAGCATTAGGGTGCGCTTGCATCATCTGCTTATTGCCTTCCTCTTCCACTTGTTTAGAGATGGTTTCCGTGATGGGTTCCCCTTTAATTTTCATGTCTGGGGACGGAGCAAAATCTTTAAATTTTTTATCTAGGTATTTCGCCCACATTTCCGGGGGTTCAATGACATGGGAGTCTGCGTCTATGATTTGATAACCGTTTAGCATGGTAAAGCGAGAATTAACCTATTTTTAGATTAGTCTAGCTCAAATCCGCTTGACTATCCCCTTTTTTTAGAGACGTTTCCTGAAACGTCTCTACAGGAGTTTTCGGAAAGATTCGGATTGGGGATAAGGGTTATTTAGAATGTTTTTGGAACATTCTTCTTAACAAAGGTAAACCCAAAAGAGCTAACATGGGTACGGTACTAGGCTCAGGAACACTTTGAGTTACAGGAGCCAGTTGTGTATTAAAAGAAATTTGTGGCATGGTTCAAAAACAGCCAATTTGAGGTAACAAAACAGCAGTTTCTAGGAACGCTTACTTTTTTTTAGGATCACTCCTAAAACACCAAGACCAATTAAGGTCATTTTAGTAGAAGGTTCAGCAACAGATGTACTGTTAATTGTCCTAAAATCATAACTACCATTGAAAACATAGTTGTCACCACCACCAGTACCATTAAAGGAAACCATAGATTGTACATCAAAACACCCTGAAGTACAGTCTGGAAAAATATCATCAGTATTAAAAGGACCGTAAGCATTAGTTTGCATTTGCGCACCCGGATCAGCAGTTACGCTATCACCAAGTCCCAGAGTCCCTTGTGGTATTGGATTACCATCTCCATCAACAATAGTGAAGATCACTGTATTTGTTTGACCATTTGCTTCGAGACCTACACCATCATTACCACCCTGGGTAAGACTTCCTCCTAGAGAAGCTCCAAACAGACTCAGCTCTCCTGTCAAACCTGATGGACCAAAATTAGGAAAGTCTAATGTTTGCGTAAAGGTACTTGCTTCCCCATTATCCACAAAAACAATACTATAAGTCCCGACAGAAGTACCAGAATTAGTACCAGTGGATACGTTACTGTTAAATGTTTGATAGAATACAAAATCGGTAGTATCAGACTCAGGAGGCGGTCCTACAGTAACATCTCCAGTGGAAAGGTTTACAGAAAATTCGTCTTGAAGGAAGTATTCAAAAACCGTTATACTTGAATCGTCTGGAGCGCCTGGAGCGCCTGGCTCCAGAGCAAATTCCATTTCTCTAACCTGTAGGTCAAAAGTAAAATCAATCCCATTGACTGTTCCATTTACTGTCTCGGTCATTTCTGCCTGTGCAGCACCACCCAATATTAAGAGAGCTGCAATGGAACTACTTAGGGCTAATGTCTTGTTAATCATTTAATATCTACCTATTACTCACATTTTGCACCAGTTAAAAGTGATTCTTTCAATCGCCTTTGATATAACAATAAAATTTATTTTCAATGATAGCAATCTATAAAATTAATACTTTTCTAATATTATTTCTTGAGGAGAATATTAGAAAAGTATTAGATTAACAAAAAAGCGATCGCTTTTTTGATGACTCAAATTGCTAGAATTAAGTTGAAGTCGAGAATGATCGGAGAAAAGCTGAAGTCAGATAATATTTATGAACATTTCCATATCTTTACAAAAAATATTAGATTCCCTTGAAAACCTCTGACAAGAAGAACAACTTTTCTTATTGACACAACTTCAGAAAAAATTAGGAGAACATAGAGAAGACTTGACTCACACAACAGTTTCTGAGAATCCTTAGATTAAATTAGCTGGGAAATACCAAGATAATCCTCAATATGATGAAGTGTTGGCATATATTGAACAATATCGTTGTGAAGTTGATGCTGCATTGACATAGATTTACTTTTCTGATTCATATTCAGAAATAATGGTTTGGATATCATCTGCTGCTATGTCAGCTTGGTTCGATTTTGAGTAAATGGTTAGTAAAATAATTGCTTTGGCTGTTTTGACATAATAAATGAGTCGATACCCCGCACTTTTTCCCTTTTGAATATCGCTATTTCTTACCCGTAACTTGAAAACTTCATAACCAATTTTAGGAATGCGATCGCCGAGGATTTCCCCTTGTTGGAGTTGTTCGATTATGGGTTGAATATCGTTTCTAATGTTGAGATATTTTTTAGCGAGTTTGCGTAGATTTCGTTGAAATCTTGAAGTTGCTTCGACTTTAATTAATGGCAGTTCAGACATTTTGTTCAATTCCTTCCCAAAGTTGAGAAATAGGAATTGTTTGTTCAGTCATAGCTTCATGCCAAGCTTGACGAAAATCATTGAGGATTGCTTCTTTAGTTTCCCTTGGTTCATCATATTCGTCAATCTCTTCTGTTTCTGGAATCAGAACAATCACCTCTACACGACTGTTTTCAACCAAACTTAATGGCTGATCTAAGGATAAGCTTCCTTGCTCGTTAACCGTTGCCATTCGTTTAATTGCTTTCATATAACTGTTGAAAAATTCTATTTTCTAATTATAGCTTAATCAGCGATCGCTTAAACATTGTGTCCCAAGAAGAAGGTCTAAAGTTCTTTATTTTGTTGATGATTAACATAGGAACAAAGAACCGAATTAATTAAGGTTTGATGGCCTTTTCCTTGCTGTTTAAAACAGTCTAATACATCATTATCTAAACGAATAGGATTTGAGTGAGTGTGGGGTGTGTGGAGTTTAAGTAGATGCTGCGCAGTTTATTTGTTGGTCGAAATTCATCCCCATCTAAAATATGGGTATTTTGATAGTATTTTTAGATGGGGACTTATGCACGACATTTTTGTTAAATTTTAAAAGTTCAATATCAAGAACCAGGAAGCAATTAATTTTTTCCCCTGCTTCCTCTGCCTCCCCTGCTCCTCTCAACTAAGATTTTTCTAACGAAAACAGACACACTCTAGTGGGCTTCCCGACGAGGTTTCCTGTGAATCTAATATAAATCTAATATTGTGCTAAAAAAAACATATTAGAAAAGTATTAACTTTAGAGATTGTCATCATTAAAAATAAATTTTATTCTGGTATGAAAGGGAATCAAAGTAACAAATGAGGCAGTACAAGTCATGCATAATCAACAACTTAACGAAATATACTCCGTAGCTGAACAAGAAAAAATGTCAGCAGATAGCTACTATTTAAACCGACTAACAGTGCTATGGGGAGAAGAATGCTTTGATTTCGAGGAAGAAGAATAAAAAGAGAAAAAATGAATCATGTATGGGTGATCATGCTTAATGATATTCCAGTGGAAGTCTATCGAGATAGAAACATGGCACAAAGAAAACTAAGCCAAAATATTCGGGAGAGTAAACTATCATACGTTTGTTTGAGAGTCCCTTTTATTAGGGATGCTTATGAAACAGAATGAAGGAGTTCCGGTAATTAAAATAAGTTCTGAAGACTTTACTCTCTGAAGATAAAACTATTTTATGGCTTTCATGAAAAGTTTTTTCTTAATTAATTTTCTTGATTAATTAAGCACAAGTTAGTTGTGACTTATGCAGTAAGTGCTGCCTTTTTGTTCAATTCAATTCAATAGGTGATTATTATGACTACCAACAATGTTAATACAGCGTCCATTTTCAATAATTGAGTTGGCAATTCTCTCATTATTGCTCAAGACTGGTTAAATATTTATTTTGATAATCCAACGCAACTGTCAGTTGCATTTGGCGATAATTATAATCAAGAAATTGCTCATCAGTTGTTTACTGCCTTTTCTCAAGGAGATTTTGGTGAGATTCCAGAGATTAAAGTTTTATCGGATGATGTGTTAGGTTCTACTGGTGGAGCTTATGCAGCAGAGAAAAATGAAATCTATCTCAATGAACGTTTTTTAACAGTAAATGCTGATAACCCCCAAGCTATAGCAAAGGTTTTAATTGAAGAAATTGGGCATTTTATTGATGCTCAAATTAATACGGAAGATAGTGCAGGAGATGAAGGAGATATTTTTGCACGCTTGGTACTGGGGGAAAGTATCAGTGAAGAAACCTTAGCACAGTTACAAGCAGAAGATGATAGTAAAACCATTGTTATCGATGGGGAAGAAGTTCAAATTGAGCAGATGAGTGAAGGAAAGTGGTTCTGGGGTTGGTACATAGATGAAAAGGAAAATGGTGATGGAAAAATTGAGGGGAGTAAATGCTGCATTGGATCAGTATGACATTCAACGTCTTTGGTAGTGAGAGCGTGAATCTAAACAGTTTACATCCACATGGGAAAAGGATTTAATTCATCTTCTTTTAAAGGTTCTTTTAACCATCCCATACTAACAGGAACATCATACAATCTTCCTGCACCTAATCGCTTCCACATGTGACATATTCCAGGAACAATTACTTTAGCTACCCTTAACCCAATATCAGGACGAGTTTGGTCTAATACTAACATTTCCATTCCTTTTTCTTCAACTATTTTCTGACAAAGTTTAACATCATCTAATAAATCATCACTGGCTAATTGTAAATAATCACTACTTTTTTTTCCTAATATTTGCTTATCTGGAACTAAATAAGATTGATTTTCTAAAGTTGCAGTTTGCCACCATTTAATAGCTAAAGGATCAGCAGATGGGGGATAATTTGTTGTCCCATCTTCTTTAAAATTAAGCACATTAGGTAAGATTTGATTGACCTCAGTTAAGGCACGACTAATGCCAATTTTAGGGTCAAAATGCGCCCCATATCCTAAAATAATATCCTCTACTTCCCTATCCTTTCTTGAACTAATAGCAGCAAAACAAGGTATATTGAAATCACTGGTAATATCTAATACCCATAAATCTCGATTGAGACTCTTATAATATTTCTTTAACTGTTGAAAATAAGGCTCATCAAAACTGTCTAAATCTACTTGAGTTTTCGACAATCGATTATACCACCATAAGGCCACAGAATCCCGTTCTACTAACTCCATAAACCCTTGTAAAATGGCTTCTTCTATAGTGTTTCCAGCAGCACAACCATTAGAATCTGCCCAACAATCCAAAAAGTCTGATTGAGGATAACCATAATAACAGTATGAAGTGGGTAAATATTTAAACTCTTGATGTGTTAAAGACCAAACAGGAGTCCAATCAATAACTCTGGTTTCATCAAAGGGTTCTGGTACTTTTTGAAACCATCCTTTACACTTACTATTCCATTCTTCTCTTGTTTGGTATTGTTGCTGACTAAACTGCATACAGAGATTAGGATGAATCGCTTTACTTCCTAACTTTTTATAACTGTTTTTTTCTCTTATTTCATATCCTTGAAAAACACCAGAATACCGTTCAATGGCTTCACAAAAACCACTAGCTTTGGCTTGACTATCTGTTCGTCCTTTTCCGGCACTTCTTCCCCCAATATTCTGTCGTAAACTATCTAAATTATCAAAAATGTTACGAAAATGATGTTTAGCCACATAGGTATGAATTAATCCCTGACTGGGAATTTTTCCTAATTCTCGCACAATTCCCGTAATAGGACTAATATGATGTTGATATTTTCTCAAGGTTTCTTCAGGGGGACAAAAACGGTGTCCACCATCGCTAGTAAAGGCTTTTTTACGGTGTCCTAAAACCACAGGTAAAGGAGATTGATTAAAGACTTGTCCACAGCTAGGACATTGAGGACGTTTCACGAGAATATGGTCTTGCGTTTGTAACGTTAGGGTGTCATAAGTAATGAGATTACCTTCTATTCTTTGATTGCCTTTTTGAATAATCCATTTAAAAATTTCTGTAGCAGCTTTAGTTAAAGTAGTTTGTATGGTCGCCTCAGAAAAGCCAAGAGGAGGTGTTAAAAGTTCTGTTTTATAAAGTCTTGTTTTATTAGCTTCAATTTTATCAATTATTTTCTGATTTTTCTGTCTATTAATATACTCTTCAATGGGTCGATTATCTCGCCAACGTTGAGCAAAACAATGCCAACAACCTGTTTTTTGCGGTGTAAATAAAGGACCAATCCAGGTTATCGTTCCTAATGGTTTAACTAACATCCAAGGGGTTTGAGAAGCTAAAGCTTGTTGATTAAATTCCTCTAAGTTTGGATGTAAATAATCATCAGTTAGAATAATGGTTAAATCTCCTTCATCTGCGACTTGAATCTGGAAAGAATTTAAAATGTTAATAAATGCTTCATCCCTAACTGAACCTAATGTTTTGACAGCGACTTTAGTAAATTGTAATTGATGATAAGCTTGGGACTGAGAAAGATTAAGATGATGACAAAGAATCGCTAAATTGGAAGGTAATAATTCATTTTTTTCTAAAATATATCCCTGGTTATGTAACTGAAAAAGAGCTTGTTGAATTTTGAGACTAAAATTAAGAACTTCTTGGAAAAAATTAGGTAATTCTTGAGTTAATTCTTGATTTTGTAAGAGTTCTAATTGAAGAATATCAATGATTTCATCAACATTTCTTTGACCATCAATTAAGTGAACTAAACGATAATAAAGAGAATCTTGTAAACAGATTGATTCCCGTTCAGAGATAAAAAATACAGTGTCCGGTTCTAGGGTTTCAATTGAATAAGCAGGATTAAAACAAGGGTAATTTAGCATATTTGTCAAGGTCTGTGGCCTAAAATAATTTTATCACCCTTTGAATGTTCATTATTCTTCATTCGTTATTTTTCCTTAGATAAGTACAAACATCTCTAGCACTAGAGTTAAAAGTAGCGATCGCTTATGATTTTTCCTTAGATAAGTACAAATATCTATAGCACTAGGGTTAAGAGTGGCGATCGCCCTCTTAAATAACACAATGAAAACGCTACAAGTTAGATAGAAAAGGGGTTTAAGAGTTGAAGTGTATTTAATTAAGTTGCTGAAAAATCCTATATTTTGGAATCTGAATGATTTTGTCATAATGTTTTTCTAAAAATCTAATATAAATTTAATATTCCCTTCAATCAAAACATATTAGAAACCTATTAACTTTAGAGATTGTATTTAGCAAAAAAAGATTTTATTGTTGTATCAAAGGTGATTAAAAGAATTACTTTTTACCCGAAAGACGAGACATTTTGCTTATGGCATTATGGCTAACTCAAAAAATTAAGAAATGGATTTTTGAGATCGTCTTAAAGGTGTAGGGACAGAGGACAGAAACTGAAATTTTTGTCAAAGTCTAAACCCTCAAACTAAAAACAACTCTCTAAAAGGAGCAAACCTTTGGATATACTAGAAAAGCCAGTTGGAACATTTGCAGAAGCTATGAAGAAAGAACCTAGCACGTCTTTCTTTGAAAACAAAGCGTTGTCACCAGGTGATAAGTTTGAATTGTTTAATAATGGGAAATCAATTGGATGGATAGGTAGTGACAGTCGTCGATGGGCTGTTGTCGAAAAAGAGGAGGAGGCATTAACTTTAGTGCCACTTGTATCCCACATAAAGGATTGGGTGCATTACGAAATTAAAGAGTTCCGTGGTACTCTAGACAGATGGATGTCTTCACAAACAAGTGGAAATTGCAACGTTGGTTACTACTCTTGGATAAGTGGTGCGCATCTATGGCAGTTGAACAAAGAAAACCAACTGGTAAATCACTCGAATTTTGGAAAGCTGTCCATTCACAACAGCAAAGATGGATACTTATACACAAACAATCGGCCTGACTTTATCATTTTGACCGTGAAAAAGAGACGAGGTTAGGACTGGGGGAGTGTATTGAGTGCGATCGGGGATCTTGTAGCGCGATCGCCGATCTTGTAGGTTGGGTTGAGGCAACAAAACCCAACACTACTCTGTTAACTAACACTAATCAATATCAATATTCATAACATCTCCTAGTTTATTTTGTGTTAAATACTAGGGATTCTCTTAATTCGTAACTTTGTGATCTAACGAGAGAACTGAAGTGAAGTCAAGAAATTTCTAGAGGAAAAATCTATGTACTGTTCAGGAAGTCACTTCTTAGTTAAAGTCTTGTTTTGGTTAGTCATAGAAATTATTCTGAACTGTTTCGGACTTGATCACATGGCTGACTACAGTGAGTTTATTTTTGAAAAGAACTATTACTCCAAAACAATTCAACATCAAATAATAAGTCTTACTGACTTTTCTCCTCCTCTTAGAAAATCCCGTTTAAATCCCTAAAAGATAGATTATTAGCGATATTTCCCTCCCACTGACTCTGAAAATATTCCTGATACAATCGACAACTAACTATTGCTTTATTACCTACTAAATGAATTAAGCCAAGACTGTTTAGTTTATAAGCAATAATTGGCTCTAAGAAAATAGGTTCATTGGCTTTTAAAACTGTTTTAAAAGCTGTTTCTAATTCTGGTATTTCTTGCAAAGTTAGCCAATGACGCTGTAAGTGATGGGAATAAATACCTGTTTTAGTCGCGGCTGTTGCTAATAATTCAGCTATAGTGATTTGTGCTTGATTAATGTGATAAACTGCCAAATGTATTAAAGCAGGATGTCCCCCTACTAATGTCATCAATTGTTTAATTTCTTCGTTATTTTGACTATTTAATTGATATTTTGTTGCCAACTGTTGTACCTGTTCTTGACTAAAATATTGTAACTCAATGGGCAATCCAATATTAAAAGGAGACTGTTCTAATTGAAGCGGAACATAAATATCAGTGCAATGAACAACAATTAAACGCAACTTTTGCCAGATAGGATTTCGTTTTGATTCTTCATAACAACAACGCAATAAAGGTAAAAAATCTTCAGCAATTTTAGGATGTTCAAATACCTGATTAACTTCATCTAAAGCTAGAACAAAGGGACTATCGATTTCTTTTAAAAGATACTCCTCAAAATAAATTGTCCAACTCATTTTACTACCAAGATCCTCATCCCAATAGTCATCTAAACTTGGTTTGAGTCCTAATTTTCGAGCGCAATTAACACATAACCAGCGCAAGAATCGATTAATATCCTCTAAGATACTTGCGTCAGCTTTTTGTAAGTTTAAACTAACTGTTTGATAACCTAATTTTTTTTCGCAATTATCCAAAATTCTCAATAATAAAGATGTTTTTCCCATTTCTTGAGGGGCTTTTATTCGCACCAAAGCCCCTGGTTTAGTAATTTCTTCGATAATTTGTTGTTCCAGGGAAGGTAGTTTCAAGTAAAAAGGAGAGTCGAGAGGAACTGCCCCACAGGGATAACTAGGAGAACTAGAGGGTTGAACATTCGGGGATGGGTTCTCTAACTGTTTCGTTGATAAGTTGCTTAAGACTGGGGTTGGTGCTGCCATAGATGAACTCTCTACCTGTTCCCTTAATGGGTTAGTTATGGGTTGAGTTTCTGCCGTACAATATGACTGTAATATGGCTCGACAATTTTTCTTGGTTACTCGTTTTCCTGTGAGCACAGAGAGTTTTCGATACAATTGTGGGGCAACTACATTGCCAAAATAACTAGAACTGTATTCTTCCTGTTGGGCAATTTCTTGATAAGTCTGCTTTTGTAAGATTCCCCGCAATACTAACAGTTCAGTGCTATTGAGACAAGGAATGTCTTGGTTGAGCAGTTGGCTATTGAGAATATCCTCGATCTCCTCTAAGTTCATAATAATCAGATTTTAGTTGTTAAGACAAGATTTTAGGTTATATCAAGTCAAATTACCAATAAAAATGGTATTACATTCTTCTGGTTGTTTGTGCTACAATACTACAAGTTGAGGCGGGACTTTCCTTGTTTGCTCCTTGCCTAATTAGGCCGAAAAATAAGGATTATCGTTGGTAGAAACGCTGAAAAGTGTTAGCGGGTTCGATCCCCGCTCCCGCCGTCTCTTTTGACACTAGATTAAAAAAATCATTTAAAACCTCTTGACATAATCTTGTAGTATGTATTATAAATGTAGTATAAATTAAAGCATGACGGAGGTGCTTCGGATGGTAGAAGCATTTAGTTAAAAAATCCTTATTCATTCCTTGCTTATTCAGCCGAAGAATGAGGGTTATCAGGTCTAAAAGGTCAGGGGTTCGACTCCCCTCTCCGTGTGCGACCCGTTTCTCAATGAAGCTCAAAAACCTAGATTTAATCAGGGATATAGCGAATTGAGAGGTTAGATAAATAAAGTTCACCTGAACCTTGAAAATCTAATACAACTTTCTTATCTGTAGGTGATAGTCACCTTACTCAGAATCAATGAGACTAACAATCTCAAAGAGTAACGACATATCCCTCATATTGAGAATTAGTAACCTCAATATGAAGCAGGGATAAAAGGGAGTAACCTCAAAACACAATGGGGAATCCTCTCAAGTCAACTGGACATGATTAAATACATGAACCTTATAAAAGCTTCTTTAGGGACGAAGTAGCGAAAAGTGTTTGATACGCTGCATTCAAATAGAAAACAGACCAAGGCTATCTAAACTTCGGAGATTAAAAGCACAGATTCTCAAAAAGGTCTAGGAGCAGTTAAGGAGATAAGGAGTAATCCTTTGAAGCAGGAATTATAACCTGCAATCTAAATCCAGATAAAAACCTGATAAGAAGGAACGGGGAAACCCCATGTATTCTCTCACTATACTGGTCGGTTAAGTGAGTAGTAACAAACTTAAAGCGCAAGATACATGGGCAGAGGAAAGAGTAAGAAGCCAAAGTCTATTTGTAATGAATAGGATATGCTGACGTACTCTGACGTTAATTAGATGAAAAACTAACGATTAGTGGTAAATATGGAAAAAACGAGTATAACCAAGACTACGGTATCATGGAACACAATAAACTGGGCTAAAGTCCAGAGAAAAGTGTTTAAGCTACAAAAGAAGATTTTTCAAGCAGTTAAGTCAGGTAACAAAGCTAAAGCTCACAAGCTCCAAAAATTACTGTCAAAATCTTACTATGCTAAATTACTAGCGGTAAGAAAGGTAACTCAGGATAATCAAGGCAAGAGAACGGCAGGAGTTGATGGAAAGATAGTAATCTACCAGAAACAAAGGCTAGAACTAGCCAAAAACCTGAGCATAAAAGGATACAAGGCAAAACCTCTCAGAAGAGTATGGATTCCCAAACCCCGAAGAGATGAAAATCGCCCATTAGGTATCCCCAGCATCAGAGATAGAGCCATGCAAGCACTTATCAAATTTGCACTTGAACCTTACTGGGAAGCACAATATAAGATGGGTATTTAGGAGGCATAAAAGGAAATACCGAAAAGCAATAAGTAAATACTTCTGGAAAGGTTCAGTAGGAAAGTGGACATTTCAAACCACAAAAGGAATGGAATTAAGATACCACGCACAAACCACTGTTAAGAGACATACCAAAGTAAAAGGAGAAGCCTCACCTTACGACGGAAATTGGACTTATTGGAGTACAAGAAGAGGTAACTACCTAGAAACACCAATAAGAGTCGCAAAACTCTTAAAGAAACAGAAAGGTAAATGTAACCTATGTGGGCAATACTTCACACCTGAAGACCTTGTAGAAATAGACCACATTATCCCTAAATCGAAAGGTGGAAAGGATACTTATAAAAACCTACAAGCGTTACACCCTCACTGTCATGATATCAAAACCAAGAACGATGGTTCATACAATTGGTTTAATAATAAATGTGACGAGAAAACTGTACCAGTAACAACTGGCTAGTTAATGGGAGCCGTATGAGGTGAAAGTCTCACGTACGGTTCTGAGGAGAGTTCTGGTAGGTGACTACCAGTTCGACTCTAACCACCACTTGGCGAAGTAGCTCAATGGATAGAGTTTACGTCCTTGTTTATACCTTGCCCTTTGGGCCGAAAAACGAGGGTTATCGACTGCTAATCGAAGGATGCGGGTTCGAGTCCCGTCTTCGCCGTGTCTTTTTTTGCCGAAACCGGCCGAGGAGATGATTTATGAACTATCAATTTTTTACCCGTAAACAAAAAGGAACTGCCCAAACGAACCCTATTCCTGGCCGAGAAGCGGAAATGATCCAAGGGCGATCGGGGGGGTGGATGTTTGATGCAGGGATGTGGAAACTATTACGGCGTTGTCTCCTAGTTGGAACGGCAAAAAGCACTTATTATGCGCAAAAACGTGAACTAACGGACGATTTTATTGAGGTGCTTAAGCAAGGGGTGGCCACTGATCCTGATCGGGTTGCTTATGAAATACTCTACGCCAGTAATGGACGTTCTATCAACAACAGTGCGCCGTTGTTAGGGTTAGTTTTACTGTCTATGGGGAAGACTGCCGACGCAAAACAAGCATTTCGGGAGATTTTCCCTGGAGTGGTTCGTACCGGTAGCCATTTTTATGAATGGTTAAGTTATACCAAATCTCTGCGAGGGTTTGGCAAGATCATCCAAGAAGTGGGAACTCAATGGTTATCACGAGAAGATGTCAAAGGGTTGGCTTATCAACTCCTAAAGTACCAACAACGGTATGGTTTTTCTAACCGAGATGTGTTGCGTCTGTTTCATGTGAAACCCCCCACAGAAGACCATCAACAGCTATTTAACTGGGTGGTGAAGGGATGGGATAATTATTTACCCGATGAAATACCAACTGATGCATTAACGCAGATATGGTGGTATGAATGGTTAAAACATCATCCTGACCAAACCCATAAGGCGATCGCTCAAGGTCGTTTAACCCACGAAATGGCTGCCCCTGTGGGAAAAATGGACAAAAAAGCTTGGCAACTGCTGTTTAATGAGATGCCGATCGGTGCAATGTTGCGTAACTTAGGATCGTTGACGGAGTTGGGGGTATTACGGACTGATGAACCGCAAAACATTGATCGGGTGGAAAATGTTCTTAATGATGTCAATCGTCTCAAAAAAGGGCGTATTCATCCTATTGATGTCCTCAAAGCGTTGAAAACCTATCAATCTGGGGGAAAAGTTGGCCGTAGTAAGAAAACCTGGAAACCGGTTCCTCGTATTGTGGAAATATTAGACAAAGCGGTAGAACTCTCTTTTGATACGGCCAAACCCACTGGTAAGGTGTTTCTCCATGCAGTGGATATTTCTGGTTCCATGTCTTGGGGTGTAGTGGACTCTGTTGGGTTAAGTTGTTGTGAAATCGCAACAGCGATGGCTTTAGTAACAGCTAAAGCGGAGAAAAACTATATGATTCGGGGATTTTCTACGAAATTTATCGATTTAGGAATTTCTCGGAAAGATAGTTTTCAGTCTGCCCTCAAAAAAGCCAGTAATCAAAATTTCGGGGGAACAGATGCGTCTGTGGCCTATGATTGGGCTATTAAAAATAAATTTAAGGCAGATATTATCTGTTTTTGGACGGATAGCGAAAGTTGGGCCGGATCTCATCATCCTTCTCAAGCCTTAGCACGATATCGTCAAAAAGTCAATCCCAAAGTTAAGGCGGTTTATGTAACCTTAGCTCCTTATGGTATCACTTTGGTTGACCCCAACGATCCTCTATCTTGGGACTTAGGAGGGTTTGATCCAGGAACTCCCCGTTTAATTCAGATGTTAGCAACAGACGAAATTTAGTGTTGATATGGCCTTTTGGTGAAAACCCAGAGGCCATCTTTATGAGGGAAAAAAAGAGTTTGAATCCTCTAAATTGAGGGGGTTTCATAAACCTAGACGCGCACGCTTACTGACTTCGTTGTAGTAAGGGTCTGAGGCCGCGTTAAGTGGGACTTTCTCGCCCCAAACTAAGTATTTATGAACTAAAAATCAGTAGAAATACGGGGGCGATTTGTCCAAGTCTGTCTAGTTTTGTCCTGATTTTTGCCAAGGGTCGGTAATTCTAAATTCTAAATTCTAAATTCTAAATTCTAAATTCTAAATTCTACATTCTCATAGATTTCCATATATATACTGTTATCAAAGCATAGTAATTTCCAGTACAACAGAAGAGTAAGGACTCAGTAATTTTTCACAAAATTGCTAATTAATCAAAGAGTAGAAGAAGTTCTTAATAATAACTACAACTTCTAATGCCTAATTTATGAATTGATTATGCTACCGTAAGATTATTTATTAAAATCCGTATATACTGGGAAAAATCTATGAAACTCACAATCCCTTCGAGAAATAATAAGATAGTGAAATTACCCACAGTGGTTGATCTTCTCGCTTATCAGGCCGAACATAAATCTCAAGAAACCGCTTATATCTTTTTAGCTGATGGGGAAAACGAATCCAGTCGTTTGACTTATGGAGAGTTAGAGGAAAAAGCTAAGGCGATCGCTGTTGTTATTCAGTCCATGACTCAAAGGGGCGATCGTGCATTAATGTTATATCACTCTGGTGAGGAGTTTCTCATTACTTATTTTGCCTGTCTTTATGCAGGTGTTATTCCCATACCGGCTGATCCTTCTCGTTCCTATCATAATAATAAACGGTTGCAAAGCATCATCTCAGACGCTGAAGCTAACTTAGTTTTAACCACCAATGCTTTATTAGACAAGATACAAACTAAATTTAACCAAGAACCTCAATTCAAGAATATCCAGTGGTTAGTGACAGAAACCATTACCGAGGAACTGGCCTCACAGTGGACAAAACCAGGAATAACAAAGGATACCATTGCTCTGCTCCAGTATACTTCTGGAACCACTGGAGAACCCAAAGGAGTGATGGTCAGTCATGGTAACTTGCTACATAATGAACGGTTATTGAAAATGGCCATGGGTCATTCTGAAAAAACCGTTGTGGTGGGTTGGTTACCTCTGTTTCATGATATGGGATTGGTAGGGAATATCATTCAACCTTTGTATCTAGGGGTTCCCTCAGTTTTGATGTCTCCTACTGCTTTTCTCAATAACCCTGTTCTTTGGTTAAAAGCGATCAGTCGTTACAAAGCAACTACCAGTGGGGGACCTCATTTTGCTTATGATCTTTGTGTGCGTAAAATAACTCCTGAACAGTGTTCTGAACTTAATCTAAAAAGTTGGACAGTGGCCTTTGATGGATCTGAACCCATTACTGAACAAACCCTAAAACAGTTTACCGAAAAATTTGCCCCCTATGGTTTTAGAAAGACTGCTTTTTATCCTTGTTATGGGATGGTAGAAACCACTTTATTTATCTCTGGTGGGTTAAAAACAGCTTCTCCTGTGTTTCAGAATGTTAATACCAAAGCATTAGGAAACCATGAAGTTGAATTAGGAATAAGTAAGGAGACAGAGAGTAAAGTTTTGGTGGGATGTGGACAAACTTTTTTTGACAAAATTATTATTGTCGATCCCCAATCAAAAACCCGTTGTCAACCTAATCAAGTGGGAGAAATTTGGGTTTCAGGTTCTAGTGTTACTCAAGGGTATTGGAATAAACCGGAGTTGACAAAAGAGACGTTTAATGCTTATTTAGCAGATACTCACGAGGGACCTTTTTTAAGAACAGGAGACTTAGGGTTTTTCCAGTGGGGAGAACTCTATATTACAGGTCATATTAAAGATATGATTATGATTGAAGGTTATCATCATTATCCACAAGATATTGAGTTAACGGTTGCAGAAAGTCATCCTGCTTTACGAGTGGGTTGTGGTGCTGCTTTTTCGGTTAAAAATGATGAGGGGGAACAGTTAATCATTACCCAAGAAGTGGAAAGAAGCTATTTAAGAAAATTGAATCTTCAAGACATTGTTAGTTCCATTCGTCAAGCAGTTTTAAGTAAGCATAATGTTCAAATTAATGCTATTTCACTGTTAAAAACTGCTAGTATTCCTAAAACTTCTAGTGGAAGAATTCAACGTCATGCTTGTAAGGAAGGTTTCTTAAATGATAGTTTGAAGACTGTTGCAGTTTGGAAAGCAGCAGAGTTGAATGAAGTTAGGAGTTTAATTTATAGTTGAGAAGTCTTGGGGAATTTAGAATTTAGAATTTAACTTTGATACTAATTCTCCATTCTCCATTCTCCATTCTCAAATGATAGTTTAAATACCGTTGGAGTTTGGAAAGCAGTCGAGTCGAATGAAGTTAGAAGTTTAATTTATAGTTGAGAAGTGTTGGGGAATTTAGAATTTAGAATTGAACTTTGATACTAATTCTCCATTCTCCATTCTCACAGTTAGCTTTAAATATTTTAGAAAATTTATGATGAACGAGGACGAGTTTGTAACCAGATCATAACTCCTGTTATTCCTAACATTAATAACCCAAAACCATTTAAAAATGGGTAAATCATCTCTAAATTAATACGGCCAAATTTTCCCCGATGTAATTCTAATAACCAAGTAAAATTACTAGCATTTCCTGTTACAACTGCAACTTGAAATAAGGTTCCTGTGAGTACAGTTAATAGTAAAGGAAAGATCATCAAAGGAGCAATTTTATAATGTAATTGACGTAAATAGGTTGTATTTCTTCGGGTCATAATGATTATTATTGAGATAGTTTTTGTTTGATGATTTTTAGAATAAGAGGATTAGCAACTAATAATAAAAAGATGATTTCTGATGGTTGAGGAATAAAATTGAATTGCTTGGTTTCTTGCAAAGTAACATTAATAGTTTGATTTTCTTTTTCTTGAGATTGTTGAGTTTCAGGAGGTGGAGAAGATTGTGTATTTTCTGGTTCTATTTTAGTTGTTTTGGGTTCAGGTTGACTATGATCATGACCACTATGAGCTAATATAGGTTTTATAGATAAAACGAATAGAATTAAACCTATAATAGTAAGGGAAATAGTTATTTTTCTGTTAGTTAATTGATTCATAAAGATCAAAGGTTTTTCTTTGGACTATTTTATCATAACAAGTTTATTTATATTTAAGTTGCTTACAGGAAGATGAAAAGGTGGGCAAATATTTCGGTTATTATGATAGTTCGAGATAATTTTATCATTTGCCCACCCTACAATAAGAATTTTAGTATATTTTAATTTTAACTTAACTATTGAATAATTATAATGACAAATATTGTTCAATTTTTAAACATAATTTACAGATGGTAACAGGTTTAGAAACCATTATAATTGATGCTGCTGCAAAAAGTATGTCAGGAGTTGTTATTAAAACAGCTTGGGATCAAGGTGGTAAGATTTTATCTTTGTTTAGAAAAGGTTTAAATGAAAATACTCAAAAGTTAATTTATCACGCATCACGACAATATATTGAGAATTATAGTAACCGTAATGGTATTCTCAAAGTGTTAGGAATGCGACAACCTGTTAAGTTAGATGATATCTATACAATGGTTCGTTTTTTGCCTAAAGATGAAATAAGAAATTTTGCTGATCCTTCTAGTTTAGAAAAGAATTATCGTAGCAGTAATCAGCGTAAATATCGCAGTGAAAAAGGAGATACTAAGTCAGGAATAATTGTTGCTAATGAACAACAATATTTGATGGTGATAGGGGAACCGGGGGCAGGAAAATCAACCTTTTTACGAAAAATGGGTTTAGAAGCGTTAAAAGGTACAAAATTGATGCAAGAGAGTTACCAACATTCTTGTATTCCTGTATTCATTGAACTTAAAAAGTTTATAGAAGAAGACATTAATATCAAAAAGATGATTATTGATGAATTTGATATCTGTAACTTTCCTAACGCTCAAAAATCCGTAGAAAAATTATTAGATAATGGTAAGTTATTAATTCTCTTAGATGGTTTAGATGAAGTTCCTACAAAGAATCTGGATAAAGTTATCAATAAGATTCAAGATTTTGTAGATAAACATGATAAAAATCGTTTTATTATTTCTTGTCGTACCGCAGCGTATAATAACTGGTTTCGTCGCTTTACTGATGTTTTAATGGCAGATTTTAATGATCAACAAATTGAACAATTTATCAATAATTGGTTTAAAACAGAATTAGATACAGAAACAAGCACAGCAGAAAATTGCTGGAATTTATTACAAAAAGACGAATATAAAGGAGCAAAAGAATTAGCCCAAACTCCTTTATTATTAACTTTTATTTGTTTAACCTATGATAAAACTCAAAGCTTTCCTAACAATCGTAGTGTATTATATCGTAAAGCGTTAAATATTTTATTAGAAGAATGGGCAGCAGAAAAAAGAATTAATCGTATTCCTATTTATGAAGGACTACATACAGAATTAGAAGGCATTTTATTATCAGATATTGCTTATCATAATTTCAAAGCAGATAAGTTATTTTTCCATGAAGAAGATATTATTGAACAGATTAAAACATTCTTATCGAGAAATCTCAATGCACCCCAAAATTTAAACGGAAAAGCTGTTTTAAATGCTATCGAAGTACAACAAGGAATTTTAGTGGAAAGGGCAACAGATATTTATTCTTTCTCTCACCTTACATTACAAGAATATCTCACGGCGCAGTATATTATCGATCATAATTTAATTGTTGAATTAGTTAGCAACTATGTAACTAAAACTCGTTGGAAAGAAATATTTATCTTAGTCGCTGGTTTAATGCGTGGTGGTGCAGATCAGTTATTCTTATTGATGGAAAATGAAGCAAGAAAATTCTTACAAACCCAGTTAGGAATAGAAAAATTAGTGCCTTTATTACAGTGGGGAGAAAAGATGACAACAGAATCAGCAGGAGACATGAAACCTGTGACAAAAAGGGCGATCTCCTACACCAACGCTACTGCCTACTCTACCGCCTACGTTGCCGCATACGCCAATGTCTACGCCACCACTACCGCCTACGGCTACGCCCAAGCCTATGCCTACGCCTATGCCAAAGCTTACGCCAACAGCTACACCAACGCCTATGCCGAAGCTTACGCCAACAGCTACACCAACGCTAAAGCCTACGCTAAAGCCTACGCTAAAATCATCATCATTGATAAATTTATTCAAATTGCTAATATGTTAAAGAAAGATAAAATTTTTAATCAGATTAACTATTTTCAATTAGTCAGTCAACTAGAAGTATTAAAAACGAAGATTCCTGATAATCAAGTATCTACAGAAGTTCATCTTAATTTTGTTAAAAATATCTATACAGTTTGGAATGATACTTTTCACTTAACTCCAGAATTAATAAATATAACAAGTCAACAATTAGAAGAAATTGATAAGAATTATTTTTATATCAACTGGTTAATGCTTCAATGTAAAGATGCTGCTGTTAACGTTTCTCCTCAAACTTGGGAAGGAATAGAAGATAGAATGTTAAGAGTCATTGAATAAGTTATCAATGATCAATGATCTGTTAAAATATGATTCGTAGGGACTTAATAATATTAAGCTCAATAACCTCCAATATACCGATAAAATGTAAATATAAAATAGAACAACATTTAATCATGTTAACAGTGTTTTCGGTTTAATAGTGTTAAAACCCCACAGGATGATAAAATACAAGATAAGATACAATAAACTTAGAATGATCTTTATCAACATTTTCCAAGTAGGTTTAGGCGATGGTTGACCCCTTAGAAATCGCTAAATACTTCATTATTAGAGCTTATGAAGATGGTAGAGAATACCAAATGACCAATATGAAGGTTCAAAAACTTCTCTATTATTCTCAATGTTTACACCTTGCTCTTTACAATGAACCTCTATTTGCACAAGAAATACAAGCTTGGCGATATGGTCCCGTTTGTCCTACTGCTTATCGATTTTATAGTGAATTTGAAGCAAAACAATTACCTATTCCCCAACAAGATAAACTAGAGACATTAACGCAAGAAAAAAAAGAACTTTTAGAAGAAGTTTGGCAATATTTTGGCGAGTATCATGCTTACTATTTGAGTGACATGACACACTTAGAATTTCCTTGGAAAAAAGCCCGTAAAGGGTTATCTAGTTATGAACGTTCCACTAATCCTATTGATCTCAAAGATATGCAATTATTAGGAGCAGAAAAATTATTAGAAATTGAAAAAAATCATCCCCATTATGAACCGATCATCCGCTATCTTTTAAAAGAAGCCTTTGACGTAAACAAAGAACCTCAATATATTAAAGAAGAAGAAATAGATGACTGGCTTGAGTCCCTTCTCCCTTGAGAAATCAGAACAATTTGAACGCAGTTTTAAAAAGCTAATTAAATCCTATAAATCTCAATCTAAAAAACGAGAATTTAAGGAATTAATTGCTAAATCTTTGAAAGAAATGATTATTAATCCTTATCCTACAAAAGCAAGGTCTGAACCTTTACCTAGTGGATTGAAATTATCTAATGATTGGCAATTTTATAAATTAGTTATAGTAGCTGCTAAAGGAGCATCTGGACAAATTAGGATTATGTATTTAGTCAATGAAATTGACAGAATCATTAAACTTTTATGGATTTATAATCATCAACAATTTCAAAAACGTCCTCCTGATAAAGAGATTAGAGAAGTTATTAAAGATATATTTGAAGATTAAATTAAACAGATTAATAGTTTGAAAAGCTCTAAATCAAATAGATTATTATATTATTTAAGTTATAAGATATGATGTTTTATTTCATGATAAAATTATAAACAGTCATTATCCTTACAGAAACCCAAAATGTCACCCAAGTTTTCTTATCCAAACACCCCACAACAAGACGTTACTGATGTTTATCATGGTATAGAAATAAAAGATCCCTATCGGTGGTTAGAAAACCCCGATTCAGAGGAAACTAAAGCATGGATCGCAGCACAAAATAAACTCACTTTTGATTATTTATCTACTATTGAAGCAAGAGAAAAAATAAAACAACGTTTAACCAAACTTTGGGATTATGAAAAGTATGGGATTCCCTTTAAAAAAGGAGAAAGATACTTTTATTTTAAAAATGATGGCCTACAAAATCAAAGTGTTTTATACACTCTCAAAAACCTTGATGATGAACCCATTATCTTATTAGATCCTAACACCTTATCGGAAGATGGAACTGTCGCTTTATCAGGTTTATCTATCTCAGAAAATGCTCAATATTTAGCTTACGGTTTATCCACATCAGGATCAGATTGGGTAGAATGGAAAGTGAGAGAAATAGAAACAGGAAAAGACATAGGTGATCATCTAAAATGGACGAAGTTTACCGGAACATCTTGGACAAAAGATCATCAAGGTTTCTTCTATAGTCGTTATAATGAACCCAATGAAAAAACCAAACTCGAAGACATAAATTACTATCAAAAACTCTATTATCATAAGTTAGGAACTTCTCAAAATGAAGATGTATTAATTTATGAGCGTCCCGATGAAAAGGAATGGGGTTTTAGTGGAAGAGTTACCGAAAATGGACAATATTTAATAATTAGTGTTTGGAAAGGAACTGATCCGAAAAATCTCATTTTTTATAAAGATTTAACCCAAGAAAATTCTAAAATGATTGAACTTATCAGCGAATTTAAAGCAGATTATAGCTTTATTGAAAATGAAGGATCACTGTTTTATTTTCGCACTGATTTAAACGCTCCTAAGGGGAAAGTAATTGCGATTGATATTAATAACCCAAATCAAGAAAACTGGCAAGAAATAATATCAGAAAGATCGGAAACTTTAACAGGAGTGGGTATTTTAAATAATCAACTTGTTTGTGATTATCTTCAAGATGCAAAATCTGCTATTACAATTTATGATTTACAAGGGGACTTTATCCGAGATGTCAGCTTACCTGGAATTGGTTCAGCAGGAGGATTTAACGGCAAAAAAGAAGATACAGAAACCTTTTACTCCTTTACCAGTTTCACCACTCCTAATACTATCTATCGCTACAACATGATAACAGGCGAAAGTACAATTTTTCGTCAACCTACTGTAGACTTTAATCCTGATAATTACGAAATCAAACAAATTTTTTATAAAAGTAAAGACGGAACAAAAATTCCTATGTTTATTACTCATAAAAAAGGGTTACAACTCGATGGAAATAAACCGACGTATCTTTATGGTTATGGTGGTTTCAATGTTTCGTTAACTCCTAGTTTTTCCATTAGTAACCTAGTTTGGATGGAAATGGGAGGGGTTTATGCTGTACCTAGTCTAAGAGGTGGGGGAGAATATGGAGAAGAATGGCATCAAGCAGGAATGAAAAATAAGAAACAAAATGTTTTTGATGACTTCATTTCTGCTGCTGAATGGTTAATCGAAAATAACTATACTTCTCCTCAAAAATTAGCTATTGGAGGCGGCAGTAACGGTGGTTTGTTAGTGGGAGCGTGTCTGACACAAAAACCTAATTTATATGCTGCTGTACTGCCCGCAGTTGGGGTTTTAGATATGCTACGTTTTCATCAATTTACCATCGGTTGGGCTTGGTGTCCAGAGTACGGAAGTTCTGAAAATGAAGAAGAATTTAAGACACTTTTAGCCTATTCTCCTTTACATAATTTAACCCCCAATACCGCTTATCCGGCGACTATGATTACCACAGCAGATCATGATGATAGAGTGGTTCCGGCACATAGTTTTAAGTTTGCAGCAGCCTTACAAAATGCCCATAATGGAGAGAAACCTGTCTTAATTCGTATTGAAACAAAAGCAGGTCATGGTGCAGGAAAACCCACCAGCAAACTAATAGAAGAAATTGCCGATAAGTGGGGGTTTTTAGTTGATAATTTAGAAATAAATATGATATAATGGAAGTTAGATTATCAAAAATCTTCCCATGACCAACTCCTCAGAAAAACCTACCTCGAAAAAACCCACTCCTCTAAACTGTTTAATGGGAGCAACTATTTCAGGAGCATTGGGTTATGCACTCTATAACTTAACCGCTTCAATTATTCATAGTTTTGCTAGTAAACCGTTAACCTCTTCTAACCCCTTAGTCCTAAGAATTGGTTCTTTGGTCAGAACCTTAGTCATGGGTGTTGCTTCCTTAGGCACATTTGTTTTCTTTTTTGTGGCCTTTGGTTTAATCTTATTAGGGATTCAATTACTCTTCCAAAGGGAACAACCAACAGACAACCAAGAATAAGGAAAAGACAGCCAAATTCAAAATAATATATCCTTGCCTCAAAATTATCTTTAATTGTTAATTTTGAGGCTTTTTTGTATGTCTATTAATAACAAAAAACCTTTTTATCGAATTTCTTGAACTAATGAGGTTCACCTAAAATTCAACTTCTTAATCCTGACTCCTGATTCCTGATTCCTAAAACTAGGGCGTGTTTGCAAAGTTACAAAAATCTTAGTTTAGGGGAGCAGAGGAAGCAGAGGGGGCAATTAGCTTATTTTTCATATTCTAATAGTTTGCAGACAAACCCTAGAAAACTTTCTCTTTCACAAGTATGGGAAGTGCAATAAATTCTAAATTCTAAATTCTTTTTAAACTTATTAACCAGAAAGACTCAAATTGACAAGGACACAACATACATCAGTTATGAGATTTTGATCACGGCGTTTTTACTGAAAACAAACATATCATTATATTCACTGATATGACAAAAAAATTATTTGAAATAGATCCGCACAAATCATGAAACGTCAACATAACTTAACATCTAAAACCAATGATCAAGGATTTGCTTTACCCCTAGTGCTAGGTGTCGGTATGATTCTCTCTGTTGCCGCAACAAGTATGATCATCCAAGCTGCCTCTCAAGAAAAGCACGCCATTAGCCAACAACTTATCAATAAAAGTTCTGCCCAGACAGATGTAGCGGTTCAGCGAATTATTCATTTTTTGAATCAACATAGAGAACTCATTAAAAAACCCACTGATCAATGGCAAACCACTGCCAATGAAATGATGGCTACCTCTGCTACTGGTGGCAGTAGTGATATAGAAGAGATAACTTGTGATAGTGCTGCGGCTGCCACAGAAGACGAATCAGAAGCAACTTACCCCAACCCTGAATCTGTCAATCAAACCATGCTAGATAGTCTTCAGGCTAAAACTTGGATGTCTATTGATAAAAATGATCCCTCAGCCGGTGACTATCGTTTAGTTGAATATCAATTAGATTCAGTGGATAATCCCACAACCGCCAAGTTACAAATACAAGCCCGTGCAGTCCAAGATAGTAACAGCAACCTGAATCAGAGAAACGCCATTAAAGCCTTAGAAGTAGTTGTCTCGATTACAGAAAAGTCTAGGGTCGTGACCACCGACTTACCTGGGTTATGGATTAGTGACACAACCGGAGGAACTGGCGGGTTTGACACCAACTCCAAACAATCTAGTGGTGCCAATCAACCGATCAACGCCATCACTTGGATCGATTGTTCTCAAACCACAGATTGGGATAGCAATGCTGCTTATGTTAACCATACGAAGATAGATCCCACTGCGATCGCCATAGATGGGGATAGTATGAATCCCCCCGCAGAGGTGAAACAAGTTAAAGACGATTTACCCAGTGTTCCCGTAATTCCGCCGGAGGCTTATGATCTCGGTTCTCTTAACGCCAGCAACTGTTACATCACCTTACCTCGCACCTCTGGTAACAGTTGGGGGGGTGATGGGGGATCGGGATGTGAAACCATTAACGATCGCACCAGTGATGTTGCGCTGGATGGAGTTTATCATTATCACTTTACAGGAGATGTAACCCTGAGTAATTCACAAATTCGCATTAATCCTCCTGAAGGAACAAAAGTCGTCATTCATCTTGGTGGAGGTATCACCCTAACAGGAAAGGGACTATCTCATGATGCAGCCACCAGTTGCGCAGGGGCGTTAGATCCAGTGGCTACCTATATCGGTGATCCTGATGATCCTAGTAAACTGGAACTCTATAGTCACTCCATTTCCTCTTTACAACCCATTGATATTAGTGATACCACTATGATTAGTGCCTTCGTTCACGCCCCTAATACTGAGTTAAAGATATCTCAAGGTCAAGTTCGTGGTGCAGTTTGGGTTAAGAGTATGGATGCTTCTAATAGTGGTGGGGGTTCCGGTTGCGATCGCTCTATTAAACAAATGGATGTTGGCCAAATAGAAGCTTTAGGGGGAGATGGCGGTAAACCTCAACCCTATCTAGAAAACATTTTATCTTACCGAACCATAGAAGCTCGGTAACCCCTTGCTCAACGCTTAATTATGAATCAATTAGTCAATAAACGAAAAATAATGAAAACAATCAGCTTATTTCCACCCCCAGCCAAAAGTCTCTATCGATTAGTCTTAATTGTTTCAGTGCTTACCAACCTGCTCCTACTATCAGCGAATTACAAACTCCATCATCTCTATGACATGACTATCAAAGAACTTGAACAAGAAATGTTCTTTTCTACCTCTCATTTAAGAGATATCTAATGGCTTAAAAATCTTGATCATTATTTAGTTGTTTATTAGTTTTTTAAACCGATGAAATTTTCTCAGCAAAATGCTCGCTATCTCTTAATCATTGAAGATAAAAAGTACCGCAAAACCTTATCTTTAGAAGATGAAATTTATTCCATTGGACGCAGTAAACGTAATTCAATTGTTATTCAATCGGATCAAGCTTCCCGTCATCATGCCACCCTTATGCGTCGAAGAAGCCGTGTAAATAATCAAGAAACTTATTGGATTCTTGATGGAGATATTGATGGCAATAAAAGTCGTAACGGTATTTATGTTAATGGTGAAAAATCTTTAGTTAGAGAATTGAAACAAGGAGATTTAATCAACTTTGGCTGTGAGGTGAATGCCACTTTTTATGCTATGAATGAACCCTGTGAAACCATTACTCCTATTACCCATCTTCAATCAGAACCCCCCACCCTTTTATCTTCTCAAACTGTTCGGTTTTCCATGGCGAGTGTTGAAGGAGCTTCTTCTGAAATGTCGAGTTCAAAACTCAGAGTTAAACCCACATCTAGTATTAATCCTTTAATCACTCTTCAAGGAGATAACTATCAAGATTCTTTGACCAACTTAGCTAATAAAGACCTGTTTAAACAATCCTTATCGATTGCTCTTAAAAATGCTAAACTTAACCAGTTTAATCTGGGGATTATGTTCTTAGATATTAACCATTTTCGGGAGATCAATAATCAGTGGGGATACGGGACAGGAGATTCTATTTTAGAAGAAATAGCCAGACGATTAAATAATAGTTTAAGAGGGAGTGATATTGTTTCTCGTTGGCAGGATGATCAATTTGTTATTCTCTTTCCAAAAATCCAAGAAAGTGAAGAAATTCATCTAATTTCTCAACGAATTCTTGAAACAATTCAACACCCCTTAGTGATCTCAGAAAATAGATTTCATTTAGAATATTCTCAAGGGATAGCTATTTATCCCCAAGATGGTCAAGATAGCGAAACCTTGTTAAGAACAGCACAACTTAATTTATCAAATCATCAAAAAGAAATGGTTTCTCGCCGTTCTCTAAATCAATTGGTGGTTAAAGATAAAGCCTCAAAATTATTAAAAGTAAAATCAGCATTACAAAAAGCATTACAACAGGAAAACTTCCTTTTATACTATCAACCTCAAGTTAATATTAAGACAGGAGAAATCACAGGAATGGAGGCCCTTGTGCGTTGGCATCATAAGGAATTAGGTCTTATTTTACCTAAAAAATTTATTCACTTAGCTGAACAAACTGAGGTGATTAATTCCTTAGGTGAATGGGTGTTAAAAGCAGCTTGTACTCAACATAAGGCCTGGAAAAATCTTGGTTTACCTTCCATCACCGTATCTGTCAATATTTCATCTATTCAATTAAAAAATCCTGATTTTATTGACCAAGTCAAACAAATTTTAGAAGAAACAAAAATTGATCCTCAGTGGTTACAGTTTGAAATTACAGAACAGGCCATTTTAGAAAATCCAGACCTTATTTATCAAACCTTAGTTAAGGTAAAAAAATTAGGAATTAAACTCTGTCTCGATGATTTTGGTAGTGGTTCTTCTTCTATTAGTCATCTCATTGAGTTTCCTTTTGATACCATGAAAATTGCTCAATCTTGTGTTAAAGAAATTCATAAAAGTGAGCAACAACTGAGGATGATTTCTGCTGCTTTAAACTTAGCAAAAACCTTAAAAATTAGAGCGATAATTGAAGGAGTAGAAACCCAAGAGCAAAAAGAGGCCCTCAATCATTTAGATTACCAAGAAATGCAAGGTTATTTATTAAGTAAACCCCTAAACAAAGACGAAGCAACTAACTTTTTATCTGTTAATCACCAAACCCTTAACTCAGATAATGTCGAACTTTTTATTCACAAGGAGCGACTCATCATCATGACCTGATTCTAACACAATAGTGTCTCACATAATGAATATTGAGTCTTTTCTTGATATATCCTATCTTTTCCTCAAACCCTGACAAAGGTTTGAGCTTTCGTAGATAATATATCTCCAGAGAAAGTTCCCATTAATTATTGAGCAATTTCTGTTAATTGATAAGTCACTTTTTTCTGCTCCCCTAACCTACCCAAACGCTTTGCTTTTTGGTTATTAAATGTGACTAGAATTAAACCAGCATTACTGGTTTCTACCGTAATATTATTATCAGCAGCCCAAGTTTTTTGCGTTTCTTTCGCCAGCACTCCTTCAAAGACAACTTTCCCATCCACTATCACTTTTAGGTTTGATTCTCCCTTGCTATGAACCTTAACATTGATATTTTTTTTAACAGTTTGAGAGGGAGAAGGAGAAACATCAACAGGAGTCGGAAAAGTCTCCAAGACCCCTTCTAAAGCCGCCCGTTTTAGACTATTAGAAATACTTTGCACCGACAGAATAACAATAACAATGTAAAGAAAATAAAGATGAAGAGGACGAAACTGTAAAACAGGGAGCCAAAAGCGAAATCGTGCCGTATTATTGGACTTTGATGTCATATCAATGGGAAAACTTTCTGATAAATGTTTCCCATCTAACCCTAAAAAATCAGCAAACTTTTTAATAAAACTACGAGTATAAATGGCTTCGGGTAACTCTTCTAATTTTCCTTTTTCAATAGCCTCTAATAACCCAACAGCAATCCGAGTCTCTTGGGAAATCAACTCAAGGGTTAACCCTTGTTTTTGACGCGCGTAATATAATTGTTGACCAATATCTTCTAAGATTTCCCGTTGTAACTGTTTGGGATCAAAAGATTGTTTTTGCCGTCTGGGCAATTTTGATAATAACTTGAGGAATACCCTTAAATAACTGGATTTTTTAGGAGGAACAGAGGCAGGTGTTTCTTTTTCCCCCTCAGACTCCCGATGAGCTTGATAGCCCTTTAAAATAACTTTACCCCATAATTGTTGCCATGACTTACCCTCTGCCACCACAGATAGAGGAGACTGCGGTGTCTGGGGGTGATCTCTCTTGTGAGAAGATGAGTTGAGTGATGATTGATTCCTAGACATATCTAATGATGAGTCTGCTTCCCTTCCGTTTCAGTAATTAGGTTGGTACAATGCCTGAGAAAACGAATTTCTGAAGGGGTAAGCAAACGATAATGGCCAGTGGATAAGCTGTTTCCCTTGGCAGGAGATAAGACAAGCGAACCAATCGCAGTGCGATGGAGTCTTAGAACATCGAAACCAAGCTGTTGAACGATACGGCGAATTTGGCGATTTCTTCCTTCAGTAAGAATCACTTTCAAGCAAGTGTGTTGACGACAACGACGAATCACCTCTATCTGAGCAGGTAATGTCTTTTTGCCCATTAGCATAACACCTTCACGCCATTGTTGTAACATTTCTTCTGTGGGATGGCCGTTAATCTCAACTTCATAGGTTTTGGGCAAATGGTAGCGAGGATGGGTTAATCTTAGGGTTAATTCCCCGTCATTGGTCAAGAGTAAGGCCCCAGAAGAATTAACATCCAGTCTGCCAATGGGATGCACCCCTGTCCCTTTACTTAAATGTTTTGGCAATAAATCCAAAACAATCCCACGATTTTGAGGATCATCACAAGTACAAACCACCCCTACCGGTTTATTGACTAGGATATAAAGTGATTGAGGCCGTTGATTGGGTTGGATAACCTTACCATCTACTTCCAGGCGATCGCAACTGGGATCAGCTTTATCCCCTAAAGTGACAACCTTGCCATTTAAACGAACCCGTCCGGCTAAAATTAACTTTTCCGCACGACGACGAGAGGCAATCCCCCACTGAGATAAAATTTTTTGCACCCGTTGTTCCATAAAACCGCTTCTCTTTTAAGAAGGTTTAATTCTCCATTCTTCCTCATGTATTTTTGCTTACAATAAATAAAAATCTATGTCAAGTATATGTAACACTTATTTGCAAAATGTAAAAAAATGTTACATAATAAAAGAGAAGAGAGCAAGGGAACCTCAAACAGTCCTCACTCTCACAAAGATATAAGTGTACAAAGATTCTAAACGAAATCATGGTTTATACAGCACCCAATTTTAACATTCAGGCCATTAACGTTACTTCTGTCACCGAGCAATTTCAGAGCCTTAGTACCGATGACAAACTTGGACTACTTTGGGTTGCTTACACAGAAATCGGACGCTCTATCACCCCTGCTGCCCCTGGAGCTGCCCGTTTACAGTTTACTGAAGGGTTACTCAATCAAATCAAGCAGATGTCCACTGATGAGCAACTACAAGCCATGAGAGACATTGCCAATAAAGTTAGTACCCCTATCACTCGTTCTTACGGCGTCTTATCCAAGAATACCAAGTTAGCCTTTTGGTATCAACTCGCCGAATTGATGGAAAGTGGTGATGTTGTTCCTGTTCCCTCATACTATCAATTAAGCCAACAAGCGAATCAAACCTTAGTAGCCATTCAAAGTTTAAACTTTAACGAGCAAATTACCGTTTTACGGAATGCAGTTTGTGACATGGGTATTGATCCCCTAGCCTAATCTCTTTCCTTAATCTCCTAACAGAAAAAGGGCATAAAAACTGCCCTTTTCTTATTTATTAGTCTAATTCATCTTGAAGGTTTTCTAATTCTTCTAAACTTTTATTATCGTATAATTCTTGTATATTTTGATGCTTTTCTCTGCGAGAAGTGCGTCGATATTTTTTTGTTTCTAATTTAGGTTCATAATATTCTTGTCCCGATGCTTTAAATTTTAATTTAACTGTTGATTCTTGGTCTCGCACTTGCCGACTTGCTTCTTCCTGGGCGATCGCTTCTTCTAAAAAAGTTAAATAATGTTCATATCTTTCCCAATCTTTCTTAACAACACAATTAGGTTCTCCTCGATGAAAACAGTTACTAAACTGACATTTTTCTTCTTGTTGTAATTGTTGTCTAACTTCAGGAAAATAGTCAATCAATTGAGATGGATGACAGTGTAAATGAGGTTGATTAAATCCAGGAGTATCTGCAACAAACCCTCCGTCTAGTAACTCAAAAAGTTCCACATGACGAGTGGTATGACGACCTTTTTGTAACTTTCCAGATACTCGATTTACCCTTTGTGTAACCTGGGGAATTAAGATATTAATTAAACTCGACTTACCCACTCCAGAAGGACCGGCTAAAATACTAATTTTTCCCTTTAAGCTGCCCTTAAGAACCTCTAAACCTTGACCCATCCTAACACTAATAAAAAAAGGCTGATACCCCCATTTGTCTAGTCTTTCCTGCCATTCTTTTTTTTGCTTGGATGTTAGTAAATCCACCTTATTTAAACATAACAAAAACGGAATCTTTGTTGACTCCGCTTTGACTAAAAAACGACTAAGTTGCCAAGGTTCTAATAAAGGTTCATCTAAAGCAAAAACCAAGAGGATTTGCTCTGCATTGGCAACAGGTGGCCGAGATAATTCTGTTTGACGGGGGAAAACTTGAGCGATCGCCCCCCTTGCGTCTTGATAGTCAGGGTCTTCAATGATAACGCGATCGCCCACCATAATCTGTTGTCCAATTTTCTTTAAACGGGTTCGTCGAGTACAGAGTAAATAGGAGATTGGGCTATCATTCAAACCTATAAGCGATCGATCTAAACGAACCTGATAAAAATTGGCCTGTACTGCTACCACTGTCCCAATAATATCTGAGACAGTAGAAGGGGATGAATCGTTTGGGGAGGTTAGCTCATGCACAGGTGATAAATGTAGAATTTAGAATTTAATAATTTCTCAACTTCTTTCTTCTGCTGCTTTCTCTCCTAACCTATTCGGGACGACGAACCTTAAGGGAGAAAAACCCTTGACACTCATCAATGGCTTCCACCTGATAGCCTTCCATCGTTAAACTATCAGGGACTTGTTCAATGGGTTCTCCAGGGTCTAACCAAACTTCTAGCAGAGATCCAGGGGACATTTGCTCCAATTTTAGTTTAGTGCGAATGAAATTGATAGGGCAAGGGGTTCCCCGAAGATCCAAACGTGATATCTCAGAAGTAGGAAGGTTCATTGAGAATATAGAATGTAGAATGTTGAATGTAAAATTAGCGACCCTTGAAGTTCGAGGCTGGAAACAAGGAATATTTTTCTGGTTATCCCCTTGAAAGGGGAGGATGGAAACCCTTTTTTTCGGTCATCGATTGAATAAGCTGCCTAAAAATCCTTCCAGTCCGCCTTTTCCATGAGTTTGACCCTTAATATGGGCTAATTTTTCCAAGAGTTCCCGTTCTTCAGCATTGATATGAGTCGGAATATTAACTTTGACCGTAATCAGATGATCCCCGCGAATGGCATCATTACCCAGTTTAGGCACTCCTAAATTTTCCAAAGTTAAGACCGTATTCGGTTGAGTCCCGGCGGGAATGGATAACTCTTGTTCTCCATCAACCGTATCCACCGTCACTGTACAGCCTAAAATTGCTTGAAGATAACTAATCTTAATCTCCGAGAGGATATTCATCTTCTCACGGGTAAAGACCTTATCCTGCTCAACGTATAAGTAAACGTAGAGATCCCCAGCAGGTCCTCCTCTCAGTCCAGCATCTCCTTTACGGGAGACCCTCAGACGGGTTCCATCATCAACCCCAGCAGGAATGGTAATTTTTACCTTTTCTGTTACCTGTCTGCGTCCTGCACCATTACAGACCTCACATTTTTCTTCAATCACTTGTCCTTGACCGTTACAAGTAGGACAGGTAGATACTTGAGCGAAACTGCCAAAGGGGGTACGCGTAGCCCGACGGACTTGTCCTTGACCATTACAGGTGGGACAGGTTTTCACCCCTGTTCCGGGTTTTGCACCGCTTCCTTTACAAACTTGACAAGTTTCTAGATGGGGAATGCGTATTTCTTTTTCTCCCCCAAAAATGGCTTCACGAAAATCTAATTTAAGATCCAGACGTAAATCATCTCCCTTGACTGGACCGGTGCGTCGACGGGTTCCTGTGGTTCCTACACCACCCCCAAAGCCACCAAAAATCGTTTCAAAAATATCGGCAAACCCGCCCATATCACCCATGTCGCCGTAGTTGAAGCCGCCAGCCCCACTGACTCCTGCTTCTCCAAACTGATCATAACGACTGCGGGTTTCTGGTTCAGATAGCACTTCATAAGCGCGGTTAATTTCTTTAAAACGGTCTTCTGCTCCTGGTTCTTTGTTAACATCAGGATGATATTTTCGCGCTAGACGGCGATAAGCTTTTTTTAAATCTTCTTTACTGGCGTTACGGTCAACCCCAAGAATTTCGTAGTAGTCACCTGGCATAGATTGTTAGTTTTGCTTGTGCGTAATGGTTGAGTGATCGGCTTATTAGGTAGTTTAGCAAACTATTTTGACATACTCCACGCCCCATTAGGTATGAATTCTCGAAACATCACTGTTTTGGATTTCTGGCTTAACGAGTCCGTTTAAAATTGAGGATCGTCCAGAAAATACGATCCATATCATGGGCTTTAGCAAACCCCCACTATAATCGCGAGATTTAGTAGTGGGTTTGTGACTATCCACGAATTAAATGGCCATCTTCCATGTGGACGATTCGATCAGCCATATCGAGAATACGATTATCGTGGGTCACTAAAAGGATAGTACAACCTTGTTCTTTGGTTAATCTTTCCATAATATCTACCACATCTCGCCCGGTTTTACTATCTAAAGCGGCCGTCGGTTCATCTGCTAAGACTAACTTAGGATGGCTGACTAAGGCGCGGGCAATGGCTACCCGTTGTTTTTGTCCCCCTGAGAGTTGATCGGGATAATAATTGAGTCTTTCTCCTAAGCCTACCATCTCTAACATGGCCTCAGATTGGGCGATCGCTTTTTTTTGAGGGATATGGTTATGGAGTTCAATGGACATCTGCACGTTTTGACGAGCGGTTAAAAAAGGTAATAAGTTATGAGCTTGGAAGATGTAACCCATGTAGCGACGAACCTGCACTAACTTATTTTCCCTTGCACCGTTGAGTTCCTGACCAATGGTTTGCAAGCTACCCTCTTGCACTGACCGTAACGCCCCGATTAAAGATAAAAGTGTGGTTTTTCCTGATCCCGAAGGACCGGTCATAATGACAATTTCCCCTGGATTAATCTCTAAATCAATATTAAATAAAACTTGTTTTCTTAACTTATCTTTACCAAAAAAATGGTTAAGGTTTTCAATAGAAATGACGGGTTTCATTGGTCTGTTGTTGTATGGATAATGACATTAACCTGTAAATTTGTTAATTGGGCCACTTTTTGGCTATCTTCAGGAGCAAGACGGATGCCCACTTCTACTACTCTACCATCAGTGTTTTGGCTAGGGTCAATTCCCATCACCTTTTGTTTTTCAATTTGTAGGCCGATCTCTTCCACCGTTCCCCGTAACTGATCGATCACTTGATCGCTACTAATGGTTACGGGTTGGCCGATTTGAACTTGCTTGATATCGGTCTCATAAATTTCGGCTTTAACATACATCTGATGGGTTTGACCTAACTGTACAATCCCTTGATTATTGACCATTTCTCCTGGCCAGGTTAACACTTTCAAAATTTGTCCATCTGTCGGAACCCGAACATAGGCTTGATATAAATCAACTTCGGCTGTTTTTACAGCGACTTGAGCCGATTCTAATTCAGCTTGAGCAATTTTGAGATCCACCGGTCTAACTTCTGCTAAAGCATTTAACATCGCTTTATCTTCTTTGATTTGTTTTTCTAAAGTCCCCCTCGTTCTTTGTAAATTTGCTTTAGCTTCTTGAATACGACTGTTGAGAGTGGTGACAATTCGATTTAGTTCAGCTTTGGCCTCATTTAATCTTTGTTGTGTGGTCACTACTTGTAAACACACTTCTTCCTGTTCTTGAGCAGAAACGGCTCCATCTTTGAATAACTGTTGGTAGCGAGTACAATCCACTTGTGCATTTTTCAGTTCCGCTTCAATGCGATCAATGGTGGCTTTTTGGGCAAGACGTTCCCCATTTAATTGAGCGTTTAAATGGGTAATGACTGATTGTTGAGCTAAGATTTGTCCTTGTAATTCGGCTTTTGTGTTTTGATATCGAGCCATTTGGGCCTCAATATTGCCACTTTTCTCCCCTGCTTTTATTTGTTCCCAACGAGCTTCAGCAATTTTTACCTTTTTTTTCGCTTCCTCCACGGCAGCTTGAAGACGATGGCGAACATCGAGAATAGCCACCACTTGTCCTGCTTTGACCCGATCTCCCTGCTTAATTAATAATTTCTCTACCCTAGGCGCACTATCCGTAAATATGGGGGCCGAGACTTCGATCACTTCTCCTGCGGGTTTAATATAGCCTAAAGCAGCGACGGCTTGAGGTTCATAGGTTGTTTCTGTGATCACTTCAGATGCTTGGGGTTGTTGGCGATGCAATACAAAAGGAACCGCTCCAATCCCCAGAAGTGCTAGAGTTAATAAGGCAGCCGTCCATTTCAACGGTAACTTTTGAGGAGAAAAAATTGTCTTGGTTTTAAAGCTCTCAGCAAAATTAGTTTCCTGAACGGACGTTTCTTGTCTCTGTTTTAGGCACTGTTGATATTGACACAACTGCGCTTCACAATCTGCGAGTTTTTGTCGTTGGCGAGCGATTATTTTTTCCAGGGTTTGTTTACGTTGTTCCTCATGAGCTTTTTCGGTTACTAATAGCTGATAATCCGATTGATTAGCACTTGCGAGCCTAACCTCTAATTCAGCTAATCTCTCACACTGTTTGGCCAGTTCAGTTTCTCTTTCTTTAACAAAATCTTCAGAATATTGCCAATCTTGCTTGAGAGCTTCTACCATTTCTTCTAAAGCGTCTGAAGAGAGATTGTTATCTAGGTATTGCTCAACGAGAAATTGATCAGAATTTGTTATCTTAGGCTTTATAGGAGTTTTCATAAATTTAAAGGCTCCGAATGTATTGACAACCCTACTAGTTAACTTAGTATTCCCGAAAGTTGTCGAAAAATCGATAATTTATTTCCTTTGTAAAATAACATAACTTAGAAAATATCGGCTGGATCTGCATCTTGTAGTCTTCGGACAGTCAATACTCCTGAAAAGGCACACATTGATATAGTGAGGATTAAAACACTAACAGAACGAGATACGGTCATAGTGATGGGAAGTTGGGTGGCATTTTTGGTCAAACCATAAAGTCCCAACGAAATACCTAGACCGGGGATAAATCCTAAAAGAGCCAGAATTAAGGCTGACTGAAAAACAACCCCTAGTAAATAATTTTGACTGTAACCTATGGCTTTGAGGGTTGCATATTCAGGTAAATGGTTAGACACATCGGTGTAGAGGACTTGATAGACAATGATAATACCCACAAAAAAGCCCATGATAGTGCCGATAATAAAAATAAAACCAATGGGTGTTGCGGTTGCCCAATAGTTCTTTTCTAAATCAACAAATTCTTGGCGAGTTAGTATATTGATATCATTGGGCATTATAGTTAACAATTTTTGGCGAACCTCTTCAGTGTCTGTCCCAGACTTGAGGCGAATCACGCCTAAACTAATATCATTTCTATCTCGATTGGGAAAGAGACGTAGCCAGGTTTCGGCGCTGACGATAACGTTACCATCGGCCGCAAAAGATGCCCCCACTGTTATTAATCCTCCCACTCTAACTTCCTGTCCATTTAGTTCTGTTTTGACCGTATTCCCCTCGCCGAATAGATCCACAATGGGTCCAAATTCGGGTCTAGAGACTCTGTCAAACAAGACAGTATTTCCCAGTTTCAGTTGATCCAATTGTTGGTTCACTTCAGGGAAGTTCAAAACAGGTTGACTAGGATTAAATCCTACCACTAAAATAATACGCTCCTTTCCTGTTTCTGGATTTTTCCAGGGGCCACCATAGATGTAAGCAGGGGCGATGCTTTCCACTTCTTCTAAGCTTAAGCTTTGGTACAAGCGACGACGGGGGAAGGATTTTAAGTCGTGTAGGGCTTTTGACTGGGAACTGATGATCACAATATCCGCAAGAAGATTACCATGAATGCGAGTATTACTCTCAAACAAGGCTTCTTTAAACCCCAACTGCATGAACATAAGAATATCAGCAAAACCAATACCGGCTAAAGCTACTAGAAGGCGGAGGGGTTCACGGGACAGTTGCAACCAAGCTAAGGGAATTTTCAAGGTTTATCTCCAGCAACTTAATAGATCCAGTTTTTGACGCTCATTTATTATAGCTTTTTAGAATTGTTGAAAGAAGAATCCGTCGACGGAGTCGACGGGAGTCTCAAAAAAGAAATTCATCCAGTGATCAGCACTCGCCAACCATCATGCCAGCACTTTCCTAACGTTTTTGCGGAATGCTCTAACCGTTAAGAAAAGTAAGGAGAAGATTAAAATTCTTATCCAACCTTGCACATTTTTTAAAATGCCATTACAATTCCCAGTAAACTGATTCAAGTTTTATTGTTACTAAATCTAATGTAACAAACAACATCTGTACATCTAAGGAAAAAATGACGATGAAATCATCTTTCTTAAATCTAGCACTACTGGCTCCTGCTGTTGCTGCAGGCGTTTTATCCAATGGCCTATCTGCACAAGCCGTTACTTTGAACCTTGGTGACGTACTGAGTCTCGCTACTGAGGTTGAGGTTTCTAACAACGGTTTCACTTTCGAGTTTAGTGCCCCTGCTGGTGTTGACGGTAATTCCAATATTATTGTTACAGGAGGAACAGGTGGTTTTGCTCCTTTTGCAGATCCTAGCAACGCTAATGGTCCATTACCTTCCCCTCCTCTTGCCTACACGATTGACGACATCGACTTTACCACTTACACCCAAACAGGCTCCCTCATTGATGTTGACCCCAATAACAACATCACGAATGGTGAAGCAGCCCCCCTATTTGACTGTCCTGATCCTACCAATTGTCGTGCGATAGTACCAGGGACTGGTAAGACTCCCGTCATATTCTTGGAAGTTGATGCTCTCAATGACCTAATTCCAGATCTGGAAATCTCAATTAAGGAGTTCGATTTCATTGGTGGCTTTGAGCTTGGCGGTGGTACCACTCAAGCTTTTGCTTCTGGTGCGTTTCACTTCTTATCAGACAATGCGGTAGGAGGAGCAGGGGCTTTCAATGCTACCTTCACTTCTTCTAACCCTAATGGGCCCACCTCTGTTTCTTTCACCTTTACTGTGGATGAACTGAAAGATATTCCTGAACCCTCTTCTGTATTAGCTTTAGCTGCTATGGCTGGTATGGCTGGTATGGGTGCTTTATCTCTCAAAAAGAAGTCTAAGTAACTCAAAGGGAGAATCAATTACTCCAACCCCTAGTAATTGGTAATTAAAAACTTGGAGAAAAGCCTAGTTGTTCACTTAGGCTTTTTTATTTTGTCTTATCCTTCTGTTAATTGACACTCTCCCGTTAAGCTGCGCTGTAACGGGAGTCAAAGGCGCAACATTAAAGATAGACCTTCAGTCGATCTGCGAGGCTTTTGACAAAGGGGTTAGCCATCATGGTAATATGAGCCCCTGGAACTTGATCCACAACTACAGGCTGTTGACAAACTTGCTGCCAACCCCAGGTTGGATCTTGGAAAATCTGAGGAGCTTTAGACCGTAATTCAGCAAATTCGGGGTTAATTTCTTCTGCTTGAAACAGTAAAATACGAGTGTCACGCAGTTTCTGGGATGTTGGAGGTAAATAATACATTTGATAGTTCGCTTTGAAGACCTCACAGAACCCCTTAACCTGAAGACTATCCGCTCCTGGCGGCAGTAAGTTAACCTTTTGTAATAATTCAGTGAGATAACTTAATTGTTCCCCAGAAGTTAGTTTCTCAAATGTTTCCTGGGAGACATTCACCTCAGTTTGTGACAAACGTTGGATCACCTTAGCAATTTCCAAAGACCACCTCGCCTCATGCCAATCTCTTCCCATGGGTTCCTCTTCTGCATAAGGAGCCGGAACATCAAAAATAGCGAGAATCTCAACCACTTCACCTTGTTTCTGTAGTTGCTGCGCCATCTCAAAGGCCACGCGACCGCCAAAGGAGTGACCACCTAGGCGGTATGGACCTTCTGGTTGAACTGAGCGAATGACTTGAATATAGTGAGCCGCCATCTCTTCAACGCAGGTATGGGGTTGTGAAATACCATCGAGGCCAAGAGATTGTAGTCCATAAAACGGCTGATCTGAGCCCAAATATTGAGCTAAGGACTGAAAATAAATGACATTGCCTCCAACACCGGGAATGCAGAAAAGAGGAGGTTTCGAGCCATGAGGCTGAATAGGCACTAAAGAAGACCAAGGCAGAGAAGACTCATCTTCTTCCAAGATAGTGGCTAATTGTTCAATAGTTGGACTCTGAAACAGAGTCGCTAAAGGCAGTTGAGTTCCTAACTTCTGCTGAATCTGTGCCATTAAACCCACAGCAATCAAGGAGTATCCCCCCAAATCAAAAAAGTTGTCATGAATACCAATCGGCTCAACCCCTAAAACCTCACTCCAAATCGCAGCTAAGGTTTTTTCTGTATCCGTACGAGGCGCAACAAAATGTTCTCTGAGACTTCTTAAACCCATTTCAGGCTCAGGTAAAGCACGGCGATCCACTTTACCATTAGGGGTTAGAGGCATGGATTCCAAGAGGACAAAACCATTGGGAATCATGTAATCAGGCAGTTGCTCTTGCAAAAAATCACGGAGTTGAGGAACCAACTGATGGGCTAATTGTCCTTGAAGGGGATTATTGGCGTAGGTAGACCAAGGTTGAACCTGACCGATGACAGGGGAGTTGTTCAAAGGGCTTTCTAGCCCATCCTTTTCTGAGCGTCTCTGACACCACACATCGTAATCAGCATTATCACCACTGTTTGACCAAGTAACCGAGATAGCATAGGGTAAATCTTGGCTTAAAGACCAAAATTCTTCGGGTTCAATGGCCTGTTCTTTTGATATTGGCTCCAATAATTCTCGAAGCGTTTTTACTGTTGCTGTTCCTTCACTGTTGTCTAGAAATTGTTCTAGGTTGACCACTTTTTTGAGCCGAGCATTGGGGACGTTCTTAATTAATAAGCACTCTGGTTGCGTTTCTCTGAGGCGATCGCCAATCTCTGCAACCGTTAGCTGGTTCTCCTGCCAGTCTAAGGCTTCACGGTGAACTGTCGGCGCAACTGGTTTACCAATGTGAAGGATGACATCGTATCGAAAACGGGTTAATTCGTTATGATGATGCCCTCGTTTCAGTTCAATCTGAACGTGACTAATTTTAGGAAAGTTGGTCTTCAGGGCAGTAAAAAAATCGGGTGAAATGGCTAATTCTTCCTCTTGGGCAACAGATTGTTGTATTCTTTCTCGCAATGCCGTACAACAAAGGGAATCTAGTGCCTTGTAACACTGCACAGAGGTATGAAAGGTTTCTAAGAGTTCAAGATTACGCACATCACCGATAAAAATAAAACCTCCAGGTGCAACCACATCAATGGCTTGTTCTAAAACACCCGCTAGATAGTCAATGCTGGGGAAAAGTTGAACCACAGAATTAAGAATCACCCCATCACAACTATCAGGTTCAAAACCCTGAAAATCATGGGCTGGTTTTTCGGCCAGCTTGATTTGTTGCCAATCCCCCCCCATGTTTCTCATTTGTTCTTTGACGTAATCGATCGCCTGTTGAGAAATATCCGTTCCCCAATAGCTCTGACAAGAAGGTGCAATACGAAACAGTAGCATTCCTGTACCACAACCAATCTCTAGAACTCGTTGCGGTTGTCTCGTCAAAATCCGTTCAACGGTAGAGTCCACCCACTCAGCCATTTGTTCAGCCGGAATCGGCAATCCACTGTAACTATCATTCCATCCACTAATATTGAAGGTGGCATTTTCAACCGAAGTTGTTTGACTATAGGTTTCATTAAACACCTGCTGCCATTGCGCAATCCGTTCATC
The DNA here is from genome assembly GCA_051439445.1 of Crocosphaera sp. GTDB lineage: Bacteria > Cyanobacteriota > Cyanobacteriia > Cyanobacteriales > Microcystaceae > Crocosphaera. Next base: position 70,816 of record JBFRWG010000200.1, read on the forward strand.
ATCCAGTGAACTCACAGATGACTCATCGGTTGTCATCGGTTGCTGGTGATTGGGGACGATGTAAGCTATTAAACGTTGATCTCCAGATTGCCCTGTTTTCGGAACCACCACTGTCTCCCTGACGGAGGGCTGTTTGGCTAATACTGCTTCTATTTCTCCTAATTCAATGCGAAAACCACGAATTTTCACTTGATGGTCAATGCGACCCAGATATTCAATGTTGCCGTCCGATAAATAACGGGCTAAATCTCCTGTTTTGTACAGTTTAGCGGTTGAGTTCTTGCTAAAAGGGTTAGGAATAAATTTTTCTGCGGTTAACTCAGGGCGATTAAGATAACCTTTGGCCAGTTGTATTCCTCCGATGTGAAGTTCCCCCTTAACCCCTATGGGTACGGGTTGCATGGCCTTGTCTAAGATATACAGTTGGGTGTTAGCAACGGGACGACCAATGGGGACTGTTCGCTGCTCTTCAGTCGATTGACATTCCCAGTAAGTTACATCGATCGCTGCTTCTGTTGGACCATAAAGATTATGCAACTCACACTCTAAGCGATTAAAGAAGCGTTGTTGCAGATCCACAGGAAGGGCTTCACCACTACAAACAACACGCTTCAAATTAGAACACCTATCTAGGTCGGGTTCTTGTAAAAATACCTGAAGCATAGAGGGAACAAAATGCAGGGTAGTGATTTTTTGTTCAGCGATTAAATTCACCAAATAACGACTATCTCGATGTCCCTCTGGTTGAGCCACCACTAAACGAGCGCCCGTTAATAATGGCCAGAAAAATTCCCAAACCGAGACATCAAAGCTAAAGGGGGTTTTTTGTAGAACTCGATCCTCTGACGTTAATTGATAAGTTTCTTGCATCCAGAGCAAACGATTGACAATTCCTTGATGGCTATTCATCGCTCCTTTGGGCGTTCCCGTCGATCCCGATGTATAGATTACGTAAGCTAAGTTGTGCGGTTCAACCTGACTGACTGGATTTTCTTGGCTTTGTTGAGCTACGGTTTCCCAGTCTCTATCCAAGCAAACTATCTCTGCTCCCATATCGGGGAATTGGCTGGCGAATTTTTCTTGAGTTAAAAGTACATTAACTTGAGAATCCAAAAGCATGAAATCCAGACGCTGTTTGGGATAGGTTGGATCGATAGGCACATAAGCTCCACCTGCTTTGAGAATCCCTAAGAGTCCTATAATCATTAAGAGCGATCGCTCCACGGCAATCCCCACTAATTGATCGGGAGCCACTTTGAGGCTTTGCAGGTACTGTGCAAGTTGATTAGCACGAGCGTTCAACTCGCGGTAGGTGAGTTGCTGCGCGTCAAAGATCACTGCAACTGCCTCAGGTGTTTTCTTTACTTGCTCTTCTATCAACTGGTGGAGACATTTATCTTGTGGATAATCCCTTTGGGTCTCATTCCATTCCACCAGTAACTGATGTCTTTGAGCTTCACTGAGTAATGATAAATCAGCTATTTTCTCTTGAGGATTGGTGACTATTCTTTCTAATAGAGTCTGAAAATGCCCCAACATCCTGTTAATCGTCTCAGGCTCAAAAATATCCGTATTATACTCACAATCAATAACGATCTTTTCTGAGGATTCATAGGCCACAAACCTCAAATCCAGAAAAGCCGTTTCACTGTCGAAAAATAAAGGATTTACATCAAGATTGTCGCTAAAAAACGGTTTGCTTGGATAGTTTTGTAATAATAGAGCAACATTATAAATAGGATTATGACTCGTTTCTCTGTTAGGATTAATGGCTTCTACCACTTTCTCGAAGGGACAGTCTTGATGAGAATAAGCATCAAGAACCGTTAACTTGACTTTTTTCAGTAATTCCTCAACACTTTCTGTCTCTGATAGTTGCGATCGCAGAGCTAAAAAATTCATAAAGCAACCAATCAAAGGTTCAAGATCAGCTTGATTTCTCCCAGCAATTACCGTTCCTACAATTAGATCTTTTTGTTCTGTCCATTTGAATAGAAGGATTTTTAATGCTGTCAATAGGGTAATAAATAAAGTCACCCCTTGGTGAAGACTGAGCTCATTAAGAGAGCTAACCAAAGAGGGGTTAAGAATCACCGACTGGTGTGACCCTCGAAAAGACTGCATTGCAGGGCGGGGGCGATCAACCGGTAGGTCGATCATGGAAGGAGCATTGGTCAGTTGTTGTTTCCAATAGCTTAGTTGGGTTTCTAGCACTTCTCCTGTAAACCACTGTCGCTGCCACTCTGCAAAGTCAGCATATTGGATCGGCAGTTCTGCTAAAGGAGAAGTTAATCCCCTTGAGAAGGCATGATACAGCAAAGACAATTCTTCGATAAATACGCCTATAGACCAGCCATCAGAAATGATATGGTGCATTGTCACAATCAAAACATGGTGTTCTGGTGCTAAACACACTAAGATAACTCTCAACAAGGAATCTTTAGCTATATCTAGACTGCGCTTCTCCTCTTTACCCATTAATTGCTTCACTTGTTCAGATTGAGTCTCTTTCCCTAATCCCTGCAAGTCTATAAAGGTAAGGGGTATGTTTAAAGTTGGAGCAATGGCTTGAACTGGAGAATCATCTACTACAGGGAAAGTCGTTCTGAGAATTTCATGTCTATGTACAATTTCTTTGAGAGCCTCTTCTAAAGCAGGAATTTGCAGAGGTCCTAATAGTTCTAACCCGCCTGAGAAGGTATAAATGGATCTGTCTCCTCTGAGTTTTTCTAGTAACCATAGTCGTTCCTGGGTAAAAGAGGTCGGAAAAACAAAGATATCTTCCTCAAACACTTCTTCAGTTATTTCAGTGTTGATCACAGAGTTAGAGAAATTGTTGTTCATCATTTAATTCATGTCCTGTTTTCAGCAATACAAACTAACTTATTGAAGTCGTGAACGCTTCATTCGCCTTGCTTTGCGAGAAACTTTGGTAATTGTCGGGGATTGATTTGTACTTTGATTTTCTTTGAGATTCTCAATAATGGGTGTTAATTGAGCAATGGTTGGCGATTCAAATAAACTTCGCAAGGAAAGATTAATTCCAAACGCTTTCCGCAGTCGAGACACGGCTTGAGTTGCTAACAAGGAGTGTCCTCCCAGTTCAAAGAAATTATCGTAAATCCCTACTTTTTCCACCTTAAGCACCTCTATAATCAAATCTGCCATGATTTTTTCCGTAGGGGTTCGTGGACTAACAAACTTCGTTGTCGTTTCTCTTGTTTCTTCAGGGATCGGTAGAGCGCGGCGGTCTAATTTACCATTAGGGGTTAGGGGCATCGCTTCTAACCAGACAAAGGCAGACGGAACCATATAGTCGGGTAAACTTTCAGAGAGAAACTCTCGCAGTTCACTAATACTGACTGGATTTTGCTGAGGCACTAAATAAGCGACTAAACGTTTATTGGTGGGTTCATCTTCTCGTACTACCACTACCACTTCCCTTAATGAAGGGTGTTGACTCAAAACTGCTTCGATTTCTCCGAGTTCAATGCGGAAGCCCCGAATCTTGACTTGATGGTCAATACGTCCCAGGTATTCGATGTTGCCATCTTCTAAATAACGTGCTAAATCACCGGTTTTATAGAGTTTGGCCTGTGGTTCACTACTAAAAGGGTTAGGAATAAACTTTTGTTGGGTTAACTCAGGGCGATTGAGATAACCTCTTGCCAGTTGTATCCCTCCGATATGCAGTTCTCCTGGGACACCTATGGGAACGGGTTGCAGTTTGGAATCTAGGATATACAGTTGTGTGTTAGCAACGGGACGACCAATGGGGACAATGTTGCGCTCACTTCCTCGCTGACAATGATAAAAGGTGACGTCGATCGCTGCTTCTGTCGGGCCATAGAGGTTATGGAGTTCACACTGTTCTAAGCGTTCAAAAAAGCGTTGTTGAAGGTCAAAGGGTAGAGCTTCTCCACTACAAATCACTCGCCGTAAACTGCGACACTTTTCTAGTTCAGGTTCTTCTAGAAAAACTTGCAGCATGGAGGGAACAAAATGCAGGGTAGTAATTTGTTGTTGCTCAATCAGGTTAACCAAATAACCACTATCTTGATGGCCACCAGGTTCAGCGACTACTAGCTGCGCCCCTGTCATCAGGGGCCAGAAAAATTCCCACACCGAGACATCAAAACTAAAGGGGGTTTTTTGTAAGATGCGATCGCTGTTTGTCAATTGGTAAGTATCTTGCATCCAGAGCAAACGATTAACGACACCTTGATGAGCATTCATTGCTCCTTTGGGCTTACCTGTTGAACCTGACGTATAAATAACATAGGCCAAATTACTTGAAGTTACCTCAGTTCTTAGATTATGGGAACTTTCCTCACTAATCGTTTCCCAGTCCCTATCTAAACAGATAACTTGCCCTTGATACTTGCGGAGGGATTCGACTAATTTTTCCTGACTTAACAGAACTTTCACTTGAGAGTCCGCTATCATATAGCCTAAACGTTCTTGAGGATAAGTGGGATCTAGGGGGACATAAGCTCCTCCTGCTTTAATTATCCCCAACAACCCCACCAGCATTTCTAAGGAGCGTTCGAGACAAATACCGACCAATACTTCTGGCTTGACCCCCATTTTTTGCAGATAGTTAGCTAATTGGTTGGCACGAGTATTGAGTTCTTTATAAGTTAGTTTTTCATTTTCAAATACCACTGCTACTGCATCAGGGGTTCTTTTCACTTGTTCTTCAAAGAACTGATGAATGCACTTATCTTGTGGATAATTTACCTGGGTATCATTCCATTTCACTAACAACTGCTGTCGTTCACTTTCACTCAATAGGGACAACTCAGAAATGCTCTGATGGATATTGCCTGCTATCCTTTCCAATACAGTTTCAAAATAGCTGAGTATTCGATGAATCGTTTCTTGTTTAAATAGATCGGTATTGTACTCACAATCTAGGATGATTTTTTCCGATGTTTCTTGAGCCACAAATCTCAAATCTAACTTGGCTACTTCTACATCAACTTCTAGGGGATTAACCTGGATTTCGTTGCCAAATAAGGATGACTCCGGATAGTTCTGTAAGAGAAGACCAACGTTGTAGATTGGATTATGACTCATCTGCCGAGTAGGATTAAGGACTTCCACTAATTTCTCAAACGGATAATCTTGATGAGAGTACGCAGACAGAACGGTCGTTCCCACTTGCTGGAGAAATTCTTGTACTGTAGGCTCCCTTGAAACTTGTGAGCGCAGTGCTAAGAAATTCATAAAACACCCAATTAGCGGTTCAATTTCAGAACGATTTCGACCCGCAATGACTGTCCCGATAACGATGTCAGTTTGTCCTGTCCACTTGAACAAGAGAATTTTCAGGGCTGCTAATAGGGTCGTAAATAAGGTTACTCCCTGGTGACGACTCAGTGCATTAAGTTTAGCGGTTAGTTTAGCATTAATTTCAGTACGAATTGTTCTACCTTTAAAGCTTTGCACAGGTGGACGAGGAAAGTCTGTGGGCATATCTAACAAGGGGGGTATGCCAGATAATTGCTTTTGCCAATAGTTGAGTTGTCTTTCTAAAATGTCTCCATCAAGATATGTCCTCTGCCAGTGAGCAAAGTCAGCATACTGGATGGCTAATTCTGGTAAAGGGGAAGGTTTGCCTTCACAAAAAGCTTGATAAAGGGTTGATAATTCACCAATCAAGATACTAATAGACCAGCCATCAGAAGCGATGTGATGCATATTGAATAGCAGCACATGGCAATTTTCACTTAGCTGTAATAGGCTAGTTCGCACTAAGGGACTTTGGGAGAGGTCAAAGGGTTTTTGGGCATCTTCACGGGCTAACTTTTGTACTGTGGCGGTTTGCTCGGTCTCAGTTAAGTTTTGTAAGTCGATGAGGGGAATATTCACAGTCGTATGGGAGTTAACCCTCTCGACGGGCAAACCATTGATCGTCGTGAAACTCGTTCGCAGCACTTCATGGCGATCCAGAATTTCTTGCAGTGCTTTTTCCAGAACAGTTACCTTTAGATCCCCTCTAAGTTGGATCGCACCTGGCATATTGTAGGTCGCCTTACCCTCTTCAAGTTGGTCGAGAAACCACAATCTTTCCTGAGCAAACGACAGAGGGGATTCAGCTTCTCTGGGGACGGGTTTGATGGCAGGAAGTTCAAGGTGATAGTTGGTTTGACTGGATAATTCTATGGATTTTGCAAATTCGACCAAGGTGGGAGAGGTGAACAATTGACGTAGGGGCAATTCCACTGAGAGGGCATCTCGCACGCGCGAAATTACCTGGGTAGCCAGGAGGGAATGTCCGCCCAATTCAAAAAAGTTGTCGTAAATGCCTACTTTTTCTATGTTTAGAACTTCGCTCCAGATTCCTGCTAGAACCTCTTCACGAGGGGTCCGAGGAGCCACAAATTCTGTTTCTCGAATGGTATGATCGGGTTCGGGTAAAGCACGACGGTCAATTTTTCCGTTAGGGGTCAAAGGCATTGCTTCTAGGAAGACAAAGGCACTTGGCACCATATAATCAGGTAGTTTTTCCCCTAGCCATTGCTTTAAATGACTCACATTTGGTGCTTCTTCTTGTTCTTGGGCTACTATATAAGCCACTAGGCTTTTGTTTCCTGGTGGATTTTCTCTAGGGATTACGACACTGTTTTGAATCTCAGGATGACTACTTAGAAGGGATTCAATTTCTCCTAGTTCAATCCTAAAGCCTCTAATTTTTACTTGATGGTCTATTCTCCCTAAGTATTGAATGTTGCCATCGGGGAGATAGCATACTAAATCTCCTGTTTTGTAAAGTCGGGAGATAGAGTCATCGTTAAACGGATTACTAACAAATTTTTGTTGAGTCAATTCTGGACGGTTAAGATAGCCTCTGGACAAACCTGCTCCACTGATGTGCAGTTCTCCTGGGACACCTATGGGTACTGGTTGAAGATTAGGGTCTAAAATATAGACTTGAGTATTGGAAATAGGACGACCAATTGAGGGGACTAAGCCGTTCGGTTTTTCTGCACCAATCACTCCAGAAGTTGTAACTACTGTATTTTCAGTTGGGCCATAATTATTAATTAGCTTGAAAGGTAAAGACTCTGAAGCCCCATAACGAAGTTTATCCCCACCTGTTAACATCATTCGCAACGCTATAGCAGTGGGCCATTCTAAAAATAATAAGCTTTCTGCCAATGGAGTTGGCAAAAAACTGATTGATATCTGTTGTTTAATTAACCAATCCTGCAATTTAACTGGTGAAAGAACTAATTCTGAATCGACCAGATAGATTTTTGCTCCTGCCCCTAAGTAAGGCCACAACTCCCATACTGAGGCATCAAATGCTATTCCTGCTAATTGAGTCGCTCTATCTTCTGTCGTTACTTGAAATACACTTTGATGCCAGAACACTAGGTTGAGTAATCCACAGTGAGGCACTAATACCCCTTTAGGTTGACCAGTGGACCCAGAAGTATAGATTACATAAGCTAGATTTTCATAGGAAACACCGCTTACTGCATTTTGCTTAGTTTCCTTGGAGATAACTGACCAATCGGAATCTAAACAAATGATATGGTCTTGATTTTTGGGCAATTCATCAAGCAACCTTTCTTGTGTCAACAATACTGTTACCTGAGAATCGTCAAGCATATAGGCTAATCGTTCTTGGGGATAGGCGGGATCGAGGGGGATATAAGCTCCACCGGCTTTGAGAATCCCCAATAAGCCTACCACCATCTCAATGGAGCGTTCTACACAGATCGCCACTAATACTTCTGGCCCAACGCCCAATTTTTGCAGGTAGTGAGCTAATTGATTGGCTTGCTGGTTTAATTGCTCATAAGTTAATTGCTGATCTTCAAAGACTAGGGCAACCTCATTGGGTCTCAGGTTTGCTTGTTGTTCAAATAACTCATGGATACATTTATCTTGAGGGTAGTCCCTTTGGGTATCATTCCACTCATAGAGCAGTTGCTGTCTTTCTCTCTCTGTCAGTATGGGTAATTGGCCGATTTGCCCTTGAGGATTGGCCACTATCCCTTGCAACAAGGTCTGAAAATGTCCTGTTATGCGCTCAATGGTCTCTGGTTCAAACAAATCTGTGTTATATGTCCAACTTCCTCTGAGAGAGCCATCTGTCTCGAAAATGGTTAATGAGAGATCAAAGTCAGAGCCTCTTTGCTCTGAAGCAAGGGTCTGGGTGATTAATTTGGTTTGATTAACATCGTTATCTTTGGGTTGACGTTGTTTATCCCAGATAAAGGCCACTTGGAATAAGGGGGAACGACTGGGATCTCGTACTGGTTGGAGTCTTTCCACCAGCAAGGGAAACGGAAAATTCTGATACTCCAGTGCCTCTAGTACCAGACGGCGAGTTTTCGGAAGCAACTGCTCAAAGCTCGGATTTTCAGAAAGATCGCAGCGCAAAACTACGGGATTAACGAAGTAACCCACAATCTGCTCCCATTCGCTCCTACTTCTACCCACCAAAGGGGAACCAATCAAGATGTCTTGCTGTCCACTGTAGCGATGCAGTAGTACCTGGAAGGCAGTTAGGACTGTCATGTATAGGGTAACGCCATTGCCCTGTGCTAGTTTTTTTAATGACCAACTCAGTTCTTTGTCTATTTCAAAGCTGTAGGATGTACCGCGATAACTTTGGACTGGGGGACGGGGTTTATCGGTTGGCAAGTTTAACACGGGTAATTCCCCAGAGAGTTTATTTTGCCAGTAGTGCCACCCTTTTTGTCCTTCTGGACTGGCTAGGGTTTTCAATTCCCATTGAATATAATCTGCATATTGGTAATTTAAAGGTGCCAGACTCGCGGCACTACCTCCTTTCAAGGTTTGATAGAGTTCGCACAGTTCCTTGACCAGTATTTCAAGGGACCAAAAATCCACTGCAATATGATGAGCTGTAATTAATAAGATTGCCCCTGTGGTTTTTTGTTCATTGTTGTGAGAAACGTTAGTCAATAGATGCACTCGAAGCACTGGCCCTGTTTCAAGGTCGAAGGGACGATCAGCTTCTTGGTCTATCCATTCATCTAATTCCTGCTGATTCCACTGAGAACCGTCAATTGTTTTAATCTCAAATGACTGATGTGGCTGAATGGTAGCAACGAGATCACTTTTGTGAGTGCTATAGGTAGTTCGCAAAACTGGATGACGCTCAAATAAAGACTCAAAAACACGATTTAAAATTGAAATATCTACATCTGAGGGAAGTTGTGCTGTGTAAATGAGGTTATATGCTGCACTTTGTGAGTCTAGTTTATAGAGGAACCATAATGCTTTTTGACCATAGGAAAGATTATGATCTTCAGGGGGTGTCTCTTCTTTGAGCAATTCAATTATTTGCGGTTTATATTCTTTGATCTTTTCTAATAACTCAGAAGTCAAAGCAGCTTTAGGCGCACGATAGCGCAATTTTCCATCTTCGACCCATAATTCGATGCCTTGTGCTGTAATGTCTTCTACAAATTTGGTAAGATTCATAGTTCTCCTTCTATCCAATCATCATGATCTGTCATAGGGTAATCTGATTTAGTCGGGTTGGGACTAGGGGATTTTGGGGCTTGTTTTTGGGTGGGCAATACGACGTTAGTGGATGCTAGAGTTTCGTTGAATTGTTCTTTTAAATACATAGCTAAACTGGAAATACTGGCATCCTCCATCAGTTGAACAATGGGAATTTCTAGGTTTAATTCTTTTCTAATCTGATTTCTTAGCTCGATGGCCATTAAGGAATCCAATCCTATGGTATTAAGTGATTGATCGACCATAACCCTTTCTGGCGTTAATTTTAGTGCTTCTGAGACGATTTCTTGTAGATAACTTCTAATAAGGCTCAGTCTATCTTCAGGCAAGACAGAGTTTAGTTGATTGCACCAGTCTTGTTCTAGCTGCTCTTTCTCATTTTTATTATGACTTACTGAATGGAAAGATGGAAGAATTTCTAAGAAAATAGGTGGGACATTATTTCTCAAAGATTTGGCCAAAATGTCCCAATCAATTGATAAAACTCCTATTTCTCCTTGGTAATGGTTAATTAATCTTTCTAAGGTTTTTAATCCTTTTTCTACGGAAATAAATTTAATTCCTTGCTTGTGACCCTGTGCTTGCTGAGATTTCTCCAATTGGCTTGCCATTCCTCCACTCTCCCAAGGTCCCCAATTGATGCTTAGGGTTGGTTTTCCTGATTGACAACGATAATGGGCTAGACTATCCATAAATTGATTAGCTGCTGCATAATTACTTTGCCCAGGTGAACCGAGTAAAGAGGAAACTGAGGAAAAGAAAATACAGAAATCTAGGGAATGATTCTGAGTTAATTGATGTAAATTCCATGTCCCTTCTACTTTGGACCGTAGCACTTTTTCAAATCGTTGCCAATTTTGGTCGAGCAAGATCCCATCATCTATTATTCCTGCTGCATGAATAATTCCTTTTAAGGGGAGCATTTTTGAGTCTATGGTCTCGAAAACCTCTTTCATTTCCACTTCATCACCTACATCTGCCGAGATAACCTCAACTTTTACCTTTTGTTTTTCTATTTTATTTAAGATTTCTTGAGTCTCAGTTGATGGTGACCGTCTACTGATTAAAACCAAATTTTTTGCGCCTTTTTCGACCATCCATTGGACGACTTTTAACCCTAGTGCGCCTAGTCCTCCTGTAACTAGATAGGTTTTATCTGATTTTAGGGAAAGGGTTTGAGTGTTAGCCAGTGCTTGTTTGTGAACTAAACGAGGGACATACCGATTATTGTTGCGAAATACAATTTGATTTTCTCCTTGGGAATTCTCGATTTCTAATAGTAAGTGAGCAACTTCTTTTACGGAGGCATTACTATCTACATCAATTATCCCCCCCCACCACTCTGAGAACTCTAGGGCAACAACTTTGGCCATTCCCCATAAGGTAGATTGGGCGATCGCTAAAGGTCTTTTTTGCGCTTTAATTGTTTGAACTCCTTGTGTCACTAACCAGAGTTTAGGGGATGCCTTTAGAGACATTTCGGCTAATGTTTGTAAACTATAGAGAAGACTAGCACAGGTTAAAGTTTGGTTTGCTTTAAGGCTATTTAGATCGAGGTTTTCTGTTTCAGTTGTCTCTAAAGCCCAAAGATGAAGGAACCCTTTTAAGGACGGATTTGACGAGATATTTAATTGCTGCCATAACTTTTGAAAATCATCTTTTTGACTGGGATTAATATACCATCTGTTGTTTTCCTGATGATAGCTTTTTCCAACAAAAACTAAATCACATTTATCTCCAAAGGAGGTTAATTTTTCAGCAATTTGCTCTCCTAATCCTTGAGAATCAGCCAGGATAACCCATTGCCCTGATTGTCTCTTTTTCCCTTTGCTTTCAACTTTTCTGGGTTTCAATTTCCATTGAATTTCATAGAATAAATCTTGAATCGATGATGTTTCAATGTTCTTTTGCTGTTGTTGAACCAATAATTGCAATAGTTTAGGCAGTAATTTTACTTCAGCCTCACCTAATTGTCCCGTTTGCTCTAAGTTTTTTTGTAGCTGTTGAAGATTGTCTATTTTAATCTGATTGTCTGTTTTTTTTGTTTCTAACCAATATCGCTGACGTTGAAAGGGATAAGTTGGCAATTCTACTTGATGAGATAAATAATCTTTTTCAAATCTACTCCAGTTAATTTCTATTCCTTGAATGTATAAGTTTCCTAAACTCTCTAGTATTTGTTGCCAATCTGTTTTCACTGGACGCAAACTGGGTAACCAAGTTCCTGCTTCTTCTGGTAAACATTGTCTCCCCATTCCTACTAATATGGGTTTAGGACCAATTTCTAGAAAAATTTGATATCCCTGTTGATGTAAGGTTTCGATGCTCTGAGCAAATCTCACAGTTTGTCTCACATGACTCACCCAATATTGGGGTGTCGCCATCGTTTCTTGTACCAATTCTCCGGTTAGATTGGAGATGATGGGAATCTGAGGTGGATGGTAAGTGATTTGAGAAGCCACTGCTTCAAACTCTGCTAACATGGGTTCCATTAAACAAGAGTGAAAAGCGTGGGAAACCTGTAGTAATTTGGTTTTGATGTTTTCAGTTTCTAGAATCGCAATAAGGGTATCAATGGCTTCCCCTTCGCCGGAAATAACTACGCTTTGAGGACCGTTGATGGCAGCGATAGATATTTGCTCGCTGTAGAGAGCAATTAACGATTGTACTTGGGTGGCTGATGCCATTAAAGCCACCATTTTGCCCCCAGATGGTAATTGCTGCATTAATCTTCCGCGATGGGCAATGAGTTTCAGTCCATCTTCTAAACTGAAAACTCCAGCGACACAAGCAGCGACATATTCTCCTACACTATGTCCCATCACGATGTCAGGGTTGATGCCCCAAGATTGCCATAATTGAGCGAGAGCATATTCAATGGTAAATAAAGCGGGTTGGGTATAACCTGTTTCATTAATCAATGAGTCCTGCTCATTTTGAGGATAAATAACTTCTAATATACTCTTCCCTAAATAGGGTTTTAAAATTTGATCGCAATAATCTACGGTTTTTTTAAAGGTGGGTTGGGTTTCGTATAATTGTCTCCCCATGTTTACGTATTGCGATCCCTGTCCTGTAAAGAGAAAGGCAATTTTAGGGGGTTTTCTCGACGCTAATTTTCCTGTGATGCCCGCTTTTTCTGTTTGGTTGGCAAAGGCAGTTAACTTTTCTTGCAAATCTGGGGAGGTATCACTCACAATGGCGAGTCGATGCTCAAATGGCGATCGCCCTACATTGGCACTAAAACAAACATCTGCTACTGGAATATCTGGATTGTTGGCTAAAAAGGTTTGATAACGTTTCGCCATCTCGAATAGAGCAGATTTGGTTTTGGCGGAGAGGGTGAGGAGATGGTAAGGACGTTGGACTGGTCTATTCCTACTTGTTTCTGCTCTTATGGTTTTAGGGGCTTCTTCTAAAATGACATGACAATTCGTTCCCCCAAACCCAAAACTACTAATACCGGCAAACCGTTTTTCTGAGGGGATTTCCCAAGGTTCACATTGTTGAGGAATTTTCAGGGGTGTCTTGTTTAAAGAAATATAAGGATTAAGGCTTTGCAGATGGAGATGAGGGGGAATTTTTTTATGGTGTAAAGACAGAACCACTTTCATTAAACCGGCAATCCCTGCGGCTGATTCTAGATGACCCATATTGGTTTTAACGGAACCAATCCAACAAGGTTGGTCAGGCTCACGGTTTTCCATCAATACTTTTTTAAGGGAGTTAAATTCTTGGGGATCACCGAGGGGGGTTCCTGTGCCATGAGCTTCAACGCAACTAATTTCTTTAGCACTTATTCCCGCATTTGTCAAGGCTTGACGAATCACTGCCTGTTGAGATGGACCATTGGGTGCGGTTAATCCGTTGGTTAAGCCATCTTGATTCACAGCAGAGCCACTAATAACAGCATAGATACAATTGCCGTCTTGGAGAGCATCTGAGAGCCTTTTTAACACTACCACCCCACAGCCTTCCCCACGAACATAACCATCGGCCGAAGCATCAAAGGTCTTACAACGACCTTCTGGTGACATCATCCTTGCTTGGGAGAAGGTAAGGGTAAGTTCTGGGGAGAGAATGAGGTTTACCCCACCAGCTAAACATAAATCTGATTCTTTGAGGCGTAAACTTTGACAGGCGTAGTGAACTGCTACTAAGGAGGATGAACAAGCGGTATCGATGGATAAACTGGGTCCTTTTAAGTTTAAATAGTAAGATAGTCGGTTGGCGGCAATACACAAGGCATTGCCTATTCCACTATAAGCGGTAATCTTGGAACTGTCTTGAAAGGAATATCTGGCATAATCGTTATTGCTAATGCCAATGAAAACCCCGGTTTTACTATTGGCTAATTTTTCAGGGACTAGACCACCGTTTTCTAAGGCTTCCCAAGCAACTTCTAATAATAATCTTTGTTGAGGATCTATATATTCGGCTTCGCGAGGAGAAATGCGAAAAAAGTCTGCATCGAATTTATCCACTTCGTCTAAAAAGCCACCCCATTTGGTATTCATTTTCCCTGGTGTTGCTGGGGTTTCGTTGTAGTATGATTGGATATCCCAACGCTCTGAGGGGACTTCTGTGATGGTATTGACTCCATCTTCTAACAGTTTCCAGTAATTTTTAGGATTGTTGGCCTGAGGAAAACGACAACCTAAGCCAACAATGGCAATGGGATCAACCATTCCTTAAATTCCTCTCAGTGTTCTTTAGTGACACTCTATATCTTGGTTTCCTTCAATTAAGTCAACCTCTCTGACTTAAATATTCAGCCAGGGCTACAATGGTTGGGTAATCAAAGAGTAAAGTTGGATCTAAATCCTGTTTCAGCCATTCCTGCAGATCCCCTGTAAGAATAACGGCAGATGAGGAATCTAGGCCATATTCATTGAAGGCAACATTTGGGTCAATATCGTTTTGCTCAATTTCTAGGGTTTGAGACAAATAACGAATCAACCACTCCTCTATTTCGTAATAGTTTGGGGTTTGTTTAACAGTTTTCTCGCTCATTGGTAATGATCTATGATTCCTATCATAAAATACTTCAATTCAATTGTATAGTATTAACCTATTGCTATTTTAGAAAATTTATAGGGTTTGATGGAATTGAGCTTATGGGTCAAAAACTGCTTTTTACAGCGATAACGTTGAATTTTCCCACTAGAGGTTTTAGGAATGCTGGCTGTTTTAATTAACATAACTTCATGAACTTGTAAGCCATGATGTTTGGCTACCGCTTGGCGAATGGCTTTTTTGACGGCTTCAGGGTTAATTTTCCGTAAATGGGTGCGCTCGACTTCTTGGACAACAATTAATTTTTCATTTCCCACATCCCCAATGGTAAAAGCAGCACCGCAACTGGGTCGCAAAGCAGGGTGACTTTCTTCGACGGTTAATTCAATGTCCTGGGGATAATGATTCCGTCCACGAACAATAATGACATCTTTGAGTCGTCCGGTCACAAAGAGTTCTTTTTCTGAGGAGAGGAAGCCTAAGTCTCCTGTTCTTAAAAAGGGTCCTTCTTGGGTATTCCATAAGTAAGATTTAAAGGTCTCTTGGGTTTTTTGTGGTTGTTGCCAATAGCCTCTAGCAACACTGTCTCCTGATACCCAAATTTCTCCTACTTGATTAGGCTCACATTCGGTTAAGGTCTGGGGGTTAACAATTTTTATGGTTTGTCCCAGCCATTCTTGGCCACAACTGACTAGGGTTCGACTCTGGGGTTGTTCTTTGGCGACTTCAATAACTTTATTTTCTTCTAAGGCTTTTTCGTCTATGGTTTTTAATTTGGGGACATCAGAATCTATCCCACCGGTGATAAATAAGGTGGCTTCAGCCATACCATAACAAGGATAAAATGCTTCTTTACGAAAACGACAGGGAGCAAATTTAGCGGCAAAGGCTTCTAAGGTTTCGGCCCGTACGGGTTCGGCTCCTGTAAAGGCAACTTTCCAGCTACTGAGGTCAAGGGTTTTAATTTGTTCATCGGTGATTTTATTCACACACAAGTCATAGGCAAAGTTGGGTCCGCCGCTTGTGGTAGCACCATAGTCAGAAATTGCCTTTAACCAACGGTAGGGTTTTTGTAAAAAGTCGACAGGAGACATGAGTGTACAGGAAACTCCCATATAGAGGGGTTGTAATACATTACCGATTAATCCCATGTCATGAAATAGTGGTAACCATCCTAAGACTTTTGTGGAAGTATTGTGGCCAAAACCTTGTTGAATCATTTGTTGATTATGGATTAAGTTACCATGAGTGACCATCACTCCTTTGGGATTACCGGTAGACCCAGAGGTATATTGTAAGAAAGCAATATCATTTTTTTCGACTGCTATGGGGGAAAATTCTTGGCTATTAAGTCTTTGAGGCAAGTTATCGCTGGTTAGCCACTGAAGCTTTGCTAATTCTGGATAATGAATAATACTATTTTCTAGGTTGCTTTTGATAGTAGTTGTGGTTAAGACCTCTTTGGCTTGACAGTCATCAATGATGGCTTTGAGTCTGTCAAGGGATTGATTACGTCGGGGAGGATAAATGGGAACGGCAATGACACCAGCATAAAGACAGGCAAAGAAGGCGACGATAAAGTCCACACCTGGGGAATACATCAGTAACGCCCTCTCTCCTTCTAAATGAGAATCATGGAGAAGGGCTGCGATTTCTCTAGCTTTTTTGTCTAATTCTCTATAATTCAGGGAACATTGTTGAGTTTCTCCTCGTTCTAAGAATGTATAGGCTGTTTTGAAGGGTTGATAACGGGCTCTTTCTTGGAGAATAGTGACTAAACTTTCTTCGGGAAGCACAAAGGGATATTCTTTAAGCTGATACATTATCGATGACCTCACACAACACAGTTAGGGTTTAACGCTGTTGCCATCGATAGTAAAGGTAAAGGGTAAAGAAATAGTCAAGATAGACTTTGACTATTTCTTTACCCTTTTTTCTTGACAAGTTTTTAATTTTTGTGATTTACATTCGATTTTACTGGAAATACACTCCAAGCTAACACTACCTACTTCCTAAGCTTAACTGCCTCTGGCCCAGGTTCTGGCAATAATGGGGGAATTGATGATTTAGTTGTCACAGGTACTCCTGTTCCTGAACCTTTAACCATCCTCGGTGCTGGTGCTGCTCTTGGTTTTGGTGCTGACTTTAAACGTAAACTTCCTCAAAAGAAAGCTAAGAAAGCTTAATTTTGTTAGGATTTCTAAAGGTTAGGGCTTAATACTATTAATCTCCTACAATTCTCAAATGCCTAATCGTTGATAAATGGCATCTAAGTTCTGTAAATGATGTTGCGGATCGAAACAATTTTCGATGTCTTCAGCCGAAAGATATTGACTCACCTGGGCATCTTTACTAATTAAATCATGGAAATTACCATCTTCTTTATTCCAAGCCTCATGAGCGCATTTCTGCACCACTTGATAAGCCCCTTCTCGACTCATACCCTTCTCCACCAACGATAATAAGACCCGTTGACTAAAAATAACCCCACCATAAACATTCATATTGCGTTTCATGTTCTCAGGGTAAACTAATAAATTTTTAACTAAATTAGTAATTTCCTTTAACATAAAATGGGTCAAAATGCAAGTGTCTGGTAACATTACCCGTTCCACTGAACTATGGGAAATGTCTCTTTCATGCCAAAGGGCAACATTTTCCAACGCAGCAACCGTATAACCCCTAATAATACGAGCAATACCTGTTAAACGTTCTGAACGAATAGGGTTACGTTTGTGAGGCATAGCAGAAGACCCTTTTTGCCCTTTAGAAAAATATTCCTCTACCTCTAAAACATCTGTGCGTTGTAAGTTTCTAATTTCAACAGCAAACCGTTCTACTGATGCTGCCAATAAAGCTAATTGTTGCACAAATTCAGCATGGCGATCGCGCGATATAACTTGAGTCGAAGCAGTATCTGGTTCTAAACCCAAATATTGACAGGACAATGTTTCTACCCTGGGATCAACATTAGCATAGGTTCCCACGGCCCCAGATATCTTACCCACACTAATGGTACTGCGTAGCTTAACTAATCTTTCTCGGTTGCGTAAGACTTCGGCCAACCACCCTGCCAACTTAAAGCCAAAGGTAATGGGTTCAGCGTGAATACCATGCGATCGCCCTACCATGACGGTGTTACGATGCTGTTGCGCTTGATAACGCAAAGCTTGGATCAAATCTTCGAGACGTTCTAAAATCAAGTTTAAACTGGCAACCAATTGCAAAGCCAAAGCGGTATCTAGAACATCAGAACTGGTTAAACCCAAATGGATGTAACGGCCAGCATCTCCCACATATTCATTAACATTGGTAAGAAAAGCAATAACATCGTGACGGACTTCTGCTTCAATTTCTAATACCCGTTGCGGGTCAAAGTTTGCTTTTTCTTTAATTTCTGCTACGGCCGCTTTAGGGATATAACCTAATTCTGCTTGAGCTTCACAAACTGCTATTTCCACTTGTAACCAAGTTTTTAGCTTATAGGTATCTGTCCACAGTTGGCCCATTTCTGGCAAGGTATAACGTTCAATCACTGCCATATAAAACTGATACAACAAGACATCCTATCACATCCCAGTTTTCTTCTACGTTCACTATGGACTGCTATATCATTCTTCTATCATAGATATAAATAAATGGTATTTGATTTAACATTGATATTAAGCTATGTTATGATACTTGATAACCTTAATTCTGTTCCCTTATTTAAGGGGAAAATTTTATTGGAACGGCTTTATAGACTCAAATACGTCAAAATCAATCAAAATCGTTAAACTGTAATCTTAATAATGAATGTTTTAACAATTATCTGGATAGCTTTACCATTATTTATTGGATTTAGTATTTACTTACTTCCCTCCATGTCTCGCTATCTTGCTTTAGGAGTCGCTATTATTTCCCTAAGCTACGGCTTAAGAACATCTAGTTTATCTGTTCCCCTAGATTTAAACTTACTGGATAATTTCGGGGTAATTTTACTAATTGATAACTTAAGCGGTTTCTTTATCTTAACCAATGCCCTAGTAACCTTAGGAGTGATTCTGTATTGCTGGCATAGTGATAAAACTAGCTTTTTTTATACCCAACTCATTATCATACATGGAAGTGTTAATGCCGCTTTTATTTGTGCTGATTTTATCAGTTTATATGTCGCTTTAGAAGTTATCAGTATTGCAGCCTTTTTACTCATTGCTTATCCAAGAAGCGATCGCTCAATTTGGGTAGCTCTACGTTACCTTTTTGTGAGTAATACCGCCATGTTGTTTTACCTGGTGGGGGCAATATTAGTCTATCAGGCACACAATTCTTTTAGTTTTGCAGGGTTAAGAGGATCACCTCCAGAAGCGGTTGCCCTTATTTTTTTAGGACTGTTAGCCAAAGGTGGCATTTTTGTCACAGGGTTATGGTTACCATTGACCCATTCTGAGTCGGAAACTCCCGTTTCTGCAATGTTGTCAGGGGTTGTGGTCAAAGCTGCAGTGTATCCTCTGGTTCGTTGTAGTTTAATGGTTCCTGAAGTTGATCCCATTGTGCGTATTTTTGGAGTAGGAACGGCTTTATTAGGGGTTAGTTATGCTATTTTTGAACAAGACAGTAAAAGGATGTTAGCCTTTTCCACTGTTTCCCAATTGGGCTTTATTTTGGCAGCCCCAGAAGTCGGCGGATTTTATGCGTTGACTCATGGTTTAGTGAAGTCTTCTTTATTTTTGATGGCAGGGGTTTTACCCAGTCGCAACCTTCTAGAATTAAAAAATAAACCCATGAACACTGCTATTTGGATACCTTTAGTGATAGCAAGTTTTTCAATTTCAGGATTTCCCTTATTATCAGGGTTTGGGGCTAAAGTTTTAACCATGAAAAATTTATTGCCTTGGCAAGTGATTGGTATGAATATTGCAGCGTTAGGTACGGCTACCACCTTTGCTAAATTCATCTTTTTACCCCACAGTAAAAGAGGACAAAGTAAAGTAAAAACTGGCTTCTATCCAGCCATCAGCTTATTGCTAGGTGGCTTATTAATTGCCAATGGTGTTTATTATAAAGCCTATACCTTGACTAATATTATCAAGCCTTTAATTACGATTTTTTTGGGATGGTTCATTTCTGTTTTAATCCTTCAACGTAGGCTGATTAAACTACCCCGTATCGCTGAACAATTTGAACATTTAATCGGAGTCATGAGTTTGATGTTAATTTTTGTATTTTGGCTTCTGTTAGCCAATCAAATATCAATAACCCAGTAATGGCAGCAACTGCGCAAGGCAGAAGTTCCATAAGAAGAGGAAATTGCCCCATACTCGGTTCGGTTCTACTACTGTACTCTATTGCTAAATGCCGTTACCATCAAGGAAGTTAGAGGTCAATTGTTGAGACTGAGATATGATGGTTTCTGAGGTATTTTTAGAAAAATTAAGCAAGATTTTCAACCAGGGTTCAGGGGTTGACCTTCCTGTCCACTCGTCTCAACCGACTGCGAGTGAGATTGACCAACTTCGACTCAAGGCTCAAGGACAATGGGTGAGTGCGATCGCTGCCTTAGAAACCCTACTATTATCCCATCTATCCTCTCAAGAATCAGATCAAGGTCTTATCTTATCTGGACCGACGCCTCTTTTATGTCATCCCATCCTCACCCATGCGCTACACATTGGCATTTTTAGCTTACAATTCCATCAAGCTCATGGTTGGCAACCCTTTCAACTTCCTGGGACATCTCCAAGTTGTCATAAGCAAACAACTTCAGATATTGGAGAACTCCCTTTATTTCCTCAAGATCCTTTAGCCAGTGAACAGTTTTGTCTGGTGCTAACTTCTGAGTTTCCCTTATTGATGGTTTTGGGAGAAGATAGTTTAGGGCTTCCTGCGTTTCAATTTTCTTTCGATCCCGATGTGATTGATCAAGCTTGGTCACAGTTGCGATACCGTCTTGCCTTAGTGTGTCATCCTCAACTCTCCCATTGGGATGAATTAGTCCAAAAGTTTTCCCCCACTGCCCCTAGTTATCAAGTGGTAACGGAATTTAGCCGTTTACTACTTCATTATTATCCACAAATTTCTACTATTATTTCCCGAAAAAATCCTGAGCAAATAAACTTCTCAGAAACCCCAAATAATAACCCTTCTTCACAGAAAATTTCTTTAAATTCTTCCAGGGTTGAAGAGGCAACAGATGTTGCTTTATTGCAAGCATTAAGCCATGAAATTCGCACTCCTTTAACCAGTATTCGTACTATGACTCGTTTACTGTTAAGAAATCAAGAATTAGAACCCAAAATGATCCGTTTATTAGAAAATATTGATCAAGAATGTAGCGAACAAATTAACCGCATGGAGTTGATTTTTCGGGCGACTGAATTAAAAAGTAATCATCAAGAAATTTCTTCCGTTGAATTGGTTAAAATCTCTTTAGAAAGCCTATTTCATCAATCTATTCCCCGTTGGCAAAAACAGGCACAACGACGCAATGTTAATTTAGATGTGGGGCTTCCTAAGAAATTACCTCAAGTGGTGAGTGATCCGGGAATGTTGGATCAAGTCTTAACAGGATTAATTGAAAAGTGTACCCGTAGTCTTGGAGGGGGTGGAGAAATTAAGGTCAAAGTGACTACAGCCGGTCATCAATTGAAATTGCAGTTTCAAACAGAGTCTTATCGTCAACATAACCCTTTTAAAGCCCTAGGGCAATTATTGATGTTGCAACCAGAAACTGGCAGCGTTAGTCTCAATTTAGATGTTACTAAAAATCTGTTTCACTGTTTAGGGGGTAAATTAATTGTTCGTCAGCGATCGCAACAAGGGGAAATTT
The DNA here is from genome assembly GCA_051439445.1 of Crocosphaera sp. Lineage (GTDB taxonomy): Bacteria > Cyanobacteriota > Cyanobacteriia > Cyanobacteriales > Microcystaceae > Crocosphaera. The sequence goes on from JBFRWG010000200.1 coordinate 92,150, forward strand.
TTACTATCTTTTTACCGTTAACTTAAACTGTGGTAACGGATTTGAGATCACTGTTGGCAATCTTCTAAAACATAATTCTCTAGTTGTATAATTACTTTGAGAGAAGCTTGGGCTTTTCCTTCCTTTTTGTTGGCCCCAAGGGCCTGGGTTTCGATGAGAATGTCATCTAACCATTGAACTTGACAACAACATTGCCATTGACTATCCACTTGTTCGTACAGGTAGAGGGGTTTTTTGAGCTTTAACCGTTGTAAAAGGGTGTGAAGATAGGCGATGGGGTTATGAACTGCTTCTGTGGAAATCTCTGATAAGTCTATCTCTTCTTCTTCTAGATCACAAGCAAGATCAATGGTTGTGGTTTGAGTCACCACTGTTTCTAAACTGGTCTTATCAATCTCTGTGGGAGGACATAATCGGTCTTCTAATTTACTTTGTAACCAATATCGGTTCCCTTGATGTTTAGCGGTTTGCTTATTGGCGGCAAGGGCCGGGTTGAGAGTGGTTTTTTCTTCAAATACCGTCCAAAAGGCAAAGTCTCCTGAGGGGGCTGTTTCTTCGATATAATTGACGGTGGTTTGTTCAATGCTCGAAGCGATCTGTAAAATTTGAGTGGCTAAGGCTGGCTGCTCATCTAAATAGCTTAACAACTCATCTTTAATTAAGCTTCTGTTCTGGGGATCTTGGTACTCTCCAAAGACTAAATAATAGAGGTCGGAGGGTTTAAGACTACGCTTTTCTAGGCGTTGTTTGGCCTCAGGGAGCAGTTTATCTAATTTGGCCACTTTGAGACTATCTTTGAGAATTTGAGAAAACTCTTTATCCGAGAGAATGGGCATTTTTTCCTGACTGTTGAGGATATTGACGGTTTTGACCAGACGCTTCTCTCGGAAATGTTGCTCGCGCTTCTCTTTAACTTCTGTTTGCTTGTTGTTAATCTGGTTGGCGATCGCTTCTAATTCTTCTATGGTATAAGGGGAGGGTTGTTGGCTAATAAAAACTGCTTTGAGAATGCGATGGTTGAAATAATCGGCAATACGACGAATAGGAGAGGTAAAATGGGTATAAGCTGGTAAATTGAGGGCGAAATGACCGATCACTGCAGGGGAATAGGTGGCGGGGTTTAACCAACTTTGTAACTTCTGTCGAACTAATTCGGGTAATCCTAGGGTGGTTAAGGTTTCGATCAACAGTTTACTTTGAGGCGCAATGGCTGAAGCGGTATGGTTACGATAGAGGATGGGGAGTTGATGGTCTTCTGCTAATTTGGCTACGGCTGTATTGGCCAAAACCATAAATTCTTGAATAATCTGTTGAGAATGGTAAACAGGGGGTTCTATGAGTCGTCCTTCTTCATCTACGGTCACACCACTCATGGTCGTTTGTCCAAAAGCTCCTGATTTCTGTCGCTTACAAGCGAGTTTTTGCGCCCAAGTTTGACAATATCGTAGGGTTGGGAATAAGGGTTGTGAGGGGTCGTGAAGAGTTTGATCGGCTGTGGCGTAGGAAAACTGTTTGAGGCTCTTGAGATGACTGGAGAAGAGTTGGGTGTTGCTGATGTTAGCTGATTCATCGAGGGTGATAGCGATGGTAAGAGTCCATCGAGGTTGATCTTCTAGCAGGGAAAGTTTATCTTCTGATAACTCACGGGGAAACATGGGTTGATTCCCTGTGGCTAAATAGCGAGTTTCTACCTGCCAAAAGGCCTGTTGTTCTAATTGAGATTTGATGGGAACCAAGGCGGTTACATCGGCGATATGAACCGATATCACCACTCCTGCTTGATTGGGTTCTATCCAAATAGCATCGTCAAGATCCTTTGAGGTTTCACTATCGATGGTAAACCCTAAAACTGGTTGTCTTTGCTGGATGATCAAAGGTTCTTGGAGAAGTTTTGCGAGTTCTTTCCGAATAATAGGCAAAGGGATCATTTTGTAGATGAAACGAGACGTTTTCGTAAGAGTTCAACCCTTCGTTTAGCAATCTTGTTATTATCGTCAATGGTTAAGGTGGCTTCGTAGGTTTCGAGGGCCTGAGCAATCATTTGTTTTTTTTCATAGGCATTGGCTAAGTTATTGAGGGCAATTACATAGTCGGGATAGAGTTTAATGGCATCTTTGTAGTGACGAATGGCTAGATCAATTTGTTCTTGGGAAAAATAGGCGAATCCTAGGGCGTTATACATTAAGGCTTTATTCTCTGGTTCAATTTTTCCCTTGGCTTTTAAGCCTTTTTGTAGCAGATTAACCCCCTGAACATACAATTTTTTATCTAAGTATAAACTGGCTAACTCATAATATTCTTCGGCGTTTCCTTTTTCATTTTGTAGTTTTTTTTGCAGCTTATAGAAACGATTTTCGGTGCGACGGGTTTTAATGATTTGTAACAGCAGGAAAATCCCCAATCCTCCTAAAAAAATGACAATCCCTGATAAGTAAATAACTGGTAATACTTCTTTCATAGAAAAAAATGGGTTTGAAACCCCGTCCTCTCTTGATCGGTCTGAGATGCGCAAGTAAATTCGCCCTCATCTGATCACTTGTAGGACGGCTTGACAAAGTACTGGTTTTTTAATGGATATAATCCCAAGAACCAGCCAACTTGTAGGTTGAGTCGAGTGGAGGTATTATCCTCCGACCCTCTCGGTTAGATCCGTACGTGCCTATTTCTACGCATACGGCTCCCGACAAACTAGCTGTTACCAGCTTTACTCTGTGGGATTCCGAGCCTACTCGGTGTGGTCAGGTTTGAGTCAGTCGTAGCCTTCGACGGTGGGGCTTTCACCCACATCGTTTGAGCAGTTGTCATCTAGGGTTGATTCCCTGGATGCCTCAGTTTATAAGCCTTTTAGGGGCTATTTCGCTGAGAACGAGGCCCACGGAGTCCCTTCCCACAAAACAGCTAAGATGTGCTTCGGAGACGCCCCTAAGCAATTAGGGTGAAAGATAGTCAAGGCTAGGGAAGTACCTGGAAGTTTGTGCCAAGCTGAGTCTGGTGGTGTGGTATTCACCCCTTAGTGCCTAGATTGGTCTAGTCAATCCTCGCACTTTTAGGGCGAGGTAGGTGAAGGCAGTCCCCAATATGCTATCCGTTTAGCCAACCAACCCGATTGTTTCCAACGACGAATGGATTGATTAACATGACTCCATAAACTAGCATACTCTAATCCTTTGGGCATCACCACCCCCAAACCTTCTCCTGAGAGACGGATAGGTAATTGATGATAGTTGGCATATTCTTGGACCCATCCCGCTAAAATACTATTGTCCCCTGCGAAGGCATCCACTTGTTGGGTTTCCAGTAATGTCAAGGCTTCTTGATAGGAGGCGACTGCTCTGATTTGGGCTTGGGGAAGTTCAGACCGAATGATAGCAATGGTACTAGAATGGTTAAGAAGAGCGATTTTTGAGCGAGAGAGATGGTCTAAAGCTCGAATTTTGGGGTTATTGGTGATGATTCCTGTTCCATCTAAGTAGTAGTAAGGACTAAACTGAACAAGACGGCTACGAGATGGATTAATGGTAATTCTGGCGATCGCTAGATCAACTTCTCCGTCCATCACTTTCTTTAATCGTTCTTGGTTACTCACCGGTTGCAAGATCAGGGCTTGAGGGTCCCCTAAAATTTCTTGGGCTAACTGTCTAGCGATATCGATTTCCAATCCTTGTAATTGCTGGTTTTGGTTACGAAAACCCAAGGGACGGACATTATCTTTAACCGCAACAATCAGGGTTCCTCTTTCTTTTATTTCTTCTAAACTAGCAGCGAGGAGACTATGATTGAAACTGAAGAACCCAGTAACGATTAAAGTTGAGATTATTTTTTTTGTTAACTTGTTCACCATCTCAGCAATAAATTGGTTGAGCTAAGATCAGATTGTAACTCAGAGTTGATCAAAACGGCGAACTCAGCAGATACGACCTTCTTAATTCTGAAGATGATCAATTACTTTTACTTGTTGATTGTGCATAATGGCGACTCGATTTCTACCATTTTCTTTGGCAGCAAAAAGAGCTAGATCGGCGCGTTTGAGGATATCGTCTATTTTCTCATCTTTTGGGTCGTAAGTGGCTATCCCAATACTAACAGTGATGCTAATGGTTTCTTCAATACCTTTGTGCATAATTCCTAAGCTTTGTTGTTTCATGGCTTGACAAACTCGTTTACCTGCTTTATAAGCCCCTTCTAGATTGGTTTCTGGTAAAATGACAACAAATTCTTCTCCCCCTAATCTTCCTAAATGACCGTTGGTTTCTAAGGTGTCATCTTCATTGTCTCGTCGTTCTAAATGACCGTTAGCTTCTAATGCTTCATTTTCAGTTTCTAGTCTTCCTAAATGATCCACTTTTCGTAAACAATTAAGGGTGGTACTGACCATCATTTTCAGGGCTAAATCTCCTATGTCATGACCATATTTATCATTAATGGTTTTAAATTTATCAATGTCAATCATTAATAGAGAAAAGGAAGATTTATAGCGTTGGCTCCTTTGAAATTCTTGTTTGCCTAAATCAAAAATTGAACGACGGTTAGCAATTCCTGTTAACTCATCAGTAGAGGCAATCCGTTTCATTTCTTCATAGGCTTTTTTTAGTTGATCTTTCGTTCTTTTTAAGTCTAAATGGGTTCTAACTCTTGCTAATAATTCAGGAGTTCTAAAGGGTTTTGTTAGATAATCAACGGCTCCTAATTCAAAGGCTTGCACTAAATGCTCGGTTTCACTGCTCGCTGTCAAAAAAATAATCGGGATTTCCGGCGTTTTAGGCTGCTTCTTCAGGATTTTACAGACTTCTAACCCATTCATGTCTGGCATCATTAAATCTAACAAAATTAAATCTGGTTCAGTTACTTTTACTCGTTCTAAGGCCTGATGTCCTGAAATAGCAAATGTCGTTCCGTAGCCATATTGATCTAGAATTTCGATTAATAATTGTAGATTTTTACGGACATCATCAACAATTAAAATTAAAAAATCTTCGGCGTTAAAAGGGTCTAAGGGCTTCATTTTTTTAGGGACTTCTATAATAATAAGATATAGCGTTTCTCTTTCTTAACGAGTGAGGTACACCTGACTCGGAGCCTCAAAGGGGTTTCATAAACCTAGACGCGCACGCTTACAGATTTCGTTTTAGTAAGGGTTGTAGGCTACTCGTTAAGTGGGACTTTATCCCCCCAAACTAAGTATTTATGAACTAAAAATAAGTAAAAAACGGGGGCAAGAAAGTCCCAGTCTGTCTAGTTTTGTCCTGATTTTTGCCAAGGGATAAGCTCTGTACCTCACAAGACGGGAGAAGTGCTATATGACCCACTATGTTCAGATTGCAGCGATCGCACGATTTGGGGAAAACCCTCCAGGGTTTTAGCTAAGTTTTCACTATCAAATTCTTTTCGCTGTCTTTCTAAACGGTTGGCATAATTAATCAGAGGTTGACAATGATAGTCTTCTCCCCATTGTTGTAGACGAGCAGTAAATTGACGTAACTCTTTGGTAATCATGGTCTTTCTTGAATTATCCCATATTTGTGTTTGTTCTTGTTGCAGTTTTTCTAATAATTCGGGGGCAACAAAACAGGTTTCTGCTATGAAAATGATCAAAGCGTAGGGATGATCCCAAAGATAATATGTGACGCTACCGGCTAAAGCACCGGCTAAGGTTCCCCAAAAAACGCCGTAATAATGAATAACGATGAAAACTGCAATACTGCCAAAGAGAAAGTCTACCCCAAAAAATAGCGGTAGTTTAAAATAATTACCCAAAACGCCAGCCAATAATAATAAGGCTAGAGTTCCATAATATCGATGGTTCACCATACCTTCATGCCATCTTTCAGGCCAGTGATGCCTTCTACTATCTTAATGGGCAATTACCTGAATTTGTTAATGATGATGTTGGTGATCAGTGGGTTGAGAATGGTTTTGATGGTTATGGGGTTCTGACTTAACTTCTATGGGGCCTACCTGCCATCTTCCTAAGTTGACTAAAGACATGGTTTCTAGACCTACGGAGAGGACTCCCATACTGACTAAACCTGTGGCAATGGTTCCCATGGCTACAGTACCAAAGGAAATCAAGCCCATTGGCACAACACCAATGGCAACAATACCCATTGGTGCAATACCAATCGCAATATAACCGGTGGGAGTAATGCCAACAGAAATAAGTTTCTTTTTCTGTTGACTACATTCTCCTGTTGCTTGCATCTCGATAAATTTTTTGGTTTCTAATTTCGGTGCCATAAATAATTGAGTAGTTAAATTTTTGTGGCTTCCATTTTACTGATGGGTGTTATTAACCGTCAAACGACACAGTGTCAAAGATATTCAGTTATAATTGCTGCATCGCAATAGTTATGTTGAGATAAAAATGACGATATATATAGGAACCACTGAAGCAGCAGAACGGTTGGGTATTTCTACTGCCAGACTTCGTGTACTACTTAAAGAGAGAAGAGTGGAAGGAGCTTATCCTAAAATGTCGGATTGAAGACCCTCGGTTTTACCGACGGGATGAAAATCCGACCAATATATAAACCTATGCTTGGTGCGCGTGCTGGTTCCTGCAAGAACCTCCGAACAGTTCGCTCCGCT
>JBFRWG010000201.1:0-23253 GCA_051439445.1 Crocosphaera sp.
CATTATTCAACTGGGAATTTGTTCCTATTTAAAACAATTATTAGTCGATGGTTTTTTCCAGTCTGATCCCCATCCTGGTAACATGGCAGTCAGTCAAAGAGGGGAACTTATTTTTTATGACTTTGGAACCATGGCCGAAGTAAAAACCTTTGCTAAAGATCAGATGATTGAGGTATTTTTTGCAGTCTTAAAAAAAGACACAGATCAGGTGGTAGAAAACTTGGTTTATATGGGGTTAATTGAACCCTTAAATGATATGACTCCAGTGAAGCGAATCGTATCCTTTTTATTAGAAAACTTTCGAGATAAACCAGTTGATGTTCGTGCGTTTGAGCAGATAAGTGATGAAGTCTATTTTATGTTCAAAAGTCAGCCCTTTCGTTTACCCCCACAAATGACATTTATCCTCAAATCTTTGACAACCCTAGATGGTATTGCAAGAGCCTTAGATCCTCAATATAATTTATTAGCAGCAAGTCAACCTTTTGTCAAGAATTTAGCCTTGAGTGGCCAGGGGGGGAGTGTGGTAACCGCGATCGCAAGACAGGCCAAAGAGATAGTTAAAAGCACTTTGAGTCCAGGAAATATGTCTGAGAAGTTTCTCAAGGGTTTAGAAGAAAGAATCGACCGAGGAGAGTTACAATTTAGAATACGATCTTTAGAGAGTGAAAGGGCATTAAAACGGATTAATTTAGGTATTAAAAGTTTAATTTATGCTTGTTTAACTGGCTTTGTCTTGTTATCAGCTTCTATATTAATGACAACTATTTATATTAAGTTTGCTTTGATTTGTTTTGGGTTTGCAGGACTATTTAGTTTATTTTTATTCAAGTCTTTAATTTCTTTAATGTTGCAAGAAAAGGTTGATAAATTATTAGAAAAATAATGAACAATGGATAATTAATTATCCATTATCCATACTAATTATTAATTGCGACTCATGGTTGAAAAAGGAAAGGTTTGACTTGGATTAATTGTCACTCCCTTAATATTATTTTGGGCAAAGGCATATTCTTTCATTTGCCAAAGGGGAATATAGGGGACATCTTCGGCCAAAATCTCTTGAATTTTAGCAAAAATTTCCAGTCGTTTTTTGGGATCGGATTCCTGTCTTTGTTGGGCAATTAATTGATTCACTTCCTCGTTATAATAAAAAGACCCTTGACTTTGGGAACCCCCTTCCTGACACCCTTCTTCTGGAGATCCTTTAGCACAATCAAGGAAAGGATAAATATAATTATCAGCATCCAAAAAGTCAGGATACCAACTCGATAAAGTTGACTGATATAATCCTTGACTCAAATTTTTGAAAAACGCCGCCGAAGCAATACTATTCGGGACAAACTGTAACATTCCCCCTAAGTCTCGTTCCGCTAAACTCTTCAAAATAGCAGCCACTTGACTGGAGTTAACTGAACCCGAAGAATGCCAAACTTCAACAGTCGCCGGGTTATCTGAAGAAAAACCAGCCTCTTGTAACAATTTTTTAGCCGCTTCCTTATCATTATCTCCATAGCGATCTTTAAACACTGGTTTAGACGCTTCAAAAGCAACAGGAATCATACTATATAAAGGTTCCCCTTGACCTTTGAGAATGCGCTCATTCAGCAATTGACGGTCCATCACAGAAGCGATCGCCTGTCGTACAGGTTTCTGTTTAACAAACTCTGTCTGCACATTTAACGCCATAAAAGCAATAGCAGTTCCAGAGTTTTCGATCACTTGGCCTTGGCCCGAGTCTGCGTCTTTTTGTAGCTGCATCACTTGTTCAGGGGTTAAAGACTGATAAGCAACGTCCACCGCTTGAGTCCGGAAAGCATTGAAGAGGTTAGCCGGGTTGGTGGGATAAATTTGTAGATCAATTCCTTTATTTTCTGGCTTTTCACCCCAATAGTTCTCAAAAACATCTAATTGTACCGAGTCGCTACTAAAATCATTGAGTTTATAAGGACCCGTTCCCACCAGATTATCAGGAATAAACTTACCTTCTCCTATCTCATAGGTTTGAGGAGATACTGCACAAGCCCCAGGAAAGGCGAGAAGGGCAGGAAACGCTGAAAAAGGTTCTTTCAGGGTAATGGTTAACTCATAGTCTCCTGTCGCCTTTACAGTGTCAATAGTATCCGCTAAGAGAAAGGACGGTTTACCCCCATTATTCATAAACCGTTCTAGGGAAAAAGCCATCGCTTCGGCATTAAAAGGGGTGTCGTCGTGGAAGGTTATTCCTTCCCGTAGCGCAATAGTATAGGTTAAACCATCTTCACTGACAGTGGGCATTTCCTTGGCCAGTTGGGGTTTTAACGTTGTACTGCCGAGTTCGTAGGTATAAAGCGTGTCACTCAGATTATAGATGACCATTAAACCCGCTATTTCGTAGCTGTCTGCGGGGTCAATGGTTCGGGGTTGGGAGGTGATACCAATGGTGATGCGATCGCCTGCAGTTGTCGCAGTGGGGGAAGGGGTAGTGTCTGGTTGTTGATTACAAGCGACTGTTAAAAGGAAACAGAAGCTAAATAAGGTTATAAATTTAGTTAGTTGGCGGAGTCGCTTCCAAGGCCAAAACCCTTTTATCATCATCATCTATTGTTTTCTGGTGAACGCTGCTTTTTAGTGACTGATGATCAGCTCATAAGGTTTCTAGAGAGTATTCTTAAATTCAAATACTATAGTAATTATTACGATTTCTTGTTAACTAAAAACTCTAAAAGAAGCTATCTAGCACTACGCATTATGCAAAACCCTGTAGGGTGGGCATTGCCAACCTTACAATAACATGAGTTCGGGGTTCGGAGTTGGAACATTATTAACCAAGGAATCAGGGTTTTGAGTTAACGATGTGACTCTTAGAGACTGTTTGTTCAAGGAACATTAACAACCAGTTTTGCAAGGTGGGCAAAGTTTTCTACATTATAAGTAGGTTAAATAAATCTCTGATTTGCCCACCCTACCGTCTTAATATTTTGTTTATAAACAGTCTCTTAAACCATCGATTTTATGTTCTGTCGAACTCACGTTACAATAATGTCTTAATCTTTCTTTGTACTGCTATAGTTTGGGACTTCTAAGAAGGTATAATACAAAAACAGAATTTTCATTGTTCTAGGAGTTGTAATACAGTTACCCCAACCTAATACAAAAACCTTTGAAACTTTAAAAACAGATATTAAAAGAGGACAAATTAAAATTCCCCAATTTCAACGAGATTTTGTTTGGACAATCAAAAAATCGGCAGGACTGATTGATAGTTTAATTAAAGGATATCCCATCGGAACTTTTATTTTTTGGCGAACGAAAGAAAGACTCAGAGCAGTTCGTAATATTGGACAGCAAAATTTACCAGATCCTCCAAAAGATGACTTTATTGATTATGTTTTGGATGGACAACAAAGACTGACTAGCTTATTTGCTAGTTTAGAAGGGGTTAGTTTAACTAGAGAAAATGGAAAAAAAGATGATTTTTCAAAAATTTTTATTGATCTAGAAGCAGAAGAATCTGATCAAATAGTGATTACTCATATTGAAGGGAAAGATCCCAAAAGTTTGATTAGTATTGTTAATCTTCTCAAAGGAAGTTTTAGACTTCTTGCTGATTATGATGAAAAGTATTATGAAAAGATTGATCGATATAAAGAGAGGATTAATGGTTATCAATATTCTATTATTCAAGTGCCAAATGCTCCCATAGATATAGCAACTGAAATTTTACTCGAATTAATGTAGGAGGACAACCCTTATCTCTATTTGAGATTATGATAGCTAAAACATTTGACTATGAGAGAGAATTTGATTTAGCAGAAAAATTTAAAGAATTAATTGAAAGACTAATCCCTGTAGATTATGAAACTATTTCCGAGTCAATTGTTTTACAAGTGATTTCAATGATTCTTAAAAAATCTTGTAAAAGACAAGATATATTAAAATTAAAGAAAAAAGATTTCATCGATACTTGGGAAGAAGCGATAGATGCAATAGAACGTAGTATAGAATATTTCAAAAATTGTTATCGAATTCCTGTATCTAAGCTATTACCTTATAATGCGTTGATTGTTCCTTTTGCTTACTTTTTTTATAACCATAAAGATAACCCAACTGGTGATAAAAATAAATATTTAGAAGACTTCTTTTGGCGATGTTCTTTATCAGGACGTTATTCAGGAGCAACAGAAAGTAATTTAGCTCAAGACATTAAAAAAATAGAGCAGATTCTTAATAACCAACTTCCTAATTATGAGTTTTCAGTTGATACCTCCGCAGAATTTATTAAAAATAATGGTTGGTTTGCAGTTAATCGAAGTTATATCAAAGCAATTTTATGTTTATATGCTTATCAAGAACCAAAATCGTTTAACAGTAACGCTATTGTTAATATTAATAATAACTGGTTAAAACAAGCGAACAGTAAAAATTATCATCATTTTTTTCCAAAAGCTTATTTAAAAAAACAAAAAAATTATGATGACTTTCACATCAACCATATTTTAAATATTACGATTGTTGATGATTTTCTAAACAAGAGAATTATTAAAGCTCAATCTCCCTCTGATTATATGAAGCAATTTAAACAAGAAAATAAGGAAAAACTAGATACAACCATGAAAACCCATTTAATTGAAGAGATAAATGACTTTGGTATTTGGGACAATAATTATGATAAATTTTTTAATGAGAGAGCTAAAATAGTAAGTCGTGAACTGTCTGAAAGAATTATTAAACAAGAGATAGATAATAAAGAACAACCTAATTTAGTAGATGATTATGAGGAAGAATTAACAACAACCGAGTAAATAAAAACCCTGCTATTTAAACGACTATTTTGATAGAATTAGACAAGTAAACATAGGATTTTGCTTATGACTCTAGCAATTTCGGCAGAAACTGCCCCCTTGACTATTAATCCTGATGGTGTGGTTTGTGTGGGTGGAACACGGGTAACGTTAGATACAGTTGTTGCTGTGTTTAAGCAGGGGACAACAGCAGAAGAAATTGCCTATCGTTATCCATCCTTAAGACTTGGTGACATTTATGCTGCGATCGCTTACTATCTTAATCATCAACAGGAAGTAGAAGCATATCTTGAAAAGCGTCAACAGCAAGCACAACAAATGCGTTCCTTGAATAAGACTCAATTTGACTCCCAAGGGTTGCGAGATCGACTACTTAACCGCAAAATTGAGCAACAAGAATGATTAAACTATTAGCTGATGAAAACCTCGATAACACTATTATTAGGGGTTTACTGCGCCGAAACCAAGATATTGATATTGTCCGAGTTCAAGATATAGGTTTGTCTGGAGAAAACGATCCTGTTGTGCTTGAATGGGCAGCAGATAATGAGATTTCTCACTATAATTTGAGTTTAGCTTATCATCGTTTACAACAACCTGCGCAAGCGCAAATTCATGGTAAACAAGCGACTGTGTTAGAACCAAATAATCCTCATACCTGGGTTGCTTTAGCATTAGTTTATAAACAGAAAAATGATTTAGAATTAGCTAAAAAAAATTATAATAAAGCCATCGCTTTAGATGGACGTTATGGACAACATAAATTTTTAGATAATTTAGAAAGAGCCGGATTTACTCAAGAACAAATACAAGAAACAAAAACAATTTTAAATCTTTCAAAAGAATAAATCAAAAATAAACAATAGTTGCTAAGATTAAACTAAGTAATTATAAAAATAGCATCTAATGACAGATAATCTCCAGTTAAATAATATCCCAACCATTCCCATAGCACCCGAAAATTTCAAATCAGGATTTGTGGGTATTATTGGTCGTCCCAATGTGGGAAAATCCACCTTAATGAATCAATTAATTGGGCAAAAAATAGCGATAACTTCTCCTGTTTCTCAAACCACTCGTAACCGTCTCAGGGGAATTTTAACCACAGAAAAAGCCCAAATTATTTTTGTCGATACCCCAGGAATTCATAAACCTCATCATACCTTGGGTAAAATCATCGTTAAAAATGCCAAAACAGCCATTAATTCCGTTGATATTATCTTATTTGTTGTCGATAGTTCCGTTTCATCAGGAGGAGGCGATCGCTATATTATTGAACTCTTAAAAACCATTGAGCAACCAGTTATTATCGGACTCAATAAAAGCGATCAACAACCAACAGATTATCAAACATTAGATGAAAGTTATCGTAGTTTAATTGAAGCATATAACTGGCCAATAATTAAATTTTCTGCCCTCACAGGAGATGGTTTAGAAGCCGTACAAAACTGTTTAATTGAAACCTTAGAGCCAGGTCCTTACTATTATCCGCCTGACTTAATTACCGATCAACCCGAAAGATTTATTATGGCAGAATTAATCAGAGAACAAATCTTACAATTAACCCGACAAGAAATTCCCCATTCTGTAGCGATTGCCATAGAAAAGGTAGAAGAAACCCCGAAAATAACCAAGATATTTGCTGCTATTAACGTCGAAAGAAACTCGCAAAAAGGGATTATTATTGGACAAAAAGGTAGTATGCTAAAAGCCATTGGAACGGCAGCTAGAGAACAAATCCAAAAATTAATTTCAGGGGAAGTATACTTAAAATTATTTGTCAAAGTTGAACCCCAATGGAGACAGTCTAACCTACGTTTAGCTGAATTTGGCTATCGAGTAGAAGAGTAAAATTTCTAAATAATTGTTCAATTGATCATCATGACTGATAAGATTAATACTATATCCTGGATTACCATCAGAACCACAAAAGCAAGGTGGGAAGCTGAATTTATGCAGCAACTCCTAGCATCTTACGATGTTCCCAGTCGCGTCATTGATATTGGCCTCGGAATTTACTGCGGTCAAGGGTCACAAGCTGCGCTACAAGTATGTTCCCAGGATCAATGGACTGCCCTTTTACTATTAAGTACCCCCGAAGAGTAGTACAATAGCTACTAATAAAAAATCATTAATTTTATTACTATCGATGTCTATATTTGATTGGTTTGCTAAACAAGAAAAATCAGAACCCCCTATTCAGGAACAACAAAAAGAACGGGAAATTGCTGATGGCCTCTGGACCAAATGCGAAGCTTGTGGCGCCCTCACTTATACCAAAGACCTGCAAGTTAATCAACTGGTGTGTCCTGAATGTGGCCACCATTTTCGTGTCGAAAGTTCAGAACGCATCAGTCAATTAATCGATGATAATACCTGGAAACCCTTAAATGAACATCTTAATCCCACCGATCCCCTAAAGTTCAGCGATCGCAAACCTTACAAAGATCGTATTAAAGATACGCAAGAAAAGACAGGTTTAGTGGATGCAGTCCAAACCGGAACCGGTTTAATTGATGGCCTTCCCCTTGCTTTAGGAGTAATGGACTTCCGTTTTATGGGGGGAAGTATGGGATCTGTGGTAGGGGAAAAACTCTGTCGTCTCATTGAACACGCAACCCAAAAACGCTTTCCTGTAGTGATTGTTTGTGCATCTGGGGGCGCAAGAATGCAGGAAGGAATGTTAAGCTTAATGCAGATGGCCAAAATTTCAGGGGCCTTAGAACGTCATCGCAATGGTAAGTTACTCTATATCCCTGTGTTGACCCATCCCACAACTGGGGGAGTAACCGCTAGTTTTGCCATGTTAGGGGATATTATTATTGCTGAACCCAAAGCAACCATTGGGTTTGCAGGAAGACGGGTTATCGAACAAACATTAAGGGAGAAGTTACCCGATGGTTTCCAAACCTCAGAATACTTGTTAAAACATGGTTTTGTTGATGCGATCGTTTCTCGTACCCAGTTGAAAAAAACCCTAGCTAACTTAATTAGTATTCATCAACCTTTCTTCCCTGTACTTCCTCCTTTAAGTGTTTCTCATCAGCATCATTCTTCAGAAGAACCTATCTTACAATTAGAAACTCATGAAGACTATTCAGCAATGAAAAATAAACAATGAATGGATAATGGATAATGGATAATTTCGAGTGTCTAATTCTGGGGTTTCCTCAGAATGCAAGAGACACTCACAGAAGTGTATAAATGTGTTTCTCCTTATCAATCTGTTAACGCTGATCGTACTTTATTAACAATTATTCAGTCGGAAACTGTTATTATCCCTATTTCCAATTCAGATTTTATCCCAACATTTAGTAATCACCATGATTCAAGTATCAGAAAAAATCTATAATTTTGAAGATTATTGTCAATACAATGATCAATCAGACAATCATTACGAATTAGTTGATGGAAGGTTAGTATTGATGAATCCTCCTACTGTTAGACATTTCCTATTAGCTAAGTTCTTAGAAATGACTTTTGATCAATTAATTGAAAAAAACGCTTTACCTTTAATTTGTTTTCGAGATGCAGGAGTAAGAACAGGATGGCGAAAATCTCGTTTACCTGATGTTTTTATAACTACGAAAGAATCTGCTTCAGAATTGTTAGATCAATCAGCTATTTTTCAAATTCCCCCTTTATTAATTGTAGAAATTGTTAGTCCTGAATCTGTAACCAGAGACTATCGTTATAAACGTTCAGAATATGCAGCTTTAGGAGTTGATGAATATTGGATTGTTGATCCAAAAAATGAGACAATTATGATTCTTTTATTAGAGGAAGGTTTATATGAAGAAAGGATTTATAATTTATCGGATAAATTGGTATCCCGTTTATTTTCTGAGTTAAATTTAACTGTTAATCAAGTCTTAGTTTCGGGTAATATGTAGTAGGTCTCACATTCCATTTTCTCTAATTTTTTAATTAAATCTCTTCGCTTCACAACACCTCAAGTTAAGCAACTTTACGAATATTGCTAAGATTATTACTGGTTAACTCGTGATCAATATCAACTAAGTTTTCTTTTAATTCTTCTTCTGTTTCTCCTTGTGTCTAGTAATCAGTATATTCTTCTAGATATCCTAACGACATATTATCATCTTGCCAATAAACATATTTCTTTTTCATTATTTCATTCTCTAGAACGATCACATTAAAGTAGGGTGGGTTAGACGGCTATAATTTATGTTATGACAAGGATATAACAATCAGTCGTAACCCACCAAAATACTTAAATTGTGGTGCATTACGGCATAAGTTCAATCTTAATTTATCATTGATACATAATAGTTAGCCTAATGCACCCTACGCAGACTATCAGCCGACCCATAACAGTATAGGGCATAATAATATTATGCCCCTACATCGACCAACCGTAGGGGTTTAACACTGTTAAACCCAAACCCACCATTAAACCCAACAAACTCGTAAAAAAACGTAAATTCAAGACTTGAAATAAGGCTGTGATGGCGATATCCTACAGCTTACAAGTCTGTGCGCAAGAGATGATTCCTCATCCCATCCCTCCACCACCTTATTAGGTAGATGTGCTTCTGGGGTGGTATCTTTATACTCCCATACCAGGTCTGAGTAATTTACCCATTTTTCTTTTTTTCTCCATCCCACACGATCGCAAAACTCGTACCATATCTTCCCATTATAGTACCTTGTCCCTCCTAATTCATCCATATAGATTTTCTTTTGAACAGAAAAGCCAAAACGTCCATTACTATATTTAACCCAAAGTTGGTCGATGATGCGTAAGTCTTCACAAGGGAAGTTATCAATATCTTCAACCCTTAAGCATCCTTTTTCAACTCGGTTAGCAACTTGAAACATAACGTTAGCAGTTTCTCCATCTGCGTCTTTCCACCGTCCAGAAGACAGGTAATTAAGTAACCTTTGGTAGGTAAAAGGAATAATCACCCGTACAACTCTTAAACAGTCTCCTGAGTGTTTAGAGTTCTCTGTTATCCCTTTGGAAACTAACTGGGACATTTCATCAGCAGTGGGTAAACGATAATCATAAACCGTTTCTGATGCCTGTAAAGCTTGTTGAGTTGCCAACCAACCACAAAACCACCGTGCATCTTCCCATTTTATCCCAGTGACAGGATTATTAGCCATGTCATCAGAAATATTAATCACGTCAGCAGTAGAGTGAAACTGTCCCGACATTTGTACTTCTAAAAAGAGTTTATACTCTCCCCAAGTTATAGGATCAGACATAGAAGTTTTTTCATTAATAACCGTTAAATTATTAAACCGTTGTTCTAAAGTTACAGTAGCAGAAATATTTTCATACTCTTCTCGTCTTTCTAGCAAAACTCGATTAAGTTCTTGTCTCACTGAGGCTTTTAAACGTGCTGAAAACTTATACTTATTTGCTAGAGATAAAGTAGAAGGATTAGGATTATTTAAAATTTCTCTAATAATAGGTGTGGCATCTGCTAGACTCATATAAAAATCAATCACTTCTTCCCATCTTTCATCTTGTAATATTTCAATGACTTTTTCTTGTCCTTCATTACCCAGATCCTTAAGATGTAAAGCAGCAAAGTATTCTTGAAAAGTTAAATGACTAAATTCATAAGTATCTAACTCTTTTTCTTGTAATAATCCCGTAATTTCTAATATTTCTTTGAGAAAATTTTGACCACTTAAAGATTTATTCTCTTGATAACAATCTTTTAAAGTTGCTTCAATCCACTGAATTCCTTGTTTTGAAGTAAAAGTTGTTTCTTCTGCTTCCATTAAACAGAAAGCTAAGACTTGTAAAATAATTTTATTATTTTTAGCTGTTAACGTTAATAAAGTATTTTTGTGATGGGGACGATTTGATAGTAATAAATTTGTAATCTTGCCATACAATTCTTCTCTTTGTGTGGATAAAGTTCTATCAGAACGATGAGTTACAGCAATCATAGTAATTAATAAAGGATTGCGTGCTAAATCATTAAGGGCAAGGTTAGCAAATAATTGTTTACTCAAATCTTCAGCATTTTCTTGTGCTTCCTGATCACTTTTAATTCTTGTTACTTTTTTCGTTAATTGTTCATTAGGTGGATTATTTAAACTATTTTCATAGCGTAGTTTCCATACCGTTTCCCACATAATAGTACGATACCATTTATTAATAAATTCTTCTTTTTGATTATTAGTAAATTCTCGAATACGTAACTTTAAATCAATTTGAATAGGATAACTAGGTTGATCGACATTTAATTTAAAACCATGAGGACGAGAGGTTAAGATAAATTGAGTATTTTGATATTCTTTCATTATGCTATCAGTCCAGATTCTTATCGTTTCTCGTTGTCCTTTCGGTACTTCATCTAACCCATCAAAGATCACTAAACAGTTACCTTTTCTTAGATTCTCTTTCAACCATTGACCATCAGGTTTAAGTTCTTTAAACTCGGGTTGTTTTTCTAAATGAGTGATGATTAAAGTAATTAAATCAAGAAAATTGTTTTTTTGTGACTGTGACTCAGAATTGAGTAAGCGGATGAGAGAGTAAATATCACGAAATCTTAGCAAAATAGGAATAAAATATTTTGTATTGTGATAATTATCTATGCTATAAGCATAAGCTAAATGACGCATTAAAGTAGTTTTGCCGAACCCTGGATCAGCAATGACAATAATTCGTCTATGGGGGAAACTTTCTGCTTGCTGACTGGGTAAAAAATCCCAAATTTCTTTAAAACCTTGTTGTATGATTCCATCTCTTGATTGAACATTGAGAGGGACAAAAACATCTTTTAACGCTAATCCTCCTAAGCCTTGAAACCCCTCTACTTCCAATCCATAACAATAAGTTTTTAGGGATTCTAGATACAATTCTTGAAAATTTGAAAATTGATAAATTAAACCAGTTAAACCTTTATCGATAGCCTCTCCAGCTTTCTCTCCTAACGTTTTTGAACGGGGTTTAAGCACACCAATAAACCCTTCCCAAAAATTACTTAATAACCCCGCACCTGTAGCGATCGCCCCTGCAATTAAAGCTTTAGGAATACTATCCGTAAATAAAAAATAAAGCGATGATCCACCACTTCCTGCAACTAAAAGTTTAATAGCAGTATCTGTTATTTGTTCAGATAATTTAGTTTCTTTTTTTTGTTCTTCTGTCATAACTTAATAAAGTTAGTCTTGTCTAAGAAATTAGTTGGCTTTTATAGGGAGTCAGGAGTCAGGAGTCAGGAGAATAAAATAGTAATAAAAAAAGGGAAATCTAGTTTGATGAGTTAGAAGAATATCTACGTTTTTTAATTTTATCCATATAGGACTCTAAAAGTTTACTAACTTCTTCTAAACGTCTCATTAACTTCTCAGTATCTCCATAATCAAGATCATTAGCCAAAATTAGATAATATCGACATTCTTCCAATGAACCTTGTGCAATATTAAGAAATCGAACTTTATCAGCTAAACCTTTCTTTTTAAAACCTTCTGCTATATTAGCTGGTACAGATACAGATGCACGTCTTAGTTGAGAAGTTAATCCAGAGATTTCTGTTTTGGGAAAACAATTACTAAAACGGTAAACTTCCAAAACAAATTGATGCGCTTTGTTCCAAACAATTAAATCTTGAAAACTTTTAGCTGGTTCTTGTTTCATTTTAACTCCTGACTCCTGACTCCCTACTCCCTACTCCCTACTCTCCCGAATGACATAAATGACACAACCCAAAAAATTCTAACGTATGATAATAAACCTTAAATTGATAAGATGTTTCTAACGTTTCTTCTAAGTCATGAACTGGACATTGATCAATAGGAAAAGATTGACCACAACTAAGACAAGTTAGATGATGTTGATCCTGATGCACTAAACTATAAACAGCTTCCCCACTAGGTAACTGTCTAACCTTTACCTCTCCCTCAAGCTTCAATACTTCCAAACTGCGATAAACTGTAGCTAGTCCTAATCCTAAACCTCGGTTTTTCATCTCCAAGTATAAATCTTGTGCTGAAATCGGATGAGTTAAGGATTTAAGGACATGAACAATGTTAGCCTGAGAACGAGTTCGTTTCATAGTTAAAAATATAGCTTAATCACTAACTGCCAATGTCTCAAGAATACCATTGTCGCATTTATGTTACCCTCCGACCATCCGTTTTAGATCCGGCTGGCGTTGCGGTACAATCAGGACTACATCAGCTAGGATACGAAGGGGTCGAAAAAGTTAGAATCGGTAAGTACATTGAGCTTACTATGACTGCAAACGATAAAAACCATGCAGAAACCCAACTCGATGCAATGTGCGATCGCCTTCTCGCTAACCCCGTCATCGAAAATTATTGTTACGAGATCACGGCCTTAGAAACCACTTAAGAAGAAAATGAAATTTGGTGTAATTGTCTTTCCTGGATCAAACTGCGATCGCGATATTGCTACTATCACCCAAGGGTTACTTAACCAACCCACTCGCATGATCTGGCATCAAGATACTGATATCAGTGATATTGATGTTATAGTGCTTCCTGGTGGCTTTAGTTATGGTGACTATCTCAGATGCGGGGCGATCGCTCGTTTCTCACCTGTTATACAAACAGTTATAGAACACGCAAACCAGGGTAAACTTGTTCTAGGTATCTGTAACGGGTTTCAAGTCTTAACGGAAGTCGGGTTATTACCAGGGGCCCTCATTCGTAACCGAGACTTGCATTTTATCTGCGATCGCATCCCCATTAAAGTGGAAAATAATCAATTACCCTGGACAAAAGGCTATAATAACCAACAAGTAATTACCTTACCCATTGCTCATGGAGAAGGCCGTTATTACGCTGAGGAAGATGTTTTAAAAGGGTTAGAAGATAACCAGCAAGTCGTCTTTCGTTACTCTAACCTATTAGGAGAAACCACCGAAGACACTAACCCCAATGGTTCATTAAGAAATATTGCGGGAATTTGCAATAAACAGGGAAATGTGTTAGGGATGATGCCCCATC
Source organism: Crocosphaera sp. (assembly GCA_051439445.1). Lineage (GTDB taxonomy): Bacteria > Cyanobacteriota > Cyanobacteriia > Cyanobacteriales > Microcystaceae > Crocosphaera. The sequence continues at coordinate 13,746 of JBFRWG010000201.1, forward strand.
CAGAAAGAGCATCCGATCCCTTAACCAGAGCAGTGGATGGTCGTCAATTATTTCAACAATTAATTTGATCATTCAACATGATATAATGAAGCTCCGGGTCGTTGTTGTCCCCATTTCATCAACTGATCTAAGACAGGACGAGGAACCCCGGAACGGCGAGATGCGCCATTTAAACCAGCCCCTCGTCGCAAGAGGTTGATAGCGGTTTGTACCTTGCGATACATTGTTGTGCCATATCGAATCTGTCTTTTATCGTGGGCGATCACCAAACCGTAAGCGATATCATTGGCCAGTTGAATGGAGATATGTTGGGCTAACCTTCTCTTGGTTTCTTCGACAGAATAAGACTGAGAAGTGTTGCGGGTTGTTTTGTAGGGAACTTTAGGCATGATCACAGAGTCTTCCCTTACATCCATGTTTGAGAGAGGAAACGAAGTCAGGAAATTAGCTCCCCAAGCTGTATCTGTGAAGCTGGCCAATATAGAACCGCCTAGGAATAAACAGGTTATATATTTCATAGACTAAATGTACCGACTCAAACAGTCGGCTTTTGGAGTGTGTGTGTTTACGAAAATTTAACTTGTTGCATAATGTAGCAGATATTTGACAATTTTTCTTAGTCCGTTGTAACAAAAGATGAAAAATCAGGAAAGAATTGTAACGTTTTCGGGTAATTGTTAGGATTTCATGATGATCGCCTCTAAGATCAAAGTAGTCAGCTTTGATGGCCGTATCCCAGTCAATTCAAAGTCGGTGTCAACAAAGCAAGCTGGAGGTGAAGATCATGTCTCCTGTGGTTGGCGATCGCTTAATATCTTTGGATCTTAATCAACCCTTATGGGATCGTTTCTTTACCGTTGCGCCTTTAGTCATTATTGGTAGTAAGGAAGCGGACGGTAACTATGATCTGGCCCCAAAACATCTGGCCATGCCCTTGGGGTGGGATAATTATTTTGGCTTTATGTGTACCCCCTCTCATCATACCTATCAGAACATTCAACGACAAAAAGCCTTTACCGTCAGTTTCCCTCAACCTGAGCAAATCTTATTAACCAGTTTAGCTGCTGCGCCTCGTTGTGACCATGATCACAAACCCAGCTTATCAGTTTTACCCACATTCCCTGCATCAAAGATAGATGGTGTGTATCTGCAACAGAGCTATCTTTTTTTAGAATGTCAGTTAGAGCAGATCATAGATGGGTTTGCAGACAATAGTTTAATCGTAGGCAAAATAATCATAGCCCAAGTCAACGAAGCAGCATTAAGAAGAAGCGATCGTGACGACCAAGACATTTTACTCAAGGTTCCTCTCCTAGTCTATCTTCCCCCAGGCCGGTATAGCATCATAGAGCAGAGTTTCTCCTTTCCTTTCCATATCGGGTTTCATCGTTAAAGAATTTAGAATTTAGAAACCATTTAATTCTAAATTCTTCATTCTAAATTCTACATTTCCCCACACCTCCCACATCCTAAAATGACCACCTTAACCCCTAAAGTTTCTAAAAGACTGCTGGACTATCTCCACCGTCGTCAAGGGGAGATGGTAGAACTCTTAAAACAATTAGTCCTTGCTGAGTCTCCCTCAACGATTCCAACGGCACAAAGACAAGTCCTCTCCTTGCTCAAAAATGCCCTTAATAGCCGTCATTATCGGGTTCGGTATATAAAGGGTAAAAACACCGGAGGACACCTCTTAGCCGTCCCCAAACAGCGTATTAAACAACAACCCAGACAACTCCTATTAGGTCATTGCGATACCGTTTGGCCCCTAGGAACCTTAAAAACTATGCCATTGCTCCAACAAAAACATAAACTCTACGGGCCAGGGATCTATGATATGAAAGCAGGGTTAACCCAAGCTATCTTTGCCCTAGAAAGCCTTCTGTATTATGATATCACCCCTGAAGTGACCCCCATTTTTTTAATCAACTCAGATGAAGAGATCGGCAGTAAAGAGTCGACCCCCCATATCCTGCGCCTAGTTCAAGGATGCGATCGCGCGTTGGTTATGGAACCCTCATTAGGAGAAACTGGACAGTTAAAAACCTGTCGTAAAGGAGTCGGACGGTTCACCATCAAAGTTGTCGGCAAAGCGGCCCATGCAGGTTTAGAACCCGAAAAAGGGGCCAGTGCTATCTTAGAATTATCCTTCGTCATTCAACAATTATTTGCCCTCAATGACCCCAAACAAGGCATTACCGTTAATGTAGGAACCATTGACGGGGGGATTCGTTCCAATGTTATTGCCCCAGAAAGCCAAGCAGTCGTAGATGTAAGGGTACTCCATCATGAAGATGCTAAACATATAGAGGCAAAAATTCTCAATTTACAACCAACGACTCCCGACACCCAATTAATCATTACAGGCAAAATAGGGCGGCCACCCATGGAAAAAACCCCAGGCAGTGAACAACTGTGGCAAAGGGCCTATCAACGGGGTGCTGAGTTGGGTTTAACCCTCACAGAAGCCACCGCAGGAGGGGGATCAGACGGTAATACTACTAACCTCTATGCTCCTACTTTAGACGGTTTAGGGGCAGTAGGAGACGGAGCCCATTCTCCAGGCGAGTTTATATATAGAGACGCTTTAGTGGAACGATCAGCTTTGTTAGCTAGTTTGTTGCTTGATCCTCCCTTGTTAGTTAAAAAGTAGGAAGAAAAATCATGAAAACGAATATTACAACACCCCCTTATCTATACAGTTCCTTAACTCGTATTTCTGATCTTAAAATACACCCCTTTGATGTGATTTGTTTACCCAGAGAAGCATGGGCCACTGGTGACTATGTGGTAGGGGAAGTCTTACCTCCTGTTCCTGCTCATGCCAAACTTGAATTAACCAATGGACGCTTAGGAAACCTTTTAGAAGGCGATCGCATTATTGGGTCCTTTGGGATTCGACGGGCAACCCTAGAAGCGGTGGGAGAATGGCAGTCGATCCCAGAAGATGGTTGCATGGATAATATGACCTCTGCCGGGTTGTTTGGCAAAGTTACCTCCAAGTCCTATTTACTGCCTCCCATAACATCTCTGCAATATCGGGGTCATGTCATGCGTAATGGTGAAAAGGTTTGTATGAAAGATTTTATCCCCACCATTCCTGATGTGGTTTATGATTATCCCACCATTATGATTATTGGAACTTCTATGTCTGCGGGTAAAACAACCTCTGGCCGTATTATGATCCATCAATTAAAACAGTTAGGCCTCAAAGTGGTTGCCGCTAAGTTAACTGGAGCGGGAAGGTATCGAGATGTGTTATCTATGGGAGATGCTGGGGCTGATCAAATTTTTGATTTTGTTGATGTGGGATTGCCTTCTTCTGTAGGTTCGACGGAGGAGTTTCGGCTGTCTGTCCGTCAACTTTTAAGTTTGATCGCAGCAGAAGATCCCGACGTTGTCGTCATTGAAGCGGGGGCCTCTCCCTTGGAACCTTACAATGGATCGGTGGTCTTAGAGGAACTCAAACAACATATTTGTATGACGGTTTTATGTGCTTCTGATCCCTATGCAGTGGTGGGGGTTTGTCAAGGGTTTGGTTTTTTACCGGATCTCATTACAGGGATCGCTACTAGCACTTCATCAGGGGTCGCATTGGTGAAAAAATTAACAGGAATACCTGCTTTAACCCTATCAGAATCAAACTCTTTACCCATTTTGACTCAGTTATTAAAAGATAAGTTAGGTTTGAGTGAAAGAATCTTAACAACAGCATAAAAACATGAAGAATGGATAATCAATCCTTCGATCTTATCCATTCTTCATTCTTCATTCTAAATTCTCCATTCTCCATTCTCCATTCTCCATTCTCCATTCTCCATTCTTCATTCTAAATTCTCCCTAACTCATTCTAAATTCTCCATTCTCCATTCTTCATTCTAAATTCTCCCTAACTCATTCGCTTTCGTAGCGAGTTCAATATCTTTATGGGTAATACCCCCTGCATCATGGGTGGTTAAGTCAATAGTGACGCGATTATATACATTAAACCATTCAGGGTGATGACCCATTGATTCAGCAACTAAAGCAAGACTGGACATGAACCCAAATGCTTCAACAAAAGAACTAAACTGGAATTGACGATGTAATTTACCGTTTTTTTCCGTCCAACCGTCTAATTGATTTAAAGCGGTTTTTAATTCCTCAGAAGATAATAAGTTAACGTTACGCATAATGCTAAATAAAAACAGTTAGTAGTGCCTTCCAGCTTAATCACTATCCAAGTCTATCGTGGATGTTATAGATAAACTCTTAAGGATCTCACTTTTGGCAGCTAGACTAACTGCTCCACTGTTGTTCCCTAACCGTCTACCATAGTGAAACATATATCCGATATGAACAACCCAAGTTTAGGAACTTAAGGAAAAAGTTAGCAAATTAAAGGTAAAAAAGTCTTAAAAGCCAGTCATATAGCTGATTAAAGCCATTTAGCTTCTGTCCTAGGATGTTCCCTTAAGATCGGATCGAGGTAGCTTAACTTCGGAAATTAAGAGCAGCTATCTTTTAGTCCCTCATTACAAAGATTATTATCAAAGGTCTCTACAACAACTTTATTTGATAGTCCACTTAGCTAAAAAATCTTGTAATGGCTGATATGGTATCCTTTTCAGCTTACCAAAATTGGTATCTTTTTGATAATCAGTGTCTGTTAATGGTTGACCTAATTTTAGTTTGTTTCGACCTTTCTTACTGATTACTTTGGGAATACCATTAATCCACTTACCACTTATCTTAATTTAAACATTAGAAGTCTTAAGAATAGCTTCTCCTGTTAAACTAAAGGCACGAACTTCAGTAATTTTTACTTTAACTAATTGTCCTTTTAATTCCTCAATATTTCCTGCAAAAAAGGTTAGTCGATTTCCTCTGGTTCTTCCCATGACTTGACGGTTATCTTTGGGGTTTTCATCTTCGACTAATACCTCTTCTATTCTGTTTAAATAACGTTGGGATCTTTGGGCTGCTTTTTGTGCGACTAAATGGTTTAATCGTTGCAAGCGATCGCTTTTTATTTCTTCACTTAATTGATTTTCCCAAACGGCGGCAGGAGTACCAGGACGAGGAGAATAAGCGGCGGTATTCAGTTGATCAAATCCAATATCATCGACTAATTTTAAGGTGTTTTCAAACTGTTCTTCTGTTTCTCCAGGAAAGCCAACAATCGCATCTGCACTGATGGAAGCATCGGGCATATACTCTCTAATTTTAGCAATAATTTGTCGATATTTTTCGTGAGTATAACCCCGTTTCATGGCTTTTAATAGGTCATTATCTCCTGATTGAAAAGGAATATGAAAATGTTCACAAACTTTAGGAATTTCATGACAAGCTTTAATCAATCTTTCGGTAAAATAACGGGGGTGACTGGTAGCAAATCTTAGTCGTTCAATGCCATCAATCTCATGAACTTTATATAATAAATCCGTTAAGGTATGTTGATGTCTTCCTGTTTCTGTGACTCCTGGTAAATCTCGTCCATAAGCATCAATATTTTGCCCTAATAAAGTAACTTCTTTATAGCCTTGTTTTCCTAATCCTTCCATTTCAGCATAAATCGCTTCAGGAGTGCGAGACTGTTCGACACCTCTGACATTAGGAACCACACAATAACTACAGCGTTCATTGCATCCATAAATAATGTTTACCCAAGCAGTTACCCTACTATCTCGACGAGGTTTGGTAATATCTTCTAAAATGTGGATGGGTTCTGTTGCAACGACTTGATTCCCGTCAAATACCTGGGTTAATAAATCTTCTAAACGGTTAGCGTGTTGCGGCCCCATGACTAAGTCTAACTCAGGAACCCGTCTCAGTATTTTTTCTCCTTCTTGTTGTGCGACACATCCTGCGACAATTAAGGTTAGATCAGGATGTTGATGTTTACGTTTCGCTTGTCTTCCTAGATAAGAATAAACCTTTTGTTCTGCATTGTCGCGAATGGTACAAGTATTATAAAGGATTAAATCTGCTCCATTGGGATCTTCGGACCACTGAAACCCCATATCTTCCAAAATACCCGCCATACGTTCTGAGTCAGCTTTATTCATCTGACAGCCAAATGTGGTGATATGATAACGGCGTGAGGAAGAAGTCATGGTTACTAAGAGAGTGATAAACGTCCAACTTTTTATTATAGTGGGGACTTCCTACCGTTGCAGCCTGTTCAAACTACCATTTTTTCCTCGGATTGCCTTGATCCCCTTGCTGGACTGGGTTTGAGGGTTACGAATTGTGCAATGTTGCTGTTTGTATAACCTAAAATGTGGGTATTTTGATAGTATTTTTCGGTAGGGACTTCTGCCAAGATTTTGTGGAAAAAATCTAAAGCTTTAATCGTTGGGGGAGGAACTGCTATGAGCTATAAACCATGCTGGTTTCCCCATTAGGGTGATCGATTAGAGTAATTCCCATTTCTTGTAATTGTTCCCTAATGCGATCGCTTTGGGCATAATCTTTTACTTTTCTGGCTGCATTCCGTTGTTGAATCAGTCTGGTAATTTCTGTCTCATCGAAGTTATAGGTATCTTCTAAACCGACTTCAGGTTTAGCTTCTAATCCTAAAATCCCTGCTAAATGAACTAAAGTTTGCCATTGTCGTTGTAAATTTTCCCCATCAGTAGCGGTTTTTCCTTCATGGGTTAACAGATTTCCTTCCCGACGGAGACTTTTAGCTAGTTCAAACAAAACTGCTAATCCCCCAGGAGAGTTAAAATCATCATCCATTGCTACTTTAAAGTGTTCTAGAACAGCAGAGTCGAGTTCTTGGTTGTGCTTCCAACCTAATCGATCGCCATATTTTTCCCCAAAGCGTAAACCTTGCTGTAAAGTCTGCCAACCATTGGTTGCTGAACTAATCGCCTCTTCAGTAAAATCTAAAGGCTTGCGGTAATGTGCCTGTAAAACAAACAATCTAATTACCATTGGATCGAGGGGACGATTTAATAACTCACGAATTGTCGTAAAGTTACCCAAAGACTTAGACATTTTTTCCCCATTCACCGTTACCATGCCATTATGCACCCAGTATTTAGCCAGGGGTTTACCATTAGCAGCTTCTGACTGAGCAATTTCATTTTCATGATGGGGAAACACCAAATCCCCTCCACCACCATGAATATCGATGGTTTCTCCTAATAATCCCCTCACCATAGCAGAACACTCAATATGCCAACCAGGACGACCATCACCCCAAGGAGAATCCCAAGCAGGTTCTTCTGGTTTCGCACTTTTCCAGAGGGCAAAATCTGACGGATGTTTTTTATGGCTATTGGCAGGATCACTACCTACTACTCTACCACTAGCCCCCGCTTGCATCATTGACTGGCTACGTCCAGAGAGTTTGCCATATTGGTCAAAAGCTTCCACATGAAAGTAAACGTCTCCATCCACAGCGTAAGCATAGTTTTTTTCCAACAAGACCTTAATTAATTGTTGAATTCCAGAAATATTATCGGTGACGCGAGGATATTCATCTGCATCCATAACATTTAAGGGACGGATATCTGCAAAATAAGCTTCGATAAAACGTTCGGAAATATCCGCCATCGAAACCCCTTCTTGTTGGGCGCGACGGAGAATCTTATCATCGATATCGGTAAAGTTCTGCACATAGGTTACTTCATATCCTCGCCATTGCAAATAGCGACGTACCATATCCCAGATAATATAGGAACGGGCATGACCTAAATGGCAATAATCATAGACAGTCACGCCACAGCAATACATAGTTACTCTACCTGGGAGAAGAGTTACAAAGGGTTCGAGGCGACGGGTTTGGGTATTGTAAATTTTTAAGGTCATCGATGTTATTTTTTATATTGCCAGTTTGCTTGTAATTCTTTAAATAAATATCGTGTGTTTGCTCATCTTAATTACAGTTTGATATCTTACCATGTGAGAACAATCTTAAGAATGATAATCATTCTTAAGATTAATATAGCATAAAAATACTCTGTCTTTATTTATAACTGTGTCGGGTTAGGGGCATCACCATAAACGGCTTTGGGATCAAATGTTTTCTCGGTTTCAGTAAAAGTTAATTGTAGTGGTTGCTCAGAAGAAACAGCACTTTTTCCCGTAGGAATACGACGATAAAAACAAGAACGATAACCCACATGACAACTAGCCCCTGAACCAGCTACGATAACCTGCATCCAGAGACAATCTTGGTCATCATCAATGGTTAACTGTGCTACTTTCTGTACAAGTCCACTGGATTGACCTTTATGCCATAATTGCTGACGACTGCGACTATAATAGTGAGCTTCTCCCGTTTCAATGGTTTTAACTAAGGCTTCTTCGTTCATATAAGCGTGCATCAGCACTTCACCGGTGTTAACATCGGTGGTAACGACTGGAATTAAACCATTGTCGTCGAATTTGGGAGCAAGGAACAAACCTTCTTCTACTTGTTCTACGGAAGTTCTGGCAGTAAATAGGGAATTCATATTAATTCAACCTTTCAATTTTGATAATCATTATCCTCTACGCAGTTTCATCGTGAGTGATGAAAGCGTAGATTATCTCTACTCAATTGATCGAGCTTAGTCACTCCCATCAATTTCATATCACGCTCAATCTCAGTGCGCATATTACCTAAAGCACGCTCAACTCCTGCTTGCCCAGCAGCGGCCAAGGCAAAAAGATATAATCGACCACCTGAACAGGCTTTAGCTCCCACAGATAGAGCCTTAAGCACATGAGTGCCGCGCTGAATACCACCTTCGCAAATGACATCAATTTTATCACCAACAGCATCACAAATTTCTGCGAGTTGATCAAAGGGGCTACGGCAACCATCAAGCTGACGGCCACCGTGGTTAGAAACCATAATACCTGTACAACCAATATCAACAGCACGCTTGGCATCTTCCACACTCATTACCCCTTTCAGTGCAAACTGCCCATTCCACTTTGCGCAGAGTTCTTCAGCATCCTTCCAATTCATGGATTGATCTAGCATCGTTGAAAAATAATCGCCAACAGAGACTGCTACATTCGTTCCCTGGGAGACATAGCCAGACAAATGGGGCATATCAAACTTTTCTTTTGTCAAAAAGTTCCAAGCCCATGCTGGGTGCGTCGCAAAACTCATTAAAGAGTCAAGGGTTAATTTTGGTGGCGAAGTAAATCCGGTACGCAAATCACGTTCGCGATTACCACCAGTAATGGTATCGACGGTTAATGCCAAGACATTAAAGTTCGCTGCTCGTGCGCGTTCAAGCAACGCATCATTCAAGCCGCGATCCTTATGGAAGTAGAACTGAAACATCTTCGGCGTGTTTGTGATCTTGGCGATTTCTTCAACGGTTACTGTGGCCAGTGAAGACACCCCAAACATCGTGCCATATTCTGCGGCAGCCCTGGCAACCGCACGCTCTCCTTCGTGATGAAAAAGGCGTTGCAATGCTGTGGGGGCGCAGTAGATAGGCATATCTAGTTTTTGCCCCATCACCTCAACTGACATATCCACATTTTCCACACCGACAAGCACGTTGGGAATAAGATC
>JBFRWG010000202.1:0-29407 GCA_051439445.1 Crocosphaera sp.
CCCCAAGGAGTTAATGCAAGCTGTATATCGCGCATATCATGACGACGGAGGGCTAAATAATAGGCTAGATTTTCCGCACTGGGTATAAATGCGTCACGGGTGATCAGCGATCGCCATTTTTCAAAGATAGTTGTTCCTTCACTCACCACTTCATGACGTATTTGTTGCAACACATGAAGTAAGGTATTGGGATAGGCAAGTTTTTCTAAGTTTACTGTTTCTTTTGTTAGCATCTTTTATGCTTTTCCTTTTTACCTGAAACGACTGTTTATTTACAAATTAGATTACATAAGTATTATTTGCTTACATCTAATGCAATCTTATCGATTCCAGGTTAAGTTTGGGTTAAGAAAGAGTGTCTCAGGTATTGATAATTAAGTTACAAAGTATAGAATAGAGTTTTTTAGGTAAAGTTTTTTCTATTGTGTCAAGATTTTATCTCTAAAAAAATTCCAAATTCCTCTTGATTATCTTGTAAAAATCACTATTACTGTATCAGATTATTTAGAATTAGCTATGCAAAATCAAACAATAGAAAAATTAATTCTTCCTCCATCTAGTTCAACTTCAGAAGACCATATCGAAGTTGAAGAAAAATCAAGCATTGTTATTGTAGGAGCAAATGGATCAGGAAAAACACGCTTAGGTTCTTGGATTTAATTTCAATCATCACAAAAATCATTGGTTCATAGAATAGCAGCACAAAAATCTCTTTTAATACCCGAATATTGTTCAACATCATCTCTAGATGTAGCTAAAAATCTTCTATTTTATGGTTCTCATGGAGACAACATAAATGATAGTAATTTTCTAGCATATAAACCAAATAGAAGCTGAAAGAAATGATTGCTTATTTGTCTACTTAACCCATGATTTAGATTTTGTTGTGACTCGTATTCACTCTATGAAGGTTTGGTTAAAAAGTTATAAAAACAATCAATGGGATTGGAATCTAGTACCTGAAAATTTAGATATTCTTGAACAACTACTTTTAGAAATTCTTGGTAGCAGAAAACCTATTTTATTTGTCGAAGGAGATAAAACAAGTCTCGATTTTTCTATGTTTTCTCATTTATTCAAAAATTATACCATTGTTCCTAATGGTGGAAGTGATAATGTTATTCAGGCAACTGGTTCTTTTTCTAAATTAAAAAGTCTTCATAGTTTGGATTGTAAAGGAGTAATTGATCGTGATTTTAGGAAGAATGATGAACAAATTGAATATTTAAAGTCTAAAGGAGTATTTTGCCTTGATTTTTCAGAAATTGAAAATTTACTATTATCAGAAGATGTAGTAAAAATAGTAGCTGAATCCTTATATCATCAAGAAATAAATGATATCATCGAGAAAACTAAAAATTTAGTATTTACTCAGATGATAAATGAAAAAGAACGTCTACTTTCTTCTATTGTAGCTGCTAAGATAGAAGATAAATTTAAAACTTTTGATGCTAAGGCAATTGGAGAATCAGAATTACAGCAATCATTAAATCAAGTATTCACTGAAATTAATGTACAACACATATATCAGGAAACTAAAGAACAGATCAATAATATATTGCAAACTCGAAATTATACTATGGCTCTACATATTTATAATAATAAAGGATTACTTCCCCAAATTGCATCCTTTTTAGGATTAAAACATACACAAGAAAAACCAGAACTAATTAATCACATAAAACGATTACTTTCTTGTCGAAACAATGAAAGACTTACAGAGATATTACGACAGTTACTACCTGATTTACATGAATGTTAATGTCGTTTATATCTAGACAAATTTATTTAAACTTGATTATATCCCCTAGGAGTAATCATCCAATTTTGATGTAAAAATGTGCTACTATTCCCGATCAAAACAGTGGTTAACATATCAATTGTATGATTAAGCATTTCTTCTAAATTAGTCAATATTATGGTTTCATCTTGACGATACGCATTCCTGACTAAAGCAACAGGAGTATGAGGTTTACGATGTTGTAAAAAAATGGTTTGCGCTTCAACAATTTGGGTTTGACGAGTTTGCGATCGCGGATTATATAATGCTGTAACAAAATCTCCCATTGCTGCTGCTTCTAAACGCTTTTTTATCACTTCCCAAGGGGTCAATAAATCACTTAAACTAATGGCACAAAAATCGTGCATTAATGGGGTTCCAACTCTTGCTGCTGCTGCTTGTAATGCGGTAATTCCAGGAAATACTTCAATATTAGGTTTATTCCCATCCCACTCACTCTTTTTCAATTCTTCTAATACTAATCCTGCCATTCCATAAATTCCACAGTCTCCCGATGAAATCACAGCCACCGTTAAACCCCAAGTTCCTAATTCTATGGCTTTTTGCGCTCTTTTTTTCTCTTGGGTAATGGGGAAAGATTGAATAATTTGCCCTGGACGTTGTAATGGTTTAATCAAGTCTAAATATAACCCATAGCCAATGATAACATCTGCTTTATTAATGGCTGTTTTGGCAGAAGGAGTTATTTGTTCTAAACTGCCGGGACCCATTCCAACTAAATAAATGTTTCCCGTTCTTCCTGTATATTCTAACTTACTTTGAGCGATGGCAACTGTTACCGCTTCGTTATTAGATTTTATAATTTGTTTCGCTACTAAAAGAGACTTTTCTATATTACTTTTATCCTTTTTATCAAAATCATTAAACCAATCATTAGCTCCATAAATAGCTGCTGCTTCAGCAACACTAGATGTTCCTACTTCTTCCTGCACCACTGATGAAGGGTTAGGAACTTTAATCTTATTTAAAACATCGGCCGAATAAGTTAATAAAGGATACTGGTTTCGATCACAATAGTTCACCAGTCCTACTTCATCTCCTTTAATATCAATGGTTGCAACCCCTGCGATCGCTTCTGTGGCTAAATGATACGCTTGACACACCTGTTCAATGGCTGAAGCAATCAACCCTTGAGAGGTTCCCCGAATACATCCTATTCCCACCCATAACACCCTGGGATACCATTGCACTGTCGCAATAGTTGATTCCGCAGAAAAATGTCGTTTTGTCGCACTGATCCACATCTGTGCATCTACAGCCACATTTTCCTCAATTTCAGGACATTCAAAGTAAAAAGGATGATTATGGGGTAAACTCTGTTGCCAAAGCGTAGAACCCCCTTCTTGTACCACCTGAACTCTTTTTTGAGAAGCAATAGCAGAACTTACTCCTGTCCAATCACCCGGTCCTTTTTGCCAACCGAAGGGCAACCCTAATATATCAATTCCTGGTAGGTTTAAAGAATGGGATGCACTGGTAATAATGGGTTGAGCATTGAGTTGATGGGCAATGAGTTGGGTCAAATGATCTGCCCCTCCTTGATGACCACTACATAAACTGATAACATAATTTCCTGTGGGATCAATAATGATAATAGCGGGATCGGATGCTTTATCCTTCAATAGGGGAGCAACCAGACGCACTACTGCACCACTAGCTAAACAGAAGATAAACCCACGATGTTGTGACCAAATGCTGCTTAAATGGTCTTTGAGAGACCCCTGGTAAGGAGAGATGCTTGTCTCGGCTAACTCTAAAGTGTTAGGAATATACAAGGTTGCTCCCCATTGTTGAGATAAGGGATGTAATAATTGAACAGCTTGAGGGGTAGTAGCGATCGCAGCTAAAGGATGAAAAACAGCCAAAACGGTCATGTAAATTTATAATTTAGAATATGAAAAATCATCATCAATACTTTTTTATCTCCAGACACTTTATATGTATTTTTTCTTGAATAAGGCTGACATTTTTGGCAGGGTTTTTCAATTTACATTGTAATTTGAAATCTTAAATACATTATAACTCAATTTTGTCTATATTTCAGATGGGGTTGGCCTGCAGTGGAGATTAATCCGATCAATTCACCTAATTTGTCTTTAATTTAAAGAATTTCATAGCAATTTCTCATCAACAGATATGATTAAGCTACATATTTCTCTAACTGTTGTGCTAACCTCTCCACCGAAATACGAGGGGAAAAACGGGGTATGGTTTTCTCCCCTTCTGGTAACTGTAACCGCAACACAGGAATTTCATATTGATACGCTTCAAACCACTGATCACGGGTGGTAATATCTCGTATTTCAAGGTCAAAATTAAGGGTTTTAATCTGTCTTAATTTACTTTCTAGTCCCTCACATAAATGACACCCTGGTTTACTATATAAAATAAGCTGCATAATTGACTACCTATCGATTCACTGAAGACATTTCCTTTTCAGAGGGAAAGGGAACTGTGGGAAACACTTGTGCTGATTGAGAGGCGATCGCTAGTTGCACTTTTGTCCCAATGGGTAACTGGGTTTGAATGGTGGTTCTCGCATGGAGTTGACAACCGGAAGGAGTTCTTAAACAATAACGATATTCTCTCCCTAAAAATTGGCGATCGCTAATCACCACTTCTGCTGTGTCATCTGCTTCTAACTTGATATCCTCTTGTCTAACCATCAATTCTCCTTCGGGAAGATGGTTCCCAGTGGAAGGTAGTTCCCATTGACCTATTTCTGTGGTCCACAGTTCTCCTCGTCGTTTAGCAGGGATAAAATTAGCCTGGGTCACAAACTCTGCTACAAATCGAGACATAGGACAGGTATAAATTTCTTCAGGGGTTCCTAATTGCTCGATTTTTCCAGAGGACATGACAGCAATTTTATCACAGATGGCCATGGCTTCTTCTTGATCATGGGTGACAAAAATGGCGGTTATTCCCGTTCCTTTGAGAATATGACGAATTTCATGTCGTAATCTTAAACGAACTTGTACGTCTAAATTACTGAGGGGTTCGTCTAATAATATTAACGCTGGTTTGGGGGCTAATGCTCTAGCTAAAGCAACTCTTTGTTGTTGTCCTCCTGAGAGTTGATGGGGATAACGTTTTTCGAGTCCTTCGAGTCCTACTAAGGTTAATACTTCTGCAATACGCTTTTTTATTTCTTTTTTAGGCATTTTTTTCTTATTTAAGCCAAAAGCAATATTATCAGCGATGTTTAAATGGGGAAATAAGGCATAATCTTGGAATACCATCCCTGTATTTCGTTGTTCTGGGGGAAGTATTTTCTGGGAACTGGCCACTAGGTTTCCTCCTAGTTCTATGGTTCCTGCATTGGGTTGTTCAAACCCCGCAATCATTCGTAATAGGGTGGTTTTTCCACACCCAGACGGACCTAGTAGACCTAAAATTTCCCCTTGTGCTAAGTTAAAACTAATTTGATCAACGGCGGCTATGGCCTGATGAGGAAATTGTTTAATAATTTGTTCAATTTGAAGGATGATAGAATCTGTCATGGTTAGGGTGGTTTCTCGGTTGAATCAGCGGAGTTTACAATGAAAATTAGCGATTATGAATTTTTAATTGGGGTAAGCCCCTGAATTATTAATACTTCGTTAAAAAAATCTTCAATAAACACCTTTACTTGTTATAAACCATTTTTTTCATTTTTCAAATAGGAAATTTTCGCAAGAATTGTCAATGTTATCTAGAACACACTTACATTATAACCATAATTCTCTCGACCCTAGTTTTGATACTGTTTTAGTCCCTCAAGGGATGGAATATAAAGCTGTTGTTTCAGGAATGGCTAAAAATAGGTCAAAAATAAACATCATAGCGATTCCTGCTGGAATAGAACCTCTAACACGCTTTTTAAAACAATGGCAACAAAGTAGGGATTTTATTAATAAGTTACCGCAAGGATTGATTCTGATGGGGTTAGGGGGAAGTTTGTCCCCAAATTACTCGGTAGGGGATGTGATTTTGTACCGAGATTGTGCTTTAATGGATGATAGTCAGGAAGAGTGGGCTTCTTGTAACCAATTTTTGAATCAGTGGGTATTTGAGCAGTTAGGAAATAGGTGTTTTTGGGGAAGGGGGATAACTAGCGATCGCATCATTTGTTCGGCTCAAGAAAAGCTTTTATTAGGGAAAAAATATCAAGCTGATGTGGTTGATATGGAAGGAATGGCTTTATTAAAGTGGAGTCAACAATGGAATATTCCTGTCGCTATGATTCGGGTGATTAGTGATGGTTGTCAGCAAGATTTACCTGATTTAAGCAAAGCTTTTAATAGTGATGGAAGCTTACAGCCTTTCATTATAACCCGTCAAATGTTGAAAAATCCGTCAAATTCAATACATTTAATTCGCAGTTCTTTAAAAAGTTTACGAGTGTTAAAGGAAGTTGCTAATAAGATCGGTAAACTAGAAAAAATCAAGTCTGATTCTTAAACTATGACTTTTTTTGCAATTACTAATCTCTAAAACCCTCATAGAGGAACTTTTTCAACGACCTATAAAACAAAATCGATTATTATTGTCTTGAGCTTTATCTATAATATAAGCTGCTAGTTTATCAGCCGTTTCTCGATTATCTGCTAACCAATTATAAGCAAAGGGAAAAAAGTTTTTTCCTTGAGTTAAATTTAATCCTGTTTCTTGAGTACAAAAATCCATTAAAGATTGATAAATAATTTCCCGATCACGAATACGAAAAGGAAGTAGAGGAAGTCTTATATTTTTAAAATAAGGAATAACTTCACCGTTAAATGTTATATTCTAGACTAATTATTTTATCCTTTACCACCATCTATAATTATAATTTTTGTAAATCTGAGAATATTTGCATTAATTAAACGTCAATTAAGAAAGTTTATTATGGGAATTTACATGATGGTTAAACGTTCTTTTTTTTGTCTCAAAATTTGTGAATTAGTTGTTTGTTTAGGTGGGCAAGGGATAAAATATTATAGGAGTTTAATATTATTTTATCCTTTGCCCACCCTACAGTTTATCTGTGAAGTTAAGGGTTAATTTTCTTGAGAGACAATATTTTTTTGCGCTTGATTCAAGAACAATTTAGGAAAAATTAAACCAGAAACTTGTTGATAAGCTGCAAACTCAGGATAACGGGCCAGGGACTTATCTTTTTTGATCATATTAGGAACAAAAATTAAACTAATAAACACTCCTAAAATGACAAAAGGTAGCCAATGTTGAGTTAATAAAGCAAAGCTACCATAGATTAAAACTTCCCCTAAATAATTGGTATTACGACAACGAGCAAAAAATCCTTCTGTAATTAATCCTGAATGATATTTAAGGGTGTAGTATTTTTGAGCATCACTACTGTAATGAAGAAAAACCCCTAAGATATTAATAGCAACTACCACAGCGATTAAAGGAGGAGAGGCTTCAATATTTTGACTGATTAAAAGAAAAGGAGCAACCCAATATAAAAGGAGGGTTCCAAAAATAACAATGCCCATCATGACAGGCATCTCTTCTTCCCAACTTTTATCAGGATAAATTTTATCTTTTAACAGCCAGAGAATACCATAAGTACCATGAAGGGCCAGATAAATCCAAGCAGTAATGCTAAAATTATCATAGAGAGTCATTAATCCTAAAACGACCAATGAAGTTAGACCTTTATGTAGATTAATAGGATGTTTTATTTTCATTGTGTTCTCAATTAAAATTCTTTAATCATTGTACATAAATTTTTATGTTCATGTTACGATCCTGATAGGAAATTAAAGCCCGAAAATGTTCCATTTCGCCCAACCGATATACCCTTTACTGCTGGCCGCTGCCAAAAATAATCCAGAGAATAGCCATCAACAACTTCTCAAAACTCTTCAGAGTCTTGACAAAAACCGTCACACCCCTTGGGGCCGTTGGCTATTATCCAACTTGAATCAGTCTTTTATTGTCAATGATCCCCGTCTCCAACAAACTCTGTGGGACTTAAGCTTTCCTAACCCTGTGGGGTTAGCTGCCGGTTGTGATAAAGATGGACTGGGGGCTGGTATCTGGGGTCATTTAGGCTTTGGTTTCGCTGAAATTGGGGCTGTAACCCTTCATTCTCAACCTGGGAACCCAAAACCTCGTTTATTCCGTTTACCCTTGGATAAAGCAGCCTTAAATCGCTTAGGCGCAAATAATGACGGGGCCGAAACTATCGCCCAACGTCTGCAAGAAACTTGGCAACGTCAACCCCGTCAAGTTCCCATTGGTATTAATTTATGTAAGTCAAAAATCACCCCTTTAGAAGCAGCGGGCAAGGATTATGGGGGGAGTTTTTCTTATCTGCAAGACTGGGCCGATTATTTTGTTGTCAATGTCAGTTCTCCCAATACTCCTGGACTGCGATCGCTACAAGAAGGGGAACAATTAAATACGATATTGCAGGAACTACAAACAGTAAATGAACACCAAAAACCGATATTTGTCAAGATTTCTCCTGATTTAAGTTGGGAAGCTATTAAGATAATTATTGATTTAGCTAAAACTTATCAATTAGCAGGAATTATGGCCACCAATACCACCATTAAACGGGAAGGGTTGAAGACAAAAATTTTGGAAAAAACAGGCAATTCTATTGAGGAGGAAGCCGGAGGAATTAGTGGACAACCCATTCGTCAACGGTCAACAGAAGTCATTCGTTTTATTTATGAACAAACCCAAGGGAGTCTATGTATTATTGGCATTGGCGGTATTTTTACCGCCGAAGATGCCTGGGAAAAGATTACGGCAGGAGCGAGTTTATTACAATTATATACCGGTTGGATCTATCAAGGACCTTGGTGTATTCCTGCCATTAATCAAGGTTTAATTGCTAAGTTAGATGAGCATAAAATATCCCATATTTCTCAAGCAGTCGGTAGCAGAGTTAGTTAATGTTAATTATGTCCTGTCATATAGTTGCCTTTTTCGTGTTCTTGATAGGCTTTAGCTGAAGCTTTAATCCAAATGGTTGCAGCAGTAGCAAAAGGAAAAAACAGGACTAAAAATCCTGTAACTAAAGGGTGTTGACGACCAAAGGGATTATTCATTAAAAAGGCAATAATGAAGCCACAATAAACTAATCCTAATAAGGGTAATCCGATGACTAATAGGGCAACTTTTGTATCTTTATCCATGATGAATCGTCCTCATGATTTTGGTAATAAGTGAAAAGATAAATTAATTCGATTTAGCTTTTTGTCCAATAGCTTTATCAAATGCAGGTCTTTCTGTGAGCCTCTTGACGTATTGTGTCAGAGAAGAATACTCAGTAAAGTTCATCTTTAACATAATCGCAGCAAAACATAAAATAGATCCCACAGCGACATCAGCAATGGTCAATTCGTCACCGATTAAATATTCACGATTAGTTAAGACTTTATCCAATCGAGATAATAGTTTAGGAGCTTCTTTTTCTCGGTTTGCTTCAACAAATAATCCTGTTGCTAGAGAGGAGTTACCAAAGAAAACCCATTGATAAAATAGAGACTTTTCTTCAACAGAAGTGGGCAGTTTACCGTGTTTTTCAGCTAAATAAAGTAAAATCGCCCCTGACTCCCATAATTTAAACTCCCCTTCTACAATAGCAGGAACTTTTCCTATGGGATTAATGCTTAAAAAGTCAGGTTGTAAATGTTCTCCTGCTTGCATATCCAATAAAACAAATTCATAGGGGATTCCCATTTCTTCTAAATACCATTGAACTATGGCAGCGCGAGAAATTTTACCACCATACAGTTTTAACATAACCCACTTTTCTCAGTTTCTAGTATCAATACATTGATCTTACATCTCATTTTCATTGTATGCTGAAGATATAGGATTTATTTAATTATCACCAACAACTTTTTATCTGATGACACTTCTGGAAACCATTAAAAATGACTATAAAAGCTTTCCTACTCAACAAACCTATGCTATCTATGCTGATCATGTTTATTTCAAAGATCCCATGACTGAGTTTACAGGAATCAAACGTTATCAAGAGATGATTCAGTTTATGTCAACTTGGTTCAAAAATATTGATTTAGAACTTCATAAGATTTATCAGACAGATAACATTATTCATACAGAATGGACATTGCATTGGGTGACTCCTTTACCCTGGAAACCCCCGATTTCTATCCCAGGACGCAGCGAACTGACGATTAATGAGCAAAACCTGATTATCTCTCACATTGACTATTGGAACTGTTCTCGTTGGGATGTGCTTAAGCAACATTTTGTCCTTAATCCTTCATAATAAGGATAAGTAATGTAAATTTTTCTGAAAAAATCATGCGAGTAATCCTCATGACTGGTAAAGGGGGAGTTGGCAAAACTTCCGTCGCTGCGGCCACTGGCCTCAGATGTGCTGAGTTAGGGTACAAAACCCTGGTTTTAAGCACCGATCCCGCGCATTCCTTAGCGGATAGTTTTGATTTAGAATTGGGTCATGAAGCCCGTTCTATTCAGTCTAACCTCTGGGGGGCTGAATTGGACGCATTGATGGAGTTAGAGGGAAACTGGGGGGCAGTTAAACGCTATATTACCCAGGTATTGCAAGCGAGAGGTTTAGATGGGGTACAAGCAGAAGAACTGGCTATTTTACCAGGTATGGATGAGATTTTTGGCTTAGTTCGCATGAAACGTCACTATGATGAAGGGGAATATGACGTTTTGATTATTGACTCGGCCCCCACGGGAACAGCGTTGCGTCTGCTGAGTATTCCTGAAGTGGGGGGCTGGTATATGAGAAGATTTTATAAACCGTTACAAGGAATGTCGGTGGCCTTGCGTCCTTTAGTGGAACCGTTATTTAGACCGATCGCCGGATTTTCTTTACCAGACAAGGAGGTAATGGATGCACCTTATGAATTTTACGAGCAAATTGAAGCATTAGAGAAGGTTTTGACTAATAATAAGCAAACCTCTGTTCGTTTGGTCACCAACCCTGAGAAAATGGTCATTAAAGAATCTTTGCGGGCCCATGCTTATCTCAGTTTATATAATGTGTCCACTGATTTGGTGGTTGCTAACCGTATTATTCCTGAGACAGTTAATGATCCTTTCTTTGAAAAATGGAAAAGTAATCAACAAGTTTATAAGCAAGAAATTTATGATAATTTCCATCCCTTACCGGTGAAAGAAGTGCCTTTATTTTCTCAAGAAATGTGTGGTATGGCAGCATTGGAAAGATTGAAGGAAACCTTATATAAAGATGAAGATCCGGCACAGGTTTACTATAAAGAAGATACCATTAGAGTTGTACAAAATGATCAAGATTATAGTTTAGAATTGTACTTACCTGGGATTCCTAAAGAACAAATTCAACTCAATAAAACAGGGGATGAATTAAATATTAGGATCGGCAATCATCGTCGTAATTTAGTATTACCTCAAGCTTTGGCTGCGTTGAATCCTTCGGGAGCAAAAATGGAGGAAGATTACCTAAAAATTCGCTTTACTAATAGCGTTGTTTCTAGGACTTAAATTTACTTTGGTAGTGTGAGCATCTTGCTTGCTACTATATGGTTATAGGGAGCAAGATGCTCCCATTCCTAATAAACTATTTTGATGTATTATAGTTCATAAAAATAATGTCAAGATTAGTTCAATTTTCTGGGGACAAAAAACAATATTTGACTACATAAGACTATATTCCTGTTGAATGTTTATGATACCAGTTTCCTAGGGTGGGTTAGACTACTAAAACTTAAGGGATAACAAGAAGATAAAAATTACTCGTAACCCACCATTTTCCTTTAATTAATAAACAGTAATACTACCTTCTAGACTGTGACAAGCAAGATGCTTGTGTTAAGATGTTTAGGAATAAACAAAATTAAATCATTTTAAGATAATGACTAATTTATCATTAAGTGATGTCCGACAATATGAACAATTTGAGATTCGTTATCCCGCTTCCATTCAACCTTATGGGGTACTATTGGTAATTGATATTGAAACCTTAACTATTATTCAAGTTAGTGAGAATACCAGAGAATTTTTAGGGGTGAAACCTAAAACCTTATTGGGTAAACCCTTAAGTTATTTAATGTCTTCCCAACAAATTAAAAAAATACAAAATTTTCTATTTCAAAGTAATCCTGAATTTGTGGATATTATTAAACTGAAAAAAAAGAAAGATAATAGACAATTTAAGGGGATTATCCATACCATCCAAGATAGCATGATTCTGGAACTCGAACCTTTAGGGTTAGATGATATTCATCATGTTACAAATTCTTATAACTTATTGAAAAATGCAATTATTAATATTAGTGCTGCCAATGACTACCAAGAAATTTTGTCAACCATTACAGAAGAAGTTAGAAAAATAATTCAATTTGATCGAGTCTTAATTTATCGTTTTGAATACGATTATAGTGGAGTTGTTATAGCTGAAAGTAAACGAGACCATTATGATGGTAATGGTGTAGTTATAGCTGAAAGTAAAGAGGAAAATCTGGAAAGTTATTTAGGATTACATTATCCTGCTTATGATATTCCTAAACCAGCTAGGGAATTTTTTAGTCGTAATTGGTTACGAATTATTCCTAATGTTTCTTATGAAGCGACTACCATTATTCCTCGTCAACATCCTCTAAAAAATGAAGAATTAGATTTAAGTCATTCTGTCTTAAGAAGTGTTTACCCTTGTCATGTGGAATACCTAAAAAATATGGGGGTTAGTGCTTCGATGTCCATCTCTTTAATGAATGAAAAGCATCTTTGGGGATTGATCGCTTGTCATCATTATTCTCCTAAATATATTAGTTATGAAATAAGAAAAATATGTGAATTTTTAGGACAATTTTTATCTGTTGAAATCCTGTATAAACAAGAACAAGAATTTCGTCTTTATCGAACTCAAATACAAAGAATACAAAGTAGAATGCGAGAAGGATTATTAAAGCATCCTGATTTAATTGATAAAGTGATTCGTCCTAATTGCTCAAGTTTACTCAATTTAACTCGTTCTCAAGGGGCAGTTATTTATCTTAATCAACAAATTAGTTTGATTGGGAAAACCCCAAATCAAGAACAAATTGAAGCCTTAATTAGTGATTTTTTAAATTCTAAAAAAGTAGAAATATTTTATACAGATAATTTGCCACAAAGTTATGAAACAGCCCAAGAATTTAAGGCAATAGGCTGTGGAATATTAGCCATTTCCTTATTTTTAGCCAATAGCATTTATCATATTATTTGGTTTCGACCCGAACAAATTCATGAAGTACAATGGGCAGGAAATCCCCATGATGTTGAGATTATTAACAATGAGCAAGGTCTGTCAGAATTGTGTCCTCGTAACTCTTTTGCCATGTGGAAAGAACTGGTTAAAGATAAATCTTTACCTTGGGAATTAGTGGAAATAGAAGCAGCACAAGAATTAAGAAATACCATCCTTTTAGCTGCCTTAGAAGTCTCTCAATATTCCCAAGCGGTACTGGAAGAAAAGACCAAACAAGCGAATGCTGCTAACTTAGCAAAAAGTCAATTTTTAGCGAAAATGAGCCATGAATTACGCACCCCTTTAAATGCGATTTTAGGCTTTAGCCAAATGATGAATCGAAATACTTCTCTCTCTTTAGAACAACAGGAATATCTGGGAATTATTAACCGTAGTGGGGAACATTTACTGTCATTAGTTAATGATGTTTTAGAAATGTCTAGCATTGAAGCAGGAAAAGTAACCCTTCATAAAAATTGTTTTAATCTTCATGAATTAATTAAATCTGTTCAGGAACTTCTCACCCTAAAAGCCTTAGACCAAGGATTAGCTTTCACCGTCCATCAAGATGAAGATTTACCCCTATATTTAGAAGGAGATGAAGGGAAATTAAGACAGATTATTGTTAATTTAGTAGGCAATGCTATTAAATTTACTAAAGTGGGTCAAGTGGATGTCTATTTATCTCTCCTATCTTATGACAATTATAGTAGAAACATTGAGCTACAACTGCAAGTTAAAGATACAGGAATGGGCATTCAAAAAGAATATTTAGAAACCATTTTTGAGGCATTTAAACAAACAGAAACTACCCTTGAAAACAATGAAGGAACGGGGTTAGGATTGTCCATTAGTCGTCAGTTTGCTCGTTTAATGGGGGGGGATATTTCCGTGGAAAGTCAACTTGGACAAGGATCGACCTTTACCTGTAAAGTAAATATGATGGTACCAACAAAAATTGAAGGCTTGGTTAAACAGCAGTCTAAACGGGTTATCGGATTACAGCCATCACAACCCAACTATCGCATTTTAGTTGTAGAAGATGAGAAGAATAATCAACTGTTGATGGTGAAAATATTGACCTCTGTGGGGTTTGATGTGCGTTGGGCTAATAATGGTCACGAAGCTTTAGAAATATGGCAAAAATGGCATCCTCAGTTAATTTGGATGGATATGAGAATGTTGATCATGGATGGTTATGAGGCCAGTCGTCGCATTCGTGAGTTGGAAGCAGAAAATACTAACTTAGAAACCCCTGTGATTATTATTGCTTTAACCGCTACTGTTTTTGATGAAGACAAAAAGGGTATTTTAGACGCAGGGTGTAATGATTTTGTTGCGAAACCGTTTAGAGAAGCAGTCATTTTTGAAAAGATGCAGCAATACTTAGGGGTTCAGTATCTTTATCAAGATTTAACCACTCATCTATCTTCTCAAAGCGTGACCAGTCAAGTTAATATTGAACAACTGAATGCTGAAATCAGAAAAATGCCTCAAACATGGGTTAAGCAATTAGAACACGCTGCTTTAAGTGCCAACGAAAAAAATCTCATTCGCTTAATTGAACAAATTCCTCAAACCTATTCTTGTTTAAAAGATTCTCTGCGTCAAATGGTTCTAGATTTAGCTTACGAGAAAATTACGAATTTAACAGAAGGATTAAATGATGAATGATATGAATGAAAATAAGGGAGATATTCTTATTGTAGATGATGTTCCTGCCAATTTAGAACTATTATTTACCATGTTAACGGAACAAGGTTATGAAGTTCGACGAGTCTTGAGTGGAAAACAAGCTTTAAATGCAGTTCGAGCGCAACCCCCTGATTTAATTTTATTGGATATAAAAATGCCTGAACTCAATGGTTATCAAGTCTGTGAACGATTACAAGCAGACGAAAACACTCAAGATATTCCTGTTATTTTTCTCAGTGCTTTAAATGATACCTTTGATAAGGTAAAAGCATTTGAAGTGGGTGGGGTTGATTATATTTCTAAACCCTTTCAATTACAAGAGGTGATTGTTAGGGTAGAAAATCAGTTGAAATTGTTAAGAATGCAACGGCAACTTAAGGCTAACAATAAGGAGTTAGAAGCGTTTAGTTATCGAGTTTCTCATGACTTAAGAAATCATCTTACTACTATTAATGGTATTACTTATTTATTGAATCACAAATATGTTAAAAAATTAGATAATTCGGTGCATAACTATATACAATCTTTAGAAGAAGAAAGCGATCGCATGGGAGAAATTATAGAAGATTTATGGCGGTTATCGGAATCAAAATCTGATTATCTAGATATGGTTTTAGACTCGTTTAATTTAAGTTCAATGGTTCAGAAAATTGTTGATAAATTAAACATTAAACCTGGAACAACACCAAAAGAATTTATCATTGAACCTGATATTTATGTTACGGGAGATCAACGTTTAATTAAAATTGCTTTAGAAAATTTATTAGATAATGCTAGTAAGTTTACCTCTAAAATAGAACAGCCTCGCATTGAATTTGGTCAGTTAAAACAAGACTCTCAAAGTGTCTATTTTGTCAAGGATAATGGAGTGGGTTTTGACCCTGAAAAAGCAGAGCAATTATTCACTCCTTTCCATCGTTTACACAACAAGGAAGAGTTTGCCGGGACTGGTATTGGTTTAGCAACAGTTCAGCATATTATTGAACGTCATGGGGGCAAAATTTGGTATGATGCAGGGGTTGATCAAGGGGTAACATTTTACTTTACTTTGGAATAAGTGAGAATGGAGAATGGAGAATTGATGATGATCGAAAATAATTGGGTCTAAAACCCCGCCTTTTAAGGAACCCACAGTTCTTGAAACGGAGATTTATGCTCCGTTTCAAGAACAACTTCTGTGCGATAGCGCCGGAACTTAGTGAGGAACTTCTGACTTCTAACTTCGTTAAGGTAGGGTTTAATAGTATTAAATCCCTACAGAAAAGATTGTTAATTTTTGTCTTCAGTTTTGTTAGTTTCCTGAGCAATTTCATCAGTCTCTTTCGGTTTATCTGTCTCCTGAGAAGTTGTTTGAGATTCAGATTTTTCGATTTTTGGTTTATAATCTTCGATTAAGGTTTCTGCATCATCATCCACTAGATAAGGTTCAAATTCAGAGACATATTCTTCAAGATTTTCGGGAGTTTCAAGGTTATCTTTTTTTGTTGTGTCTTCTGCTGTAATTTCAGAGGTTTCTGTCACAGTCTCAGATGCGATCGCTTCGGTTTCTTCTGCTATAGTTGCAGTCACTTCCTCTGTATCTGAAACATCATCCTCATCATCATCCCAGTTACTTTCTTCGAGATCACTTTCAGGGGGTTCTGAGGTAGGTTGAGGTTGAGATTTTCCTAACCCAAAAATAGATTTTAAAGAAAATCCTTGTTTCTTGTTTTCAGCAGTTTCAGTAATATTTGAAGAAGGGACATCTTCGGTTATGTCTTCTGTTTCTTCTTGAGAAGTCTCTTCAGGTTCAACTTCTGAGGTAACAGGGGTTTCTTCTTGAGGAGTCTCTTCGGTTTCAACTTCGGAAATAACAGAGATTTCTTCTTGAGGAGTCTTTTCCGTTTCAACTTCGGAAATAACAGAGATTGCTTCTTGAGGAGTCTCTTGAGGTTCGACTTCTGAGGTAACAGGGGTTTCTGGTTGATCTGGTTCAACTTCTGGGGTTTCTGTCGGGGGAGTCTCAGGGGGTGCGATCGCTTCTTCTGGAGTTTCTCTCACAGGAGGAGACGATTTTTTAAAGCGGTTTTGAACCCAGGTTAATAAGGAAAATCCAGTTATATCCGTTTTATCATCAGGATGAGCGATGGTCCGTCGTAAGCGAAGGGTTTGCCATCCAAAACATAACACCAAACTCACTGCGGCACTCTGTCCTAATAATACACCGCCTGTCATTCTTCCTGCACAGATCCAAAGAACCAGCGCATAAAACAAACCCACACCACTCCAGAGAAAATCATCTTTTCGGTGTAGTTCCGGGAGGAAAAAAGCGGATAAATATAGACTTAAACTTGCAAGGCCAACAGCGATCGCTAGGATGTATGCCAACATCTGTGGGTTACTCCTTTGGTGGTTTCTCTTTATTTATTGTGAGGCATATTGCCCATTCTTGCTCACCGAATTTCTGAGAAAGATTTTTTCTCAGGTGCGTTAGATTAGTCAAAAATCTTGTTGTCACTGTCTTGGTCTTTTAACCGTTATGAGTCAGTCTAACCCACCTCCTAACCCATTTTTTACTCATTTGAGCAGCTTTTTGAGATTTGCCAGGAAACCAAGTACCCTTGCGATGGCAATGACTTCTGTTACCCTCATTCTCGTTAGTTACACTGGGTTACGTTTGTTTTTGAGGGAATATCTACCCCCTTGGTTAGAACAACAAGTCAGTCAACTGATCAATCGTCCCATCGAAATCGGTGAGTTAACAGGATTTTCTTTTACCAGTTTACAACTAGAGGGGGCTTCTATTCCAGAGACTTCTGAACATAGTAATGAGTTAACTGCTCAAACTATTCGAGTTCAGTTTAATCCGTTGGCTGTCATCTTTCAACAAACCTTACCGATTATTATTTCTCCTGAAACTGTTACAGTTAAGATTCGTGAAGATGGGCCAGGAAACTGGTTCAAGGTGGATGTTGGGGAGCAACCGATTCCTATTGATTTAGATTTAACTTTTGATGTCAAAAAAAGTAAGATTTTTCTCTTACCTCATCGTGATGAAAAACCGATAAAAGTTCAGTTAGAGGGCAATCTACGTTATCAAGAAAAAGGCGATAATAAATGGATTTATGCAATTAATTTAGGCTTTTTTGAGAGTGATGAAATTCAAATAATAGGGGAAACGGTTACGGAAACTACACAAACTAATATCCAGGTAAAATTAAATCAATTAGCACTACAACCTTGGCTCGATATTTTACCTAATCAGCTTATTGATTTTGCTCAAGGTAATATTAATGCCAATCTCAATTTTAATTTACCTTCTTTACGGAATTTAAAAGATACTCAAAACCAAGGGGATTTAGAATTAGGGAATTTTCAAGCAGCAGTTAAACCG
The DNA here is from genome assembly GCA_051439445.1 of Crocosphaera sp. Lineage (GTDB taxonomy): Bacteria > Cyanobacteriota > Cyanobacteriia > Cyanobacteriales > Microcystaceae > Crocosphaera. The sequence goes on from JBFRWG010000202.1 coordinate 18,085, forward strand.
CTAAAAGAACCCATTACGGCTAATTTTAATCTTAACTTTGAAGACAACAAAATATTTATCCACAAGGGGAACATTAACTTAGGAAATATTATTACTGATTTTAAAGGATTTTATGATTGGGAAAGGGGAAGTAATATTGATATTAATGTTAAAAATTTTACCATTGATAACTTGCTTAAGGTTATCCCTTTCCAATTACCTTTTAAGACGGAGGGAAAGTTTAATATTAATGCAAAATTAACGGGAATATTAACCAATCCTCTAGTTGAATTAAGCTTTATTAACAATCAAAATATTATCATTGCCAATACTACCTTAAAAACCGTTTTAACTGAGTTTCGCATTACTTTTAATCAAACTATTTTAAAAAAAATTCTCATTGAAACCCAAGAAGGAGCAAAAATACAAGCAGAAGGAAAAATTAACCAGAATTTTATGAAATTGATTCAAGAGAAAAGAAAATTTCAGTTAACAAAACTGCCCTTTAATTTAGAATTTCAAACAGAGGTTCCCCTTAAAAATTTGATTAATGATTATTATTCCTTAGCAAGTTATATCAATCTCAATCTCTTGAAAGCAGAAGGTAAAATCAATGGAACTATTGAAGACATTAACGGACTAATTAATTGGAAAACCTCTGCCGATTTGTCTCAACCTAATACAAAAATTATTAGTCAAGGTAATATTCTAATTAAAGAAAATAACTGGTTATTAAAAAATACAAAACTTGAAACTGAAGAAGGAATTATCGATCTTCAAGGAAGGGGAAGTTTAAAGACAAAAAAATGGCAAACTTATCTTAATACAGACTCATTAACTTTAACACCTTTTACTTCGATTATTTGTGTTAAGCTTACGATTCAATGTCCTCAAAATATTGTCTTAAGTGCAGGTAATATTCGTTTATCAGGAAAACTTGAGCAATCTTTTATCAAGTCTCTTCAAATCGACTCTAATATTTTATTGGCAGTCGAAAAAGGTAGAATTGTGATTAATAGTGATCTCAAAGAGCATAACTTTAAAACAGATATTACGATCTTACAATTACCCGTTAATACTTTTATTAATAGTTTGCCTAAAACCTTGTATATTAATAATTCTAGAATAACTTTATCAGGTAGTTTAGAAGATATTAATTCCCTTAATGGTAACGGAGATATAGAATTAAAAATAGGAGATACTTTTATTTTAACTAGGGGTAAGTTACAAGGTGAATCTCTAGAAACAACTCTAAAGATTAATGGTTTATTAGTTAATCAAATCATCTCAGAAATTCCTTTTCCTGTTACTTTAGTCAATAGTGATATTAAGGTAAAAGGAAACTGGCGATTGCTTTTATTTTCTGATGTCAAAACTAAGTTAAATCATCTCGAAATTATTGCTAATAGTGATCTTCTAATTGATAACCGAAGTATTACAGCAAAGACAGAAATAGAAGGAGGTTTGATCAAGGGAAATGCGTCCTTAACTCCCTTATCTATCGCACCCTTTGTTATAGAGGGATATCCTATTATAAAAGTTAGAAAAGCAGAAACTAATTTTACAGGCAATCTATCCTCTTTATTAGCATTAGATTTTCAAGATTTTCAGGGAGATACCCAGACAGAAATAGAAGTAGCAGAGGGAATAGTCACTATTGACGGAGAAATTAAGAATGATCAAATTTTCGGTAAGATAACAACACAAAATATTGATTTATCTAGTCTAAATACTGATTTATTCTCTGGGTTTACCTCCGATAAATTAAACAGTCAAATTAATGCGTCTGTTTCTCTGACTCCTCTATTAACCTCTGCTTCATTTATTCCCTTTACAGTTAATACATTTTCGGTACAAGTTGGAGAACAAACTATCGATGCACAAGGAGACTTTATTGTTTCTAATATTTGGACTTCACCCGATATTGAACGCTTATTCTTTGAGGTTGATACAGACTTTAATTTAAGTTCATTACCCTTAACTCAACTCTTAACGAAAATCCCCATTAATCGAAGGTTATTACCTGAAACATTAGACTTACAAGGAACAGGAGAATTTACAGGAACTTTACTAGGAAAAAACTTATTGACTGCACCATTTTATCCAGGAAATTTAGAGATTGTTGGTAATTTAAGACTTGCTAATTTAACCTTTAATAAACAGCAGTTTGAACCAGAATTAATCGGGAAAATAAATATAGATGCCACAGAGAAAATTGTCTTTAATTTAGAAGGAAAACAGGACATAATTAGTGCAGTTATTAATCCCTGCTTTAATAAAAACTGTCCTTTACTTTCCTTAGTTGATTCCTTAGAAATTAGCCAAACTTATCAAAATACAACTCCCATTATTGCTACAGTCAAACGTAATGATGATACCTTAATTGCCAAAGTTGAAAGTTTACCGATAGATGTTTTAAAAATTGCCCCTTTAAGTAATTATGGATTGCCTAATTATTTAGAAGGTTTATTAAATATAGATATAAGTTTTAATCCATTAGACTTAAATACTATTGGCAAAATTACTATTAACTCTCCTCGTTTTGGTTCAGTTATTGCTAATCAGTTTGAAGCAAAACTCAGCTATACAGATAATATAATTAGTTTAGAAAGAACCTTACTGAGTCTTGGTGAAAGTAACTATAATATTGTCGGAAACTTAAATATAAAATCAGGGGAAATTCAAGGTAAAATTGATATTAATAAAGGTAATATTGAAGACTTATTGACAGCTTTAGAATTATCTAACTGGGATAGTTTACTCAGATTTTTACAACTCAAAAAAACCACTTTAACAAACGGAAAAATAGTCACACCTAATTCCTTAGGTAAGGATATAAATTCTATTGCTGAAAAACTTTATGAATTTTGGATAAATGATCAAAAAATTAAAGAAAAATTTGCAGAAACTCAAGCAGGTGACTTACCCAGAGAACTAGACTTTCAAGGTCAATATAATGCAGCAATAATCTTAGAGGGAACCCTTCAAAGTCCCCAGCTTAACTTACAATTTGAAGGGGAAAAATGGCGATGGAATACTCAACTAGCTACGGCCTCAATTGTTCGGAACTTAGGTTTAGTTTTGGAAGGTTCTCAAGTAATTCCTATCGAAAAAATAAGAATTAATGGTCAATTAAAGGATGGGATTATGACCATTAATCCTAAAGTTAATATAGGAACATCGATAGCAACAGGAAATTTAAGTTTATCTTATCAAGATGCTAAATTTTATCTAGACTCATCAGCATTTAAAGTAAAAAATCTAACCTTAGATTTAGTACGTAATTTAATTATTATTCCCAGTGATATTAATGGTTCAATTAATGTAGAAGGAACCCTTAATGGTACTCTAGATAAACCAGAAGTTGATGCAATTTTTGAGTTTAATGATGGTGTCATCAATGCAAGAGTAATTAATCAAGATTTAGCCGGAAAAATCAACTATAGCGATGATACTCTCAAAGTAGAAACCACTAAACCTGACTTTATTGATATAACTGCTACTTTACCTTTTCCTATCGTAGAAAATAGTAACGAAAACTTTGCTATTAAAGCAATATTAGGAAAAGAATCTTTTACTTTTCTACAACCTTTAACCCTAGATCAAATTATTTGGATAGATGGAGATGGGGATATTACTGTTGATATCAAAGGACAAATCTTTATTGATGATGATATCAAGGTTTCTTTAGAACCTGAAAGTGAAATAGATTTAAACTTAAATAATGCGAGATTTACCAATAATTATCTTTCTACATCAGTCACTTTAAATGGTTACGCAAACTTGAAAAATAGTAGTCTAAATGTAGAAAAAATTACGGCAGATATTGCTAAAACTCGCTTGAATATAACAGGAAGCTTGCCTTTATTACCTCTTAAAGATAATCTCAGTAATCTCAATGATCCATTAACCATTAATATTAGTCAACATGAAATCAATCAATCAGGACTTTATCAAGGATTAATTAATGGAAATATCACAATTTTAGGGGCATTAATTAGTCCTAAAGTTGGCGGTAATATCAATTTTAGCCAAGGAAAATTAAGAATACCTAGTTTAAATTTACGACCAGAAGAAAAAGCAAATCTTTTTGAAGAATGGATAGGAACTTTTGCTTCACGAGACCGTATTGCGATTCCACCTCAACTGGATAACTTTCAAATATCCATTGATAAAATAGCAATTGAAAACAAAAGAACCCTAACTATTCCTAAAGTGTTTCTCAACCTGAGTGGTGATCTAATCTTAAATGGTAAAATCAATAATTTATCTTTAGCTGAGTTATTAACCTTGCAACCATCAGGAAAAATAAAAATTAATCGAGGTAAAGTTAATCTTCCTGTGACTCGTGTTTTTATTAGTCGTCAAAATGAAAACACTTTAACCTTTTTTCCCAATCAAGGATTACTTAATCCTAATATTAATTTAGAACTAAAATTATATATTTTAGCAGTTGCTTTACGTTCAATAAAAGACAATGAAATTACTGATGATATTGTCCAAAGTGGTCGATCAAAGTCAGCAGAAATAACCTTAAAAATAAAAGGAAGTGCTAAAGAAGTATTACCGAATATTGCACAAAATCTTGATGAGTTATGTGAATTTAATGACAATAAAGATGCTACAATTCACCCTTATAATAAAACTTCTTCTGAACACTTAAGAAAGTTGGCAAGATGTGTTGAAATTAATAATTTAGGTACGAATTCAATTGCTGATTTATTACGATCGCCTATTGTTTCTTTTTCCAGTAATCCTCCTTTAAGTAATACTGAGTTATTAACTTTATTTGGTCAACAACTTCCTGATTTATTTGAAAAATTACAAAAACAAAATTCAACCCAGTTATTAGAAGCAGGTGTTATACAAGCTGCTATTGTTGTGCTACCTTTTTTACAAGATTTGATCTTTGAAGGTAATGAACAAATTAGCGAGTTTGGACAAAACAATTTAGGGTTAACTAATTTACGGGTATTCCCTGTATTAGAAACAGTTTATAAACTAGAAGAAAATTCCCTGATTCGCTTTTCTTATGACTATACATTGGGGGAAGCTACCATTCGCTATGAGAATAAATTTTAAAATTATTTGATTGTTTTTAGAATATCTTTAATTAACTGAATGGTTTGTTGTATGTCGACTGCAATAAAAGTCAATTTAGGAGACAAACGTTTAAAAAGCTGTTGACTTTCTTGATCTTCACTTAATAAAATTACTGGTTTATTATTCTTTAACCCTAACGCAATTTCTGATATTGTTCCTAAACCCAAACCACAAGCAATAATAACGTCAGATGATAAAACATTAATATTATTTCTGCCATTCCCTAAATCAGTAATAATGGCAATATCTACAGCATCAGAAACATTTTTATGATCATTAGATGGTAAAATACCAACAGTGAGTCCTCCGATATCTTTTGCTCCTTTGCTGGCCGCATCCATCACCCCCACATTGCGACCCCCTGTTAATAAGATCCAGTTTTCTTTAGCAATTAATTTTCCAAGTTGATAAGCATTTTTTAGATTTGTTTCTGTTGCTAATTCACCTGCTCCCATCACTCCAATAATTGTTTTTCTCATAATGATTTAGGGTTCTCCCGTATTTGTGATGATAATAAAATCTTATATTCGTAGGGTGGGTTATTTTCAGGGTTAATTGTAACAAAAACATCATCAATTTTTATCTACACCATAACCCATCATTTTACATATAGCAATCAGGAATGATAGATGAGAATCGATTAGGACATAATCATATTATGTCCCTACAAGATTTATTTCTAGCGGGTTAACACTATTAAAACCTATTGCGAAGATTCTCATAAATGAAACCTGATTGCTATAGATAGTCTATTATACATTTTGCAGCAAACTGTCAGTAAAATCTGATTTAGTTGATTATTTGTGTAGAGTTGATCCTTTGCATCCCAGCGTCAGAAAAGCGTTTAAATGCTGCTTCTGTTTGGGGTGTAAAATCAATGATATCGTTAACCACCACAGGAGACATACAATCTTCTAATAAATAGACTTTTTGCGCTAACTTAGGGTTTCTGATGGAAATTTCTTTGAGTAAATCATCGATAGTCCAAGCAACACAATGACTTTTAGCTTGTCCTGCAATAATAATTTTATCAAAAGATAGTAATCTGTCTAAAAAATTGCTATTTTTTTCAGCAATTATTTGACCTTGATGATCCTTTAATACTTCAGGATTGAAAATAGAATAATTTTCCGTGAAGGGGTTATTTCCTTTTAATTCAAAATGTGTTTGACTGTGACGAGTTATATTATGAAAAAATAATGCTTCTTCTACCGATGAAACCAAAGCATGACCGATTCCTCCTAACATAGAATGATAGGGCCAAATCGTTAAAGGATATTTACCATCTTCTGTTAATCTTTTAACATAAAATAGTCCATAGTTAACTAACTCATCAACGGAAATGTTTAAATTATTAGCAATTTTGGGATTAACTTTCCAGATTCCTTTTTTAACATCTTGATAAGAAATCATCGTAATAGCAGGTTGTGGATGTTTTTCTTCTTTATCTATCCAAAAAATCGGATGAAAAATTTGCATTGCTGTATGGGTATCTAAACTGACTGTAATGTTAGTAATAATCCCCAAATGTCGATAAATAAACTCACATAAACGGATATTATCTTCTACTGCACCATTTCCTGATTTTCCAGCAACAAATAACTCAAAATTAGGTAAACAAAATGTATTTTGTACATCAATGAGTAAGAGAATAACTTTATTTTTATCTTGGGATGAAGCTTGTATATTATGTTTTTGTGACCATTTGATTCCTTCATCAGCCCTTTTTTGATAAGGAACTCGCCAAACCTTATCAACTTTTTTAGGCTCAAAAAATGAGGGAATGGGTAATGGTCTCATGATTAAATGATGTAATATTCAGATAGTTAATCAATAATTTTTTACTATACCACGAAATACTTTTGTAATAGGTCTATTGACTTTTGATTTTTCTTCTCTTACTATAGCAATCAGTAATGATATGTGAGAAATGAGAACATAGATAGGAGATAATAGTATTAAATCCCTATCGAGATTCTTTTAATATGACACAAGCTGAAGACTCTAACAATAGAAATCATGAGATTAATCCTCAATAAAGAGATGAGTAATATTTTTATCTCATCTCCTCATTACCTTTCCCAACTAAATATCTAAATCGGTTAGATTTAATTTCGGCCCATAAGTTTCAATAAATTCCCTTCTGGGGGCAACCCGATCGCCCATTAAAATCGTAAAGATACGATCTGCTTCTGCTGCGTCTTCAATTTCTACCTGTTTCATCCGACGAGTTTCAGGGTTCATGGTAGTTTCCCAGAGTTGAGTTGGCATCATTTCTCCTAACCCTTTAAACCGTTGAATGGTATAATTTGCATTGCTAGGCAACCCATTAATATGTTCTTGTAATTGTCGTTCATTGTAACAATAAACATGGTTACGTCCTCTTTCTACTTTATATAAAGGAGGACAAGCAATATAGACAAAACCTTGATCAACTAATGACCGTTGATAACGATAGAAAAAGGTTAATAATAACGTCCGAATATGCGCCCCATCTACATCAGCATCGGTCATAATAACAATACGATGATAACGCAATTGAGTGGAATCAAATTCCTCTCCTTTTATCCCTAAACCCAAGGCAGTAATTAAGGATTGAATTTCGTTATTTTTGTATATTTTTGCATCATCAGTTTTCTCAATATTAATAATTTTACCTCGCAAGGGTAAAATAGCTTGAAACCGTCGATCTCTTCCCTGTTTAGCTGATCCTCCAGCAGAGTCTCCTTCTACTAAGAAAATCTCTGATTCTTCGGGATCTCTGGTACTACAATCTGCTAATTTTCCAGGTAAGGGAGAAGACTCTAAAACGGACTTGCGACGCACTAATTCTCTTGCACGTCTCGCTGCTTCTGCTGCTTTAAAAGCTTGGACTGCTTTTTCAATAATAGTATCAGCAACTTGGGGATTAAATTCTAAGTATTCTGTTAATACTTCTCCCACCAAAGAATCAACAATCCCTCTGACTTCGGTATTGCCTAATTTTGTCTTGGTTTGCCCTTCAAACTCCGGTTCGGGAACCTTAACCGAAATCACTCCAGTTAACCCTTCTCGAACATTTTCACCCCCTAAATTAGAGTCATTTTCTTTTAATTTATTGCGCTTGCGAGCCACATTATTCATTGTCCGAGTCAGCACTGTTTTTAATCCTTCTAAATGAGTTCCCCCATCAATAGTGCGAATGTTATTGGCAAATCCTAATAAGTTGTCGCTGTAAGCATCAATACACCAAAGTAAAGCAACCTCAACCTGTGTGCCATTCTTTTCCCCTGAAACATAAATAATATCTTGATGAAGAGGATCTTTATCCCGACACATATAAGTTACATATTCCTTAATGCCACCTTCATAACAATAGGTTTCACGATAGGGTTCTTCTTTTCTGTTATCAGTAAAAGTGATTTTCACCCCTGCATTAAGATAAGCTAATTCCCGTAATCTTCCTGCTAATGTACTATAATCAAACTCGATTCCTACTGTAAAAATTTGCTCATCGGGTAAGAAAGAAACCGAAGTCCCAGTGGAATGATCTTGATCCGGTTTTATATCTAATGAATCAATAGGAATACCCCGTTCATAGCGTTGGGTATGTACATTATTATTGCGCCAAACCTTAACAATAACCCATTCTGATAACGCATTGACAACCGAAATACCAACCCCATGTAACCCCCCCGAAACTTTATAACCACCACCGCCAAATTTTCCCCCGGCATGAAGTACCGTCATCACTGTTTCTAAAGCAGACTTTCCCGTGCTAGGATGAATGTCTGTGGGGATACCTCGTCCGTCATCTGTTACGGTTACTGAACCATCGGAATTAATATCAATCTCGATATGGGTACAATAACCTGCCAAAGCTTCATCAATGGAATTATCCACAACCTCGTAAACCAGGTGATGAAGTCCCCTCGGTCCGGTGGTGCCAATATACATCCCTGGACGCTTGCGGACTGGTTCCAACCCTTCGAGAACTTGAATCTGCTCTGCACCGTAATTACTTTTTGTGGTCATGGAGTTTCCTTAATAATGGCGTTTGAGGTGGTTTGTGCCGACTCGATGGCAAAATCTTCAAAAATTGTAACACAAAAGGGTTAGAGGCTGCTTAGAATTGGGGTAAGAAGATTGATTTTGTTCAGGTGTAATAAATGGAGAAGGTCGAATGGATAATGGATAATGGATAATGAACAGAAAAAATTAATTCTAAATTCGCGCATTCTAAATTCGCGCATTCTTAAGTGCCCCAATTTGGAGCAAAACATAAACAGTTCTTAAAAAACAGTTCTTTGACAAAACCAGGATGAATTCTCTATAATGGTAGATTGTGTGAACTGTAGCGATTTTTAAAAATCTTGGCTAATGTAATTGTAATCGGCGCTCAATGGGGCGACGAAGGAAAAGGAAAAATCACTGATTTGTTGAGTCGGTCAGCAGATGTGGTCGTACGCTCCCAAGGTGGGGTTAATGCAGGCCACACCATCGTTGTCCAGGGACAAACCTTTAAATTACACTTGATTCCATCGGGGATTTTATACGCAGATACAGAGTGTATTATTGGTTCAGGAACCGTTATCGATCCCAAGGTGTTACTCGAAGAATTGGCACAACTTCGTGACCTCAATGTGGTAACAGATAATCTATTTATTTCCCAAACTGCCCATGTGACGATGCCCTATCATCGTCTGCTGGATCAAGCCTCAGAACAAAGACGAGGGAAAAAGAAAATTGGGACTACAGGGCGGGGTATTGGTCCAACTTATGCGGATAAATCAGAGCGTACAGGGATTCGAGTGGTCGATTTGATGGACTCTGATGAACTACAAGAAAAAATAGAATGGACAATTAATTATAAAAACGTTATTTTAGATAAGCTTTATAACATTGAACCCCTTGATCCTCAAGTTGTTATTCAAGAATATATAAACTATGCCGAACAACTACGTCCCCATGTAGTGGATAGTTCCCTAAAAATCTATGAAGCCATCCAACAAAGAAAAAATATTCTCTTTGAAGGAGCGCAAGGTACTTTATTAGACCTGGATCACGGAACCTATCCCTATGTTACCTCCTCCAATCCCATTGCAGGAGGAGCCTGTGTGGGGTCTGGTATTGGTCCGACGGTGATTGATAGGGTCATTGGTGTGGCCAAAGCTTACACCACCCGTGTGGGAGAAGGACCCTTTCCCACAGAATTACACGGGGAAGTTGGGGAATTATTGGGCGATCGTGGGGCAGAGTTTGGCACTACCACCGGTCGTCGTCGTCGCTGTGGTTGGTTTGATGCGGTTATTGGTCGTTATGCTGTCAGGGTGAATGGTTTAGACTGTTTGGCTATTACTAAGTTGGATGTCCTTGATGAGTTGGCCGAAATCAAGGTTTGCGTCGCTTATGAGTTAGATGGACAAACCTGCGATCATTTCCCCACTAACGCCAGTCAGTTTGCTCGTTGTACCCCCATCTATGAAACCTTACCGGGATGGCAACAATCAACAGAAGATTGTCGCCGTTTAGAAGATTTACCCACCGAAGCGTTGGACTATCTGAAGTTCTTAGCGGAATTGATGGAGGTGTCCATTGCCATCGTTTCCTTGGGTGCCAGTCGGGATCAAACCATTATTATTGAAGATCCCATTCATGGTCCAAAACGGGCCTTGCTTAATGTTAATGGTGATCCTCTCACCAACAATGAATAAGTTTAACCTTTAGTGAGTAACTATTATGTCTTTATCTATTGAATGTCAAAAACGTCCTGAAAATATCAAACCCAATGCGTTACGTCGTGAGGGGATGATTCCTGCCACCCTATACGGACATAATGGCACGGAATCGATGCAATTAGCGGTTAATCAAAAGGAAGCTGCTTTGATGCTTAGAGGTGTTACCGTTGATGAAACTGTCATTGATGTTAATATTCCTGATCTGTCTTGGAATGGTAAGGCGGTGATTAAAGAAATACAAGCTCATCCCTGGAAACGAAATTTGATTCATCTCAGTTTCTGTTATGTTAAGCCTGAGGCTTAATCTCGAAGAAGCAGATAAAATCAAAATTAACTACCCCAATGCCTAAAGTTGGGGCTTTTTTTTGGCTATTCTAGACATAATCATACATATTTATATGAACTACCCACAATCGTCGCTACGCTTTGATTGGGGTTTCTGTCGCTTCAACTCCCAATCTTTAGCAAACCCTCCACACCGCTTGGGTGTGTGAGCTTGCTCAGAGGACTGAGATCCACGATTG
>JBFRWG010000203.1:0-24629 GCA_051439445.1 Crocosphaera sp.
GTGGGGGTTCAAGCCCCGTTCGTCTTGATGCAGTCGCTCCTTGATGGGAACCACCAAGACCGCGCTGCATCGCTTTACGGCGCACAGTAAGGGAAATTTATGCTAAAATTTGTGTGGTTGAAATACCCGACCCCCTACTGCGTAGGCTAGGCAATTCTATAGGCAAAGCGTTCCGAGAAGGTTGAAACTAAGAACCTGTGGTGGCGAAAACATAGTAAAAACAGCTAGGGAAACGCCCATGAGTACCAAATATTAAACAAACCCAAATTTAAAATAAACAGTAGGGTCGGGCATCCGCAAACTGAGGCCAACCACCTGAACGACTGGGGACAGCCCCGCCTCTGGCCAACTGTTGCGAGAGCAGAGATGGTTAAGCGGTCTGGATGAGACAGTAATCCCTATACGCAAGTCTGGGAGAATCCACTCACTTCAGGGAGTGGAGTATGTCAAGTCTTTAATATCTTGTCTAACATCCTTAATATCTTGTTTAAGGTCTTTTTGGTTGCTCTCAATCTTGTCCTCAATGCGCTTAAGGACTTCTTCTAACGAGTAAGTTAATGTGACGGGTTCATTCATGAGTTAAACTGGTAATAGTATTTGATTGATTTAGTCTCTTGGTGTTCTCCAGGGGACTGTTTTTATTTTATCCTTACTCTTAACTTTAGCGATCGCCTGACGTATAACGTTATCCGTCAAACAGACAGAAAGATAACGCAGGTTTCAAAGATCATTGACCCCTACAAGAGATAAAAATCTTCATCTAATATCTGCTCAACAGTAAAAGGACAGTTTTCAGTAAAAGAAGGAAGGATGTATAAGTTTGACCGTTGTATCTTCTTATTAGCTGTCTTCAATGCTTTACTGTAATTACTGTCTAACTAAGTCAAAAAATAATTGTAATAAGTCTTACTCTCCAATAAAGCTAATAAATTGCTGCGAAAGTTATCAATTTCCTCTGCCCAACCCTTAAGATATAACTCCCGATGGTCAGTCCAGTAACAATAAAACAGTAAATGAGACAGAAGACAATAAGTTAGACTATTGATTTCTCTTTTATCACGATTTCCCAAGCTTTCAATTTCCTCAATTAAGTTATCCCAATCGATGGCTTTGAGATCACGATGTTTGAGTGCGATCGCTTGTTTTTCTAACCATAAGCCAAAATCTGTCTCGTAAAGATGATTGATCACTTTTTTCTCTCCAATAATTAAATAACACTATCTGACGTATAACGTTATCCGTCAAATGTTGATGTAGAAGGTGTGTTATTGCAAAATCTCTCTAAGCTCCATTAACAAACTTTCCAATTGAGCCTTTTTAGCTTCATCCTTCCAGGCATCTGATTTAATTTTTGTCATGGCTTTAAACTCTGCATATAAGTCCCTAGAGGTCTTAGTCTTCTTTACTATTCCTGTTTCTTCTAAAATCTCTTCAATCTTCTCTTTTATTTGCCTCAAAGTTAGCTGTTCAGTTATAACTAACTCCATCAAATTTCTGCGATCAATCTCACTCTCAAGTTTAGCGATCGCCTTAGCTTTAGTATAGTCTAATCTACCTTGTCGCAGGACTTGTAAGACATCATCAGGCAAATTTAATAAGGGAAGACGATTGGTGCGAAAACTTTCCCGATTCAGTCGGCCTATTCTCACAAAAAGATTATCAATCATTTCTATCTGACGTGTAACGTTATCCGTCAAAGGTTGATTCCGTCTTTGAGCATTGGCTGCCCGATTCAACAATTGAACCACCTCTTCATTAGAAGAGATATGCAAAGTTTGACGAATCAACTCCAACACTCCTTCTGTTTCATCAATAGCATTGAGGTCATCTCGTTGCATATTTTCAAGCAAAGCTAACTCAAAGGCTTGTTGTTCGTCAATATCCTTAACAATGACAGGAATTTGTTTTTTTCCTGCTTTTTTCGCTGCCCAATAACGACGTTCCCCTGCTACCAACTGATAAAGACGCTCATTAAGGGGTCGAACAATTAAAGGCTCTAAAATGCCATATTCTTTGATAGATGCAGTCAACTCCTCTAACTTTTCTTTATTAAAAGAGCGTCGGGGTTGACTGTGTGGCAGTTGAATTTGTTCAATATCAAGCCATTGACCAATGGGCGCAACCCTTTGATTATCAATATTATGAGCAGAAGCTCGCTTCTGAGATGGAGACATGAAATTAGATAAGATTGAGATGATAATTAATTTTAAACGATTTTATATAATGGCTTCAGTTAATCTTTGCTATATTAATAGTAGGGATGTCAAAAAAATCCCCAATACATTTTTCGACCCAATCTACAGGGTTAGCCTCAATAGCCTGGCAGCTTCGTTAACCTTAACCTAGATTGGGTTTTATCCTTCCAAATAGTCTCTCAACTATATTTGTCCTAAAAATAAAGAATGAGAAAATCTCAAAATACCTCAGTCTAGAAAATCTGTCATTTGTCAAGAGCCGTTTATAAAACTTAAAAATTGCTTTTCAAAACGTTAGAATTTTCTGAACCTATCTAGAGAAAAATCAGAATAATATGTAAGTCTTGTTCATGAAGTTTAGAGACTTAACCAAGAAAAAACAAACTCGTAGGCACACCTACTCCCCAATTCTACCTGATAAGAAGGATAACACGAAAATAGCCAAAATACAAATATCAAGCAAAATTAGTCAAAATCAGCCAAAAAAAACATAATGTAAACTTGTGTAAATTTCGGCTTGTATTTTCTAAATCAAATATTAATATCTCATATACATAAGTAATATTTATAAATACTCCCACCAATCACTGACTGTAAAATTTGAGACACTGCTCTGAGATGCCCCTATCTGGTAAAATAGCTGTGAAATAGGCCAGCCTTCCATCTCCTCGAATTAAGATAGATAGCATCACCCAAAAACCCCATGAGCAAAAACGAACGCCGAACCTTTTTATTAGATTTTGAGAAGCCTTTATGGGAACTAGAAGCTCGTATTGAGCAAATTCGGCAGTTAGCTGAGGAAAATAATGTAGATGTTTCTGAGCAAATTGCTCAACTAGAGGGCCGTGCAGAAAATCTACGGCAAGAGATTTTTAGTGGTTTAACCCCATCTCAACGTCTACAATTAGCCCGTCATCCTCGCCGCCCCAGTACCCTCGACTATATCCAATCTATCACTGATGAATGGTTTGAATTACACGGCGATCGCAGTGGCTATGACGATCCCGCTTTGGTGGGAGGGGTGGCTCGTTTGGGGGGCCGTCCTGTAGTGATTCTCGGTCATCAAAAAGGTCGAGATACCAAGGACAATGTGGCTCGTAACTTCGGGATGCCGGCCCCCGGTGGTTATCGTAAAGCCATTCGTCTGATGGAACACGCTAACCAGTTTTCTATGCCTATTATTACTTTAATTGATACTCCCGGAGCTTGGGCAGGAGTAGACGCCGAAAAACTGGGCCAAGGAGAAGCGATCGCTTTTAACTTACGTCAAATGTTCGGGTTTAATGTCCCCATTATTTGTACCGTGATCGGTGAAGGGGGATCGGGAGGCGCATTGGGCATTGGGGTGGGAGATAAACTGCTCATGCTTGAACACGCTGTTTATACAGTAGCCACACCGGAAGCTTGCGCTGCTATTCTTTGGAAAGATGCTAAAAAATCCCCTCAAGCTGCACTCGCTCTAAAAATTACCGCTAGCGATCTCAAAGACCTAGGCATTATTGATCTCATTGTTCGAGAGCCATCAGGAGCGGCCCATGTTAAACCTCTAGAAGCGGCCGCTCTTCTCAAACAAAACCTGATCGAGCAACTCGAAGAACTCTCTAAGTTAACCCCAGAAGAACGCAAAACCCTACGTTACGAAAAATTCCGTAAAATTGGTGTCTTTTTAGATTCAGATGCTCCCGTTCCCGTTCCCTCATAGAAAATCTTGAGGGATCATCGCAAAAATGATTAATTTTGCCGATCCCCATCAACAATTGCACAAGGGATGTTATAATTGACAAGGTAAACTTTTGTAACAAACCCTGAAAATCACATTCACTGTTACCAAGGCTCTGCCCAGAAGACTGTCAGGTCACTGTTGTTAAGGACTATCTGAGCCAACATTGAGGAAATGCTACCTTTAGGATTCCCTTGACCTGCTTTGATGAAAACTTCCAACCACCCATCACGCTTCTCGGCGTTTTGAGAGTTGAATACAGGAAAGAAAATTGTATCATGGATTCTTCTTCGAGTCAACTAAACGCAATCATTACTGGAGCAAGCAGTGGGATTGGCAAGGAAACCGCTTTAACCTTTGCTAAAGCAGGGGTCAATGTAGCCTTGGTGAGCCGTTCTTTAGAGACCTTAAAAACGGTAGCCCAAGCTTGTAGCCAACAAGGGGTCAAAGCCCAAGCCTACGTTATAGACTTAAACGACTTAGCCAAGATTCCCATAGCCATTAAGCACCTGATGGCTGATTTTGGTGATATCGACATTATAGTGAATAATGCAGGAATGGGCTACACCAATTTACTGAGGGAGACTCCCTTAGAAGATTGGCAGCAAGTGATCGATTTAAACTTAACCAGTATTTTTCAGTGTGTACAAGGGGTTCTGCCCCAAATGCGACAGCGAGGCCGAGGAATCATTATTAACGTTGCTTCGGTGGCAGCCACTCAAGCATTTCCCAGTTGGGGGGCTTATTGTGTTAGCAAAGCAGCATTATTGTCCTTTTCTAAAGTATTAGCAACTGAAGAAAGAAGTCATGGCATTCGTGTGATGACCATTTCTCCTGGTGCGGTGAATACCTCGATTTGGGATACAGATACCGTACAAGCGGACTTTGATCGCACTGCTATGCTAACCCCCGATGTCGTCGCAGACACTATCCTTCAAGCGGCCTTATTACCAGCCAACGCCGTCATTGAAGAAATGACCATTTTACCCAGTGCTGGAACTTTATAATCTCAAGATCAGCGTTTTTTATTACTATGACAATAGCTTCCTCCAACGGTTCCAACCTTCGTCAATCTAACGGTTCTAGTCTCCTGAACCCTGATTTAGTAGAACGGGTTACCAGTAGACCGGATCGCAATAGTCACAATGGACAACAGGCCAAAATTCAGCCCACCTCTGATGAAAGCCTTGAGAAAATGAAAGAAGCGGTTTATACCATGCTAGAAGCAGTAGGAGAAGATCCTGAGCGAGAAGGGTTGCTGAAAACGCCTAAACGGGTAGCAGAGGCCATGAAATTCCTCACTCAAGGATATAATCAATCCTTAGAAGAGTTAGTGAATGGAGCCATTTTTGATGAAGGACATAACGAAATGGTGTTAGTGCGAGATATTAATTTCTTTAGTCTCTGTGAACATCATATGTTACCCTTTATGGGACAAGCTCATGTGGCCTATATTCCCAATCAAAAGGTGGTCGGCTTAAGTAAATTAGCCCGAATCGTGGAAATGTATTCCCGTCGTCTACAGGTACAAGAGCGTCTTACCCGTCAGATCGCTGAAGCGATTCAAGAAATTCTCGAACCCCGTGGAGTAGCTGTAGTGATGGAAGCAAGTCATATGTGTATGGTAATGCGTGGGGTTCAAAAACCTGGATCTTGGACGGTTACTAGCGCAATGATTGGTGAATTTGATGCAGAACAAAAAACCCGCGAGGAATTTCTCAATTTAATTCGTCATCAACCTAAATTCTTTTAACAAATTGTTGGACTGAGTCCCCATCTCAAATCTCCACCACTAAAAATCAATTAGATTTAGATGGGGATGGGCCTTTTAAATAGCCTTTGGCGCAAGGCAGACAGCAGAAGGGGAAAGCTGAAGGACACTCCTGACACTTCTGCTGTTGCTCTCATTTTATTTGCCGTTGCTCTGAGAAAAAATCTTAATTTTTGAGACTTTTTCTTAAATTTTGGAACACCATAACTCCCCCCGTCACTAACATCCAAACAACACCCAACCCATTCAAGAGTACATAAAATGGTTCTAGGGTTTTTCCTAAATATTCCCCTTCATGAAGACTCATCAGAAAATGTACTTGATCTCGTGATAGTCCTAACCAATCTTTAGAAAGACGATAGGTAACTCCCGTAGATACAGTAATCATCAACGGAAGCATTACAATTGGAGCTAAGGCACGATGCCATTGTCTAATCTCATTTAGTTTCATTGCTTAATTCAAAAACCAACCCATTTAAGTATGGCAGAAAAGAGCGATCATTGATTTTGAGACTGACCGAAAAAAGTTGAGGGCGCAAACCCCTAGTTTATAACTATCTATTTAATATTAGTCGATCTTGCTTGCATCATACTAAATCCGATTCTCAAAACCCCTTTATGGTTTTGCTCTCCTTTCTCCCACACCTCCCAATACTGCGTAGGTTAAGAACTAATTGTTAGTTGAGGCAAGGGGGGGAAGAGTGGGAAGAGAAAAAATTATGTCTTGCTTAATTCTCCCCACCCTCCTCAACGAGAAAGATAAGGGGGGTATCTAAACCGGATTTGGTATCAGTTGGGCATAGCTCCTTAATCCTGATCTATCTACATCAGTATCCTTGTTTTAGTTTTTATCCATTTCTACTTATTTCTACTTCTATCCATATAGTGTTTTTGACATTCCCTGTACTTCTATTTTCTAAAAAGCTAATTTTCTCCTAATTTCTATGGATTATGGGATTGAAGTTTTCTCATGTTTTTAAGAGAATATAAGACTTTATAAGTAACAAAATAAACTCTTTAGAAAATATAAAATTATGATTATAAATGTTGCTTTTTCTGACAATGTTGCTATGGTTAGAGAAGAAATATGATTGATTAAAATTTCGTGACTTGTCTGAAAATACTCTTAATCGAAATTATGAGTATTTAGTTAAATCAAATCCAAAATGAGGTATGTCAGTCAATATTAAACGAAGAAAATTCATTAAGCTTGGCGGTCTTTTTCTTGCTTCTACTATGGTGTCAAGTTGTGCGCCGCAAATAATTGGAATTAGGCGTATTTTGCTGGCTATTAACACTGTAGTCTATTTACTAGAACTGTCAGAAAAACTTTCAAATGATACAGCTTATTCTATGAATGTTTCTTATCAACAGCTTGGCAATTTTTTGAACAAAAATCATTTTTCTCTGGAAGTCGTTGAGAATATGGAAAGAAGATATACTTACCTATCCAATAGTGCAGACAATCTTAGAAGTAAACTTAATGAAACTGATTCAGCAGCTAAGGAGATGTTTGGTTTAATCAAAAGTAGAGCGAAGCAAAATAAAACATCTGATTTAAGAAAACAGATGATATCAGATATTAATCAAAAAAAGAAAACCTTTCAATCTTATCTTTGTGCTATAATATTAGCAATCACTCAAATAAATGATAATGTACAAGGGGTATAAATTTAGAATTTATCCTGATACTGAGCAACAGCAAGCATTAGCCAAAGCTTTTGGGTGCTGTCGGTGGTATTGGAACTATTCTTTAGAATTATGCCAGAAAACTTATCAAAAGACCGGAAAAAGCTTGATTCGAGGGGCTATTCAAGGTCTTTTACCTGGACTCAAAAAGGAATATCCTTGGCTAAGTGATGCTTATTCTCAGTGTTTACAATTTGTCGCCTTAAATCTCTCACGGGCTTACCAAAATTTCTTTGATAAAAGGGCAAAATTCCCTCGATTCAAATCAAAGCATGGCAGACAATCCATGAGTTATCCTGCTAATGTTACATTTGAAGGAGATTACCTCAAACTCAATCGAAAAATCGGGAGAATTTATTGTCGTCGTCACCGAGATTTTGAGGGAACGATTAAGACAGTTACGATCTCAAAAAACAGTGATGGTAAATATTATGCTTCTGTTTTGGTTGATGACGGACTAGAGAAGTCAGAAACCTCAACAGAAGGTAAGGCAGTTGGAATAGATTTAGGATTGACTGATTTTGCCGTTACCAGTGATGGTTCCAAATTTGATAATCCTAGACATTTAGCAAAACATCAACAGAACTTAAAGCGTAAGCAACAAAAGTTATATCGTAAACAAAAGGGGAGTAATACTAGGCAAAAAGCTAGACAGTTAGTTGCTAGAGTCCATTCTAAAATCTCTAGATGTCGGGAGGATTTTTTACACAAACTATCCCGTAAGATAGTCAACGAAAACCAAGTTATTGCTGTAGAAAATCT
This sequence comes from Crocosphaera sp., assembly GCA_051439445.1. GTDB lineage: Bacteria > Cyanobacteriota > Cyanobacteriia > Cyanobacteriales > Microcystaceae > Crocosphaera. Next base: position 8,138 of record JBFRWG010000203.1, read on the forward strand.
CAATGTCAAAGGCATGGTAAAAAACCACAAATTAGCTAAAGCAATTAGTGATTGTGGTTGGGGAATGTTCTGTACAATGCTTAAATATAAAGCAGAAAACGAAGGAAAAACTTACATTGAAGTTGATAGATTTTTTCCTAGTTCTAAGACCTGTCATGTCTGTCTAAATCAAGTGGAAAGCTTACCTCTTGATGTTAGAAACTGGACTTGTGAACATTGTCACACCAACCATGACCGCGACATAAACGCCTCAATAAATATTAGAAATGAAGCCTTACGGATACTGCGAGTGCGTAATTCGGCTTCGCAAGCCGAATGTAGCGGTGCGACCCCGGTGCTTTGTAAGCACCCCCCGAACGCGCACCAAGAAAAGACGCACTCAAGACAGTCGTTAGGAACTAGCGATACTGCCAATGGAGGGAGTGTAAGACGGCTAGGAGGGAAGATTTCTTGCCTCTTAGACGCAACACGAAGATGAGATTGGAAGCCCCAACTATATTGCTTGCAATTAGTTGGGGTAGTTCACATATGTTGGATTTTTTAATATGGATCACTCAGATTGGTTGGTTGAACGCATCGAAGAACATTTTAAAAGCCTTCGCGGAAGGGCATTCTGAGACGTTAAACGGACGCGGAGGAAGACGTCAGACTACTTTAAAAGTAGCAGTATCCTGTGAAACGTCAACCACCCTTAAATATAAACAGTTAAGTTTGTTCTAAGGGAATCCCCGTACCTTTAGGTCGGGGAGGATGTCAATTGGCTACTCAATCTAATGGCAAAACTCGCAAAAGAGATTGTATTGAGTCCGGTGCTGGTTTAACTCCCACTTGCAACCCAACAAGTTGTCTATGAACTTCCACAACCAGGACATTACAAACAAGAGGTGATCCCTTTTTAAAATCTTATGCTATACTTAACATATCTATAAAACTCGTTTACCACCTAAAGTTTGTCATCCACTGTACTGAGATTGATGTATTGACTCAAAGGATTGTCCTGAGATAACTCCAACAACCCACCTTCTGACCCCTAAGTTAGTTCGTGAAAAAATACGAAAACTCAACCGTGTGTTAATAAGGTGACAAACAACTTAAGGGAAGCAACCATATCACAGGAGCCGTCTGCCTGATGGATTATTTAGAAAAAGTTCTAGAAAAGCTCAAAGAATGGGCGCAAAAGTTGATCGAAACCTTATTAGGTCCTCAAGCTGAACCCGAACCAGAGCTTATCCCCATTCCAGTCAATGACCCACAGGGTCGTCGTCATCGATAAGTAGGTCTGGTGTGTACCCTAAATCTTCTAATAATTTAAGTGTTCTTGTTATTCACGGGCCCAACCTTAATCTTTTAGGGGTTCGTGAGCCTGGTATCTATGGTTCCGCTACCTTAGATGCAATTAACCGCCTTCTGAAAGAGAAGGCGCATACTTTCAATATTAATATATCATTCATACAATCCAATCATGAAGGGGTTTTAGTTGATGCTATTCAAGAATCTCTCGGTAAACATCAAGGGATTATTATTAATGCAGCAGCTTACACCCACACTAGCGTTGCCATTAGAGACGCTTTATCTGCGGTAAAAATACCTACCGTTGAGGTTCATCTCAGCAACATTTACCAACGCGAAGACTTCCGTCATCATTCTTATATTGCTCCCATTGCCATTGGACAAATTAGCGGTTTTGGAGCCAATAGTTACTTGTTAGGGCTAGAGGCATTGTATCATCATCTCAACCTATCAGAGGGGCAAACCCCTAATTAATAGCCCAAGGTCAACGCACCGGGTTTACGGGGGTCAGAAGCTCCAAAAAACTGATTATCTTCGTAGAGAATACTTTGGGTACTTCCCATCCCATAAGCACTATCAATCTTGTGGCCCTTGCCTTCTAATAACTCAATGGTATCACCATTAAACCCTTCTTCGACTCTCAAAACATCAGGGAACCATTGATGATGAACACGGTGAGCATTGGTTGCTTCTGCGATGTTCATATCATGGTCAATGACATTCATAATAATTTGTAAGGTTGTGGTAATGATACGACTTCCCCCTGGACTTCCTGTGACTAACCAAGGTTTTCCCTCTTTCATCACAATGGTAGGAGTCATAGAACTTAACATACGTTTTTCAGGGGCAATTTTATTCCTTTCCCCGCCTAATAATCGAAACGCATTAGGATCTCCAGGTTTAGCAGTAAAATCATCCATTTCATTGTTTAATAATATACCCGTTCCTGGCACCACTAAACCAGTTCCGTAACTAAAATTTAAAGTATAAGTATTCGCCACAGCATTCCCATAACGATCCATAACAGAATAATGGGTAGTATCTTCACTTTCATTAACTTGAAAAGCAGGATGAGAAAGAATAGTTTGACTGGGAGTTGTTTGCTGGAGATTTATTTTTTTTGCTAAACGATTTCCATAAGGTTTAGAGATTAAACGAGGAATAGGAACGTCAACGAAATCTGTATCTCCCATAAATTGAAACCTATCAGCATAAGCCCATTTCATGGCTTCAATCATAACATGAAGAGTCGAAGCTCGGTTATGTCCTAAAGCAGAGATGGGGAAGTTTTCTAAGATGTTTAACATCTGAACTAAATGCACACCACCCGAACTAGGAGGAGGCATAGAATAGACTTTATAACCTCGATAATTTCCCTCAATAGGCTCTCTAATGATTGGCCGATACTTTTCTAAATCTTCCTTGGTAATTAAGCCATTATTAGCTGCCATATCAGAAACAATTTTATCAGCTATTTTCCCTTCATAAAATGCTCCTTTTCCTTCTTTAGCCAATAATTTTAAACTATTAGCTAAATCAGTTTGTTTTAGGGTTTCACCAATTTTATAAAGGCTACCATCCGGTTTATAAAAAATAGTCGATGCGTGAGGAGACTTTTGTAATCTTTTTTTTGCAAAAATGAGAGAATTATATAAATCTTCATCAACAATCATCCCTGTTTCTGCTAGTTCAATAGCCGGTTGTAAAGCACGCTCTAAAGAAATAGTGCCATATTTTTCCAGAGCCATAATTAATCCAGCTACCGTTCCTGGCACTCCCACTGCTTGATGGGAGAACCTTATTTTTTCTTGATTAACATTACCATTTTCATCAAGAAACATATCAGCCGTAGCAGCAAGGGGAGCTTTTTCTCTGTAGTCAAGGGCGATGGTTTTGTTAGATTCAGCTAAGTGAATTAACATAAAACCACCGCCCCCTAAATTACCAGCACGGGGTAAAGTAACCGCCAAAGTAAAGCCAATGGTGACCGCCGCATCAATGGCATTTCCTCCTTCCTTCAATACTTCTAAACCCGCTTCTGTGGCTAAATCTTCTTGAGAAGCAACCATGCCATTTTTAGCAATAACAGGGTGAAAAATCGCTCGATAATCATAGATCGGAGCATCTTGAGCAATAGAAGTAATGCTATTCAGATTAAGACAAAAGATAAGAGAAAATATTTTAAAAATTGGCTTCATTGTTCCGTATTGTAATTATCTATTGTTACGTCTTCAATTATTTCTTCAATTTCGGCTGGTTTTTTCATAACTAAGGGTTTTTTTTCTAGTTCAGGTAAAGCCAATAATTCTCTTTCTTTCTGTTTAATCGGTGTGGGCATTAATATGGGTAAAGGTTCTGTTTCATCACGCCAATAAGTAGCCACAGGTAAAGTATGTTCTAAGTCTTCTAAAAGGCGAGGAATGACCATCATAGCGTGTAACTCCCCAATTTTCTCGGCTTCGTGCATTCCTGCTTCAATGGCCACAGCAACATTAGCCACAGAACCCCGAATAATTGCAGTACAGAGTCCATCCCCAATAATTTCATAAGAAGCCAATTGTACATCAGCCGACTTTAACATGGCATCAGCCGCCCCCACCATAGCAGGAAAACCTCTGGTTTCTAGAAGTCCAATGGAACTATTACTGAGACGACTATAACCTCGTTGTTGTTGAGCGATTTCCACTAAATGACTACCAATAGGAAAAACGGCCTCTAAATTAGGCATCGGGCGAGCAATTACCAATTTAGAAATTAATTGACCAAACTTTTCGGCTGTTTTTGCCCCTTCTTCCACAGCAAGACGAACATTAGCCACCTTTCCCCGTACAATCGCCGTACAATGGCCACTGCCAATTTTTTCATATCCCACTAAAGTGACATCAGAAGACTTCAGCATCATGTCGGCTGTTCCAACAATGGCAGGAAAACTATGAGTTGAGACAAGACCTAAAGCGCTATCACTGGGTAAGTGAGGTGGTTTCATGCGTGGTTGTGGGGATGAAGCTTGACGATGGTTAAAACTGGCAAGATGGGTCATTTATGGGTATCTACAATGTATCTATCATTGTTGAGAATTATCTTTAGTGTACCTTGTTCTTACGGGTCTTGACCAACACCACAGTCAAAACAACCAATCCAAAAATGGGATTTTTATCCCACAATCGCTTTACATTTCTTAACAATAAGTCCTTATGAACACGGTTTTATCTGGGAAATTTAACAATTGGGAACCTATTTGAGAAATCATGCTTATAATCGGTACAGGATTCTTTATAATCCAAACATACTTCTTAGTTAACGTTTACATTTAGTTATTTTTTTGTGCAATGCCTCGAATACTGATAATTGAAGATGATGATGCCATTAGAGACCTCATCGCCACTAACCTACAGATGGCGGGCTATGATGCTAATCAAGCCCCTGATGGTATCACTGGCAAGGCTTTAGCGGTGCAATTACAACCGGATCTAATCATGTTAGATTTAATGTTGCCCAAGGTGGATGGATTTACCGTTTGTCAACGATTACGACGGGATGAACGAACGGCAGATATTCCTGTCTTAATGTTATCAGCCCTCGGCCAAACCCAAGACAAAGTGGAAGGGTTTAATGCTGGGGCAGATGACTACTTAACCAAACCCTTTGAACTAGAAGAAATGCTGGCTAGAGTGCGGGCGTTATTAAGACGAACTGATCGCATTCCTCAGGCCGCTAAACACTCTGAAATCTTGAATTATGGTCCATTGACCTTAATTCCTGAACGCTTTGAAGCCATTTGGTTTGAACAGACCGTTAAGTTAACCCATCTCGAATTTGAGTTACTACACTGTTTACTACAACGCCATGGTCAAACCGTGTCCCCTAGCGAAATCCTTAAAGAAGTGTGGGGATACGATCCCGATGATGACATTGAGACCATTCGGGTTCATATTCGTCATCTACGAACCAAATTAGAACCAGACCCCAGACATCCTTGTTACATTAAAACTGTTTATGGGGCTGGCTACTGTTTAGAATTGCCGAGTTCTGAACAGTTACCTTTGTCTACCGATGCTGCAGTGGTGTAAATGGTTCCGAAACATAGGGATTATCTGGTGACAAAATCCCTGAATGTGGAAGTGGGGGGCATCTTTAACATAGATTCACTTGTAATGAGAGGTCAATGGATTAAGATGATAAATTTAATTGTTTAGAACATTGAGGAATCATCCTTTCCCTTTATGTCACCCCCCATTCAACTTCTTTCCCCTGAGATTGTCAATTTAATCGCTGCCGGAGAAGTGATTGACTCTTTGGGTGCTGTGGTGCGGGAATTAGTGGAAAATGCCATTGATGCCAACGCCACCCGTTTAACTATTTCTTTGTTTCCTGAACGTTGGCAAGTGATGGTAGCTGATAATGGCAAAGGGATGTCTTTAGAGAACCTACACCATTGCGCCAAGGCTCACTGTACCAGTAAAATTTTTAAGCTTGATGATCTCTGGAAGATTAGTAGTTTAGGGTTTCGCGGAGAAGCCTTATTTAGTATTGCTCAAGTGGGAGAGTTAAGCATAAAAAGTCGTGATGCTACTGATAATAACTTGGGATGGCGTGTTGATTATAATCAGCAAGGAGAAGTCATAAAAGAAGCCACCTCCCCAATGGCATCAGGAACGATTGTAACGGCTTCTAATCTCTTTGGGTCTATACCAGTGCGTCGCCAAGGTTTACCCACCTTCTCGCAACAATTAAAGGTCATACAGAGCATGATTGAGAATATGTCTCTGTGTCATCCCCAGATTACTTGGCAGATCCATCACAATGATAAATCTTGGTTAAGTATCAGTGGTGGGAAAACCCCACAACAAATTTTACCCCAACTCTTGAAGTCAGTCCATTTTCACGATTTACAATTTCTCTGTGAAATGGTTCAAACACCCTGCCAAGAGGAAGCTAGGATCGAGACGGTGTTAGGATTACCAGATCGCTGTCATCGGGGGCGTTTAGATTGGCTGAAAATTGCCGTGAATGGTCGTGTGGTGCGATCGCCTCAGTTAGAACAAACGGTATTAGGAGCGTTAAGTCGTACCTTACCCAAAGGACGTTTTCCCATTGCTTTTCTCCATTTAAAATTACCCCCTTCTGAAATTGATTGGAATCGTCATCCGGCCAAGACAGAAATTTATTTACAATCTCTGGACTTTTGGCGAGAACAAATCACGCCAATGATTGAAAAAGGGTTAAAATTATCTCCTTTAACTCTAACAACTTCGGCTGATAATCAGCGTGTCAACAAGTTACTCAAAGCTTCAGAAAACAAGGGTTTTTATCATGTTAATTCAACCACAAAAACTGAGTTAGAATTAATTAAATTAAGAGCAGTGGGACAAGTTAATCAAACTTATATTGTTGCCGAACATTCTCAGGGTTTATGGTTAGTGGAACAACATATTGCTCATGAGAGGGTTTTATATGAAAAATTGCAGGATGAATGGCAATTAATTTCTATTAAACAAGCGATTATTTTAACTCAATTATCTCAAAAACAAGTGGAACAATTAGAAAAAATTCGATTAGAAATTGAACCCTTTGGAGAAAATGCTTGGGCGGTTCGGACTATTCCGAAATTGTTAGAAAATAGAGAAGATTGTCCAGAAGCACTGATTGAATTAAGTTTAGGAGGAGACTTAGAAACAGCACAGGTAGCGGTAGCTTGTCGTAGTGCTATTCGCAACGGAACCCCTTTAGAATTAGGGCAAATGCAAGAGCTTTTAGATAGTTGGAAACAAACCCGTAATCCTCGCACTTGTCCTCATGGAAGACCCATTTATTTAGCCCTAGAAGAATCTTCTTTATCTCGCTTTTTTCGTCGTCATTGGGTAATTGGAAAAAGTCATGGCATATAAGTTTTATTATTAAATTAGTTATCTCCTTTATGCGTCGAGACTCAATTTTTTACAAACTCTTTCAAACCTATCCTGCAACTAGATATGAGGTAGAAGAAATGCTAGACATTACCTTTGAGGAAACCCAATTTTATCAAGATATTGAGCAAACAGGACGAGAAAAGGGAAGGAAAGAAGGGAGAGAAGAGGGAAAAAAATCGCTCATTCTCCGTCAACTAACCAAACGAGTAGGACAATTATCTCCAGAAGTCTATCAAAAGATTGAAAATCTCTCCTTGGAACAATTAGAGAACCTTGGTGAAGCACTGCTTGATTTTAGCAGTATGACTGATTTAGAAAATTGGTTAGACGAAAATAGAAAGGAAAATTAATCTCAGCATAGTTGAGATTGAGGGTTAGAAATTGTTAAGCGATCGCACTTTTTAAAAATGCGATCGCCTCAATTAGCTAATTCTAGTTTATAGAAAAAAATCAAGAAAAAAAAATGCTTCTATGCAACAACTAAATTTTTAAAAATACGAATTTAGGGAACAAAAGTATTGAACTCTAACACAAAATTTTAGTTTTATGAAATTCTATTCACTACCTCAACACTTAGTTCTAAATTATTGCTTTAGAATGTATGAAATAACATCATTGAAATTACAGAAATATCGTTTATACTAGATTAATAAAATCAAAATATGGAATAAAGGGAGAGCAAAGGTTCTTAAAATGAAAATTATTTTTGTTTACAATGCTAATAGTGGCCTCATGAATACCGTTTTAGATATAGGACATAAAATCCTCAGTCCAGAGACGTATAACTGTAATCTGTGTAACATTACCCATGGGGTTTTACAGGAACGAGAAGAATGGAAAAGCTTTCGAGAATCATCAACAAATGAATTGGAATTTTTACATAAGGATGAATTTGAGAAAAAATATAAACAAGTGAAAGAATATCCCATTGTTTTAATGAGTAATCAGAAAAATGAGTTACATGAAATCATTAATAAAGACGAATTAAATCAACTCAATACGGTTGAAGGATTAATCAAAAAACTGCAAGAAACAATTATCTAACTTAGCAATGATCTGACTTTTGAGAGGGGACGAGGGCGTGTCTGCTTTCGTTACAAAAATATTAGTTGAGGGGAGCAGGGGAGGAAATTAACTCATTTTTAATATTCTAGTGGTTTACAGACAGACCCTAGACAATTCCCCTCTTTAAGATTATTATCTATAACAAATTAACCATTGAAAAATTTTATTAATCTGACTATTTAAGATGACAACTTCTCCCCTAAGCTGGTCCGAACTAGAAAAGCTGACTGATTTTAATCGAGATGACATTAATGGAGAGACTAATGCTCAAGCTTGTTTAAGACTTTTTGGGCATCAAGAATCTGATATTAGAGTGACACTTTACCGAGATAATCATGCTTGGTGTCCTTACTGTCAAAAAGTTTGGTTATGGTTAGAAGAAAAACAAATTCCTTACCGTATCAAAAAAGTTACCATGTTTTGTTATGGAGAAAAAGAACGATGGTATAAGGAAATTGTGCCATCGGGAATGCTTCCCGCTTTAGAATTAGATGGACGCATTATTACCGAAAGTGATGACATTTTAATGGCATTAGAAGCCACTTTTGGACCGTTAACCCATAGCATGAAAGATGCCAAAGTTATTCCCTTAAGACAGCTAGAAAGATTATTATTTCGAGCTTGGTGTAGTTGGTTATGTTATCCTACTTGGTTACCACAACAGGAAAAAGGTAATAAAGAACAGTTTGTTAAAGTGGTGGCCATGATAGAAAAGGCATTAGCAGATACCCCTGGTCCTTACTTTTTAGAGGCGTTTGGGACAGTGGATGTCATTTTTACTCCTTATGTGGAACGGATGAATGCCAGCCTCTATTACTATAAAGGATACTCTTTACGGGAAGAAAATGAGGGTTTAAGGGGTTGGTTTGAGGCAATGGAAAGTCGTTCAACCTATCGAGGCACTCAAAGCGACTTTCATACTCATGTTCATGATCTACCGCCACAAATGGGGGGATGTTACGAAAATCGGGAACAACAGACCAAGATTAATCAGAAGCGCGTCGATAATGGTCCTTGGATGGGTTTGCCCGATGTGAGTTATCCTGAACCTGAAACCTCCCATCAAGAAGCTCTAAAACGGGTTATTAAGCATCGTCGCAATATTATTCGAGTGAACCCTGCTGAGGATCAGTTATTTGATGAGGCCTTACGGTGTGCGTTAACCTACCTGATCACTGAAAAGACTTGTCACCCCCCCAAAGGATCTGATGTGGCATTACGGTATTTACGGGATAGAATTAATGTACCAAGGGATATGTCCATTTATGCAGGGAAACAGTTACGAGAAGCTTTGGAAAAAACTGCTAGTTTAGTGGGCGATCGCCAAGGTTCTCCTATTCCTATTAAACATCGACGGGATCAAGATCCGGTTAATTTTCTCTAAGCAGATCAGCACAACTAAGAGAGAATATCCTCAAATTTTACTCTAGGAAACACTTCTAGTTTACCTCCCGAAGTTGCATTATATATGGTTCGACCTCGTTCCTCAAATTCTCTTTTTGCCACAGCATAACTTTTAATCATAGGGCCATCATTGGCCCAACTCTTTTGTAACCACTTATAAGAAGGAGCATCTCCCGTTTGTTGTTCTGACTTATAGAAGTATTGCCGTGAATCTCCTGGTTTCTGCATCCCATAATCACAATCACATCCTAACAGGTAAATATCTTTAAATCCGAGGTAATAAGCAATAGGAAGACAGAAATTTATAATAACGGTATCTCCTGTGTGTAAACGTTGTGTTGCAATATCTAGATTCATAGACTGTTGGTAATTTATCATCTTAACTGGTGGTTCAAAGAAGAGATAACGTAGTTCATGATTAGGGAATAATTTCTGCTGTTTAATTCCTTCTCTAAAGAAGAAAGGAAACACTTTGATTGCCTTAGGTATTTTCTCCTGAATTAACCCATAGAGCTTAGAGTTAAAAACAACTGTTTTATTCCATCCTTGCTTAAAATGTGATTCTGTCCCAAACATTTCTTGAGCGCAAAGACAATAAAAAGTGGGATTGATTTTTTGACAATTTTCATGGAGTATAAACCAATTAGTAACAAAAGTTACCTCATCTTTTAAGAGGGTTAAATTTTGAGATTTTAAAGATGGACCATTACCAATAATGAAGCATCTTTGTCCCGCATACTTATTCTTGAGTTTTTTCCATTTTCTGCTTTCCTCAGAAAACCTAAATTTCCAGAGAGGGAGTGCATTTTTAGAGTTGTCAAAATATGTGTTTAGCTTGGTTTTTATTTTGGCAAGTTTTGTCATAATAGTTTTTGATGATTTCAAACATTCATTGGACAAATTTTAATGGATTAACTGTGAGCAAGACAATGCTAATAGAACACAAGGTTAATGTCTTCTGAGCAGCAATTGTGTTTCATTCTCAGAATCAATCAAACCACCATCTGGATTGTACCTCATTGTTTACTCAAACAGAATTCTTTGAGTTTAGGAAATTATCATAAACCGCCGTATACTTTTTAAATAATAAACTGCAGGTTATTGCAGAATAAAATGCTATGATAATAACAGGAATCGTTGTTTCTCGTCAAGGTTATGGAAATCAGGGTCAATCCACCAATGATTAGGTCTTTTTTATTATATACTAGAGTTGAATTCAAACTACAAAAACAATTAAAATTAATGAAAATCAATTTTAAAAAAATCAAATTCATCAGTTTTCTATATTTAATTTTTACTCGATATCTAGATAAAAAATGCTGTAATAATTCCTGTTTTATATAATATGAGAAACCCATTCTTTCTGTTTAACTCAAAAATGATCAATAATGAAGGGTAGTGGGTATAGAATCATCAGCCATGAAAATTTTACATATTAATCAATCTGATCGAGTCGGAGGAGCGTCAATTGCTGGTTATAATCTCCATCAAGAATTATTAAATCAAGCCATTGATTCTCGCTTGTTAATTGAGAGAGTAACGACAGAAGATGAACGAATCAAAAAAATTCCCAGAAAGCCTAAATTTGAGGGTAAAATTGGACCAATTACTCGTCGTTTAGGACTTAACTATCTAGAATATATTGGCTCTTTTGAAATCAAAAAGCATCCTTTTTATCAAGAAGCAGACTTAATCAATTTACATAACTTACATGGGGCAACTTTCAACTATTTCGCTTTAGCTTCCTTAATCCAGGATAAACCTGCTATTTGGACGCTTCATGATATGTGGAGTTTCACAGGACATTGTGCTTATAGTTATGATTGCCAACGCTGGAAAATCGGTTGCGGTAACTGTCCTTATCCTAAAAGTTATCCAGCTATTAAACGAGATAATACTCATTGGGAATGGAAGTTTAAAAATTGGGTTTATCATCGTTGTAATCTCACCATTGTTACTCCCAGTAAGTGGTTAGCTGAACAAGCGAAACAGAGTATGCTGAATCGCTTTTCCATTCATCATATTCCCAATGGAATTGATATTAATACTTACCAACCCCTGGATTTTAAACAGTGTCGTCAATTTTTGGATCTTCCCTTAAATAAAAATGTTTTATTATTTGGTGCAGCGAGTATGAATGATACTCGCAAGGGGGGAAAACTTCTTTTTGAAGCCTTATCCAAGTTACCTGATTCTTTAAAGGCAGAAACCATTTTATTAACCTTAGGAGGAGGCGGAAACGCCCTAAGCAAAACCGTAGGGATTGAATCCGTTAACTTAGGTTATCTGAGTTATGATCGTCTCAAATCAGTGGCTTATAATGCAGCAGATATATTTATCTTACCCACCCGTGCTGATAATTTACCTTTAGTGCTGCAAGAGAGTATGGCCTGTGGCACTCCTATGGTTTCTTTTGATATTGGGGGAGTATCTGACTTAGTTCGTCCTAATCTTACAGGATATCTAGCCAAACCAGAAGATCCTCAAGATTTGATGAGAGGTATTGTACAATTATTAGAAGATAAAGAATTATGCGATCGCCTGAGTCAAAGTTGCCGTGAAATTGCGGTTAAAGAATACTCTCAACAATTACAAGCGAAACGTTACCTTGAGTTATATCATCAGGTTTTAGGAAAATAACCAAAGAGACTCAAAAAAACTCCTGCTTTGATAGTAGGAGTTTTCAAGTTATCTAACCTGAACTTGCCCTTTTTTTGATTGCTATAATATATTTATACCAATCTCATAGAAACAATGCACATTCGTTATTTGCGTATTGAAAATTTTAGAGCTATTCGTTTTCTTGAACTTAAAGACTTACCCAATTCTATTCTGATTTCTGGTCCTAATGGCTGTGGGAAATCTAGTATTTTTCATGCTATCAGACTTTTAAAGTCTAGTTATGGGGAATATCATAAGAATGAGTATGAAAATTTTTGGCAAAAATTTGGTATTCGATATGAGGATATCCCTCAAGAAGGTTATCGCATTTTTTATGACCCGACTAAACCGATATATATTCAAGCTGATTTTAAGTTAACTGAAGAAGAAAGAACCTATTTACAAGAAAATGGTTACAACATAATCTTACAAGAGCTTTGGAAAAAATGGGGAATAACTATTGTAGATGGAGAAACAATATATATGAATCCAGCTACAAGACAAGAAAAAGAAACTGATATTAAAGTTCAAGCAGAAGAGTATAAAAAGGTATTTGATGATGACTTAAAAAATGAAAAGCACACAGCTTTAATTATCATTGAACCTGGAAATAGACCTAAATTTGAGTTTTCTCCCGTTATACAACGAGTCTTTAATCAATACGAACCCGATAATCTTGGTGTAATTGATTATAATAGCTCAAATCGTAATTATAGTCGTCAAAAGATTAATGGTGTTAATTGGCAAAAAAAACCTGAATTAAATCAACAATTTGCACAACGAGCCTTGACTAATACTAACGATAAATATAATGGTGTAAAAGGTGAACTAGCAGCATCTTATATTCAAGAGATCATAGCGGAAAAAGCAGGTTCTCCTATCACTAAAAATAATTTAAACCAAACTCTAAAAGAATTATTTGAAGTCTTTTTGCCTGATAAAACCTTTGAAGGTGTGAAACCAACAGAAACGGGTGAGTTGACTTTTCCTGTTAAGCTAAAAAATGGGCAAGAACATGATATTGACGAATTAAGCTCAGGAGAAAAAGAAGTTATTTTTGGTTATTTACGTCTTAGAAATAATCCCTTTAAGCATTCTATCATTCTAATTGATGAACCCGAATTACATTTAAACCCTCGTTTAACAAAAGGGTTTCCAGGATTTTATCAAAAACATATTGGACAAACCTATAATAATCAATTATGGTTAACCAGTCATTCTGATGCTTTGTTACGAGAAACAGTAGAAAACTCTGATTATGTTGTCTATCACCTTCAACCTGCTTATCTGAGTGCTAATAATGAAAATCAAGCTTCAATCATTAATGTATCCAATCAACTACAAAAAGCAATTATTGATTTAATGGGAGATTTAGGTACTTATAATCCTCGTTATCACGTTGTTTTTGTAGAAGGAAAAGATCAAGGCTCATTTGATATTTACATGATTAGTCAATTATTTCCGTCATTTGCAGAAAAAGTCAATTTAGTTTCTGGTGGGAATAAAGATGGGGTTAAAAAACTCCAAGTCTCATTTAATGAAGCTGCTAAAAATGGTAAGATAGATGCTCATTTTTATTCTATCGTTGATAAAGATACTGAACAATATCAATGGGTTGAAAAAAGTCACCAATATTCTTGGGACGTTTATCATATTGAAAACTATTTAATTGAGCCTAAATACATTTTAAAGGTTATCAACGCCATAGCTCCAGGGTTTGTAATAACGGAATCAGAAATTAACGATAAGCTTCGAGAATGTGCAAAATCTCTTGTCAATCAACTCATAAGAATAGAAATTCATGATTTAGTTGATAAAAAAATTCAAAATTGTATTCATCTTGGATTTGATCCTAATATGGATTTAGTAAACGGTTTTTCTGAATCTATCCAAAGAACATTTGACCATTTTGATAATGTAAGACAACAACTGATATCAAAGGAATTAAGTATTGAGATACAGAAACTAAAAGAAGAAAAACAGATATCTCTGAAAAACAATACATGGAAAAAAGTTTTTCAGGCACGTAGTATATTAGAGAAATTTGTTGGTGATATCAATCAAGAATTTAGGAGTCAACAACTTTCCAAATCTCAAATTAACTACGAAACTTTTCGTAACTTGATTATCAATGAAATGACCAGAGATAAATATAAACCAGAAGGAATGAAAAAAATTATTGAAAAGATATTATCCTAAAAAAAAACCCCTACTAAAATAGTAGGAGTTCTTAAGATTTTATGACCTAAACCTTAGTCAAGATCAGGCATAAATAGTGTGGGTTCATTCTCACGATCAATCCCTTTCTCAAATCCAGCAGCGGCCGCCCGCGCACGTCCAGCGTGCCATAAGTGACCAACGAGGAAGAAGAAACCGAGAGTAAAGTGAGAGGTTGCTAACCACGCACGAGGAGAAACGTAGTTAAAGGAGTTAACGTCAGTGATAACGCCACCAACAGAGTTTAAAGACCCTAAAGGCGCATGGGTCATATATTCAGCAGCACGACGAATTTGCCAAGGCTGAATGTCGTTTCTTAACTTATCTAAATCTAAACCGTTAGGACCACGTAAAGGCTCTAACCAAGGACCACGGAAGTCCCAGAAACGCATGGTTTCACCACCGAAGATGATTTCACCAGTGGGAGAACGCATTAAGTATTTACCTAAACCAGTAGGACCTTGAGCAGAACCGATGTTAGCTCCCATTCTTTGGTCACGCACCAAGAAGGTGAATGCTTGAGACTGAGATGCTTCCATACCAGTAGGACCGAAGAATTCACTGGGATAAGCGGTGTTGTTGTACCAAACCATTACAGAAGCGATGAAACCCATTAAGGATAACGCGCCTAAACTGTAGGAAAGGTAAGCTTCACCAGACCAGACGAAAGCACGACGGGCCCAACCGAAAGGCTTGGTTAAGATGTGCCATACACCACCGAAGATACAAATTAAGCCAACCCAAATATGGCCGCCAATAATATCTTCCATGTTGTCCACACCAACGATCCAACCTTCTCCCCCGAAAGGAGCTTTCAGCAGATAGCCGAAAATAATCGCAGGGTTTAAAGTAGGATTAGTAATCACACGCACATCTCCGCCACCAGGAGCCCAAGTGTCATAGACACCGCCAAAGAACATGGCTTTGAACACCAACAATAGCGCACCACATCCTAAGAGGATAAGGTGATAACCGATAATATTGGTCATTTGGTTCTTATCTTTCCAGTCATAACCGAAGAAGCTGGAATACTCTTCTAAAGTTTCAGGACCTCTTAAGGCGTGGTAAATACCACCGAAACCAAGAACGGCAGAAGAGATTAAGTGTAATACTCCCGCAACGAAGAATGGGAAGGTATCAATAACTTCACCCGCAGGGCCAACACCCCAACCGAGGGTAGCAATGTGGGGAAGAAGGATTAAGCCCTGTTCGTACATAGGCTTTTCAGGGATAAAGTGGGCGGTTTCAAACAAAGTCATCGCACCGGCCCAGAATACGATTAAACCAGCGTGAGCGACGTGGGCGCCTAGAAGTTTACCGGAGAGGTTGATCAGACGAGCATTGCCTGACCACCACGCGAAACCGGTAGATTCTAGGTCACGACCACCGCCAACATTAGAGAGCGTTACCACGGGGCAGTACCTCCTCAGGGAATACAAAGTTTTGGTGTGGTTGGTCTTGAGGAGCCATCCAAGCTCTAAGACCTTCGTTTAATAAAATGTTTTTGGTGTAGAATGTCTCAAATTCGGGGTCTTCTGCTGCCCGTAATTCTTGAGAGACAAAGTCATAAGCACGTAGGTTTAAAGCTAAACCAACGATACCGATGGCACTCATCCATAACCCTGTTACGGGTACGAATAACATGAAGAAGTGTAACCAACGTTTGTTGGAGAAAGCAATTCAGAAAATCTGAGACCAGACACGGTTTGCAGTCACCATAGAGTAGGTTTCTTCTGCTTGGGTGGGTTCAAACGCACGGAAGGTGTTCGCTTGTTCACCATCTTCAAACAGGGTGTTTTCTACTGTTGCACCGTGAATAGCACAGAGTAAAGCACCGCCGAGTACACCGGCAACTCCCATCATGTGGAAGGGGTTAAGTGTCCAGTTGTGGAACCCTTGTAAGAAGAGAATGAAACGGAAGATTCCTGCTACTCCGAAGCTAGGAC
>JBFRWG010000204.1:0-15843 GCA_051439445.1 Crocosphaera sp.
AATCGTGGATCTCAGTCCTCTGAGCAAGCTCACACACCCAAGCGGTGTGGAGGGTTTGCTAAAGATTGGGAGTTGAAGCGACAGAAACCCCAATCAAAGCGTAGCGACGATTGTGGGTAGTTCATTACAAGTAATCTCTGATAGGTCTACAGGGTAATGACCTGGGCTGTTGATTCGGAGGATAGAGGAAAGAAGGACGTATCTTGCTGAACCTGACCCTCTGCAGTGGACTAGATGAAACTGTGATCAAAGGCATAGTAATTAAAGAATTTTTAACCTTCGGGACGAGGGGGATAGCCTATTGTCTTGGTGTAAGACTCGCTGTTGGTTGCAATAGAAAGCTGCTAATTGGGTAGGAAGCCGACGCTGTACAAAGCTGGACACCGTTGGGACAGTCCACAGTCGCCAAGATTGGTAAATTGAGTCACAATAACTATAGTATGTTTTTTCGTTGTTTTAGAGAAAAGTCCCATGGTTGCACTTGCACAAGTTGAAGATATGATTAAGGCTCAACTCCCTGACGCTCAAGTGGTGGTTAGGGATCTCACCGGTGGAGGAGACCATTTAGAGGCGATCGTTGTCTCTGCTGAGTTTGAAGGCAAAACCATGATTAAACAGCATCAATTGGTTTATGGCGCAGTTCAAGAAGCGATGGCTTCGGAAGCCATTCATGCTCTGGCCTTAAAAACCTTTACCCCCGAAGCTTGGGAAGCAGCCAACGGCTAAATGTTGTCTATCTTAAATGTCGCGGCTAGGACTCCCGCTAACCTATCGGTGTAGCGGTAAGACGGTGCTGTAGGCGGAAGGGGTTCCGCCATTGGAAAAAATTAGGACAAAACTAGACAGACTTGGACAAATCGCCCTAGTATTTTTACTTATTTTTAGTAGGGGTCAACGGCCGTTGACCCCTACTTAGTTTGGGGCGAGAAAGTCCCACTTCACCAGTAGTCTACAAACCTTACTACAACGAAGTCAGTAAACGTGCGCGTCTAGGTTTATCAAATTCCTCAGCCCCTCATGAATGGCGACCAACAAATGAAGCTGACCGTAGGGAGAAGATTGAATCAAAGTTTGTGCTAGAATCGAGGGGCAAATGCACCCAAGTGTGCCTAGCGTAGCAAAATTGGTGGTTCTCGCCAGACAAAATGTGATCGCCAAAGTAAAATACCGACAGAACAGGGGCGACATAGTTTGTGAAGGAGAAATCGAAACATAATCCAAGTTTTTTGTTGTTTGCTGCCGGGCAGTCAGTGGACATTAAACAGATGCTTGTGGAGGGGAATCTGGACGCTGTTTTGAGTCAGTGATGACTTGGGACTAGACAAACCCAATGAAACAAGAATCTCCTGTTATAGGCATAGCCTTAACGGTGAGAATGTCAAACTGAGATGAAATAGCTCTGAGTTAATCCATTTTTTAAGGAGTAAATATGACCCCAGAAGTCAAAGGAAAAATTGAAGGATACATTAAAGCTAACAAAATTTTTGTGTTCATGAAGGGTAACAAGTTAATGCCCCAATGTGGCTTTTCTAACAATGTTGTCCAAATTTTGAATACATTAGGTGTTCCTTATGAAACTTGTGATGTTCTAGAAGATCCTGAAATTCGCCAAGGTATTAAGGAATACTCCAACTGGCCGACTATTCCTCAAGTCTATATCAATGGGGAATTTATGGGGGGATCTGATGTCATGATTGAGCAGTATCAAAATGGTGAGCTACAACAAGCGGTAGAAGTTGCTCTGGCTTCCTAAAAAAATAAGCCCGCTTCTAGCGGGCTGTCTTAAGATAACTGGTTTATTGTCGATAATAGTCGGTTTCTGGTTGTAATTCTGGTAGTTCAAAGTTAGAGGGATCACGAAAAAAACGCCAAGCATCCTCTTCTAAACGATGAATGAGATAAGGTTCTAAGACATTGACCTGTCGTAGACAAGCTAGATAACCATCCATGTAAGATTGGATTTCATCAAAGCGACGGCCACGGTTCCATAACTCAACCATACCATCTGTGAGATTTTGATAATAACGAATTGCCAAAGGATGTTGAAGCATAGGGTCTTAAGAAGAATGGCTGATAGAAGGGTGAATCTAAAATAAGTGTTTTGATTTTAATTAATCATCAACAGAAAAACAACCCAAAATGTTAAATAGATTATGAAACTCAATATTAACCTGATTAGGGTCTTGAGAGATAAACATCAAAATTTGACATCCTCTATTTTAACCTGACGTATCTAAATCCCAACTCGGTTATGAAATCTCGAAGAACATAGGCCATTTTATCAAATAAAATCTATAATTAGAACATAGCAGGATGTTCCTGTTTATTAAAGTCAGGTGTGCCAGTGGTTCGCAGATCGCACCTCATAGTTGTAGAAAATGATCAACTAGACTGGTTGGCTCAGAATGCAGTCGAGGCTCAAAATAGCTTGTCTCAAGAAAAAATCTGTTTGAGAGCTTTTCCTGACTAGGACTTTTGGCGATGGTTAAGAAGATGAAAATATGTCATAATCTGGGCATATCCTGATTAACAATCTGGCTCTCCATATCATCAACCGAGGGTGAATAAACTGAAAACTGAGTTCTAATGAAACTTAAGGTTTTCTTAGGAAATGCCTGAAAACCCCGTAGCTAATGTTACAAATTCTTGACATTACGTTTGTTACGCTAAGGACGGTCAAACTACAAGGAAGAAAACTAAGGTGACTCTCATTTATACCGCTATTGTTGAGGGAAATCCTCATCTACGATCGTTATTAGGGTGGCATCTGCAACAGGCAGGTTACACGGCTCAACAGTGTGCGAATTTACAACAGGCTCGAAGTGTTTTTGCCCGTCGTCAACCCACCTTAGTTATTCTTGATGCTGATCTTTCCGACGGAGATTCCCTAGAATTGTGCCGATGGCTTCATCAACAAAAGCAATCGATGATTCTTATTTTGTCAGCCCAAAATACAGAAAAAGATATTGTCAGGGGACTCAATGCAGGGGCTGATGACTATTTGACCAAACCCTTTGGAATGCAAGAATTTATGGCTAGGGTAGAAGCCTTGATTAGAAGGGTTCGTGTTGCTTCGGCACCTTTATTTTTAGATTATGGTGATTTGAAAATTGATTTAGTACAACGTCGGGTTCAATTTCGGGGAGATTTTGTGGACTTAACCCCTCAAGAATTCAGTTTATTGTATGTCTTGGCTCAAGCAGAAGGGACCCCTCTGAGCCGTTCAGAATTGCTGCAAAGAGCTTGGCCAGAGGCCATTGATAACCCCCGTACCATCGATACCCATGTCTTGTCTTTGCGCAAGAAAATTGAAACCGATCCTCGTCAACCTAGTTTGATCCAAACCGTGCGTAATGTGGGTTATCGATTTAATCCTGAAGTTATTCAAGCTTCTTCTGTTTCTCCCACAACATCTACAACCACTCAAGCAGCTAAAGTCGCTGCTGTTGAACCCATTAAATTTAACCAAATGTCGGGAAGAATTCCCCATTCTTCTTAACAGGTGGGAAATTCTGCCTGACCAACACATAAAGAGCCTAGTCTAGACATTGTTCATTATTTAGTTTGTTTATTTTCGTATTTTCTTGTTGCTTTCGATAATGAATAATTCCTTGACGGAATCCCAAAACCACGAAAATATTAGATAAAGTTAAAAAAGATTCTGCACTACCATGTAACCAGTCAACATTCGCTAATGCCTCTCCATATTGGACTTTAGCATAAATTCCAGCAGGAATGGTTACGGCGACAAATACTAATAAAACATAGAAACCAATTAATGCTAAACGAGGGGTTTCTGGAGAACGAGTCAAAAACCATAAAAACCCCAGATAAGGAAATAAAGAAACTGCGAATAATGTATCTTTTGAAAACATAGAAAATAAGCAGATAAAGCGCAATGTTTATTGTATCATGTTGGGTTTATTTTTAACTGTTCATCCAGGTTTTTATTACGGCGATCGCAAATGCAGCAACGGGGTTATCTAAAGCTTTTTCTAATGCAGTAAGTTCTCCTTGTTTTGCAATAGTAATTAGTTTATGTTTTAATGTAGGATTATTTTCTATCATTTCGATAGTTTTGATACCTTGGGTTGTGGTATCGTTGGGATAGTCTTGAGCAATTTTTTGGTAAATAGTTTGTATTTCGATAATAGCTTCATTTAAGTTTTGAGAGTTATAATGATGGGTTATATTTTTGTCTCCTGCGACGTTATCACCACTACCAGAATGGGTTTGATTAATGTTTCCTTGGGATACTGCTTTTGCTTCTACATGAATGGGTTTAGTAGCTAATAGTTTAATGATATCTAATAATTCTGTATTTTGTTGATTGTTATGGGTTGTTTGAGTTGGGTTGGGGTTTATTTCTTGGATGACTTCTAGTAACGCATAAGTAAGTCTATTTTGTTCTCTTCTGATGTCTTCGGGTGATAAGATATGTAGGCGATCGCTTTTTTGTAGTTGTTTTAAAGTTGCAGCATGGAGTATGATTTCGTTATGATAAGGAGTGTTTTCTGTTAGTTGCAGAAGTTGAGTAATTGCTGTTTGTAAGTCTCCTTGTTGGATCAGGGTTTGAATATTAGTCAGTTGGGGTTTCATTTTTCTTTGGGGAGTGAGAGTTGATTTTTAAATCTTTGTGTTAATAATGGAAGAAAAGGAAGATATAAAAGACTTGAAAATAATAAAAATATCATGTCTATTTTACCTTTTAGAATGGAATTATCTGATTCAAATTGATTTATATCATCAAAAATAAATTCAACTAATGTTATCCCTAAAGATGCAATAGCAAAAGGCAAAATAACTGCTAGAATTATATTTTTTATTGTTTTATACTTATGATTAGTAATTGAAATAATGATTATTATAAAAGCAAATAACCAGGACAAAAATAAATAATAATAATCTCTTAAATCAGAAAAGGAAACAACGCTTGCTATCAGAAAATAACAAGGTAATACTAAAACAATAAAAATAGCAAGAAATATTATTGCTACAATTAATAACCTCAACTCTATGTATTTGGTTATTACCAATAGAAGAATAAGATGTATAAAAATACATAACACTAATAAACTAGCAAATTTTAAATCATAAGTAATAAAATTATAATATTGTTCACAATTTTCTTTTGCAGGTACAAAATACATATCTCCTGCTTTAGACTCATCTATTTCTTGTCCTGAATATTGACTAATTAACTTATAAAAGAACGAATAGTTTTGATTGATTAATAATTCTAATAAATCCTTATCTTTTAAATACTTATTAATCATGTATTCAACAAATAACTTTTTTGATTCTCGTAAATCTCTATTCCTTTTTTCTAGCAGATTTATTGTATTATAGCTTCTATTTATTATTACTAAAATGTTACGACAATCTTCTTTACTATTGTTAGTATTATCGCAAAAAATAATTTTTTCATGTGAGGTATTCAATAGATTATAGTAATAGTCATTTTTTTCTTTGACCATGTTATTCAGCATATCTCTAGCTCTTTTGTGTGGTGTAAGCCAATTCGGAATCTTATCATAATTAGGTTGAGAGTCTTGCTTATATGGCTCAAGTAATTCTTCTAAATCAGATAAATTATAAGATTCATTATATAAGAGATCGGCAGTTTTTTTCAATATCTTATAGTATTCTAATATGTTATTTTTTAGATTTTTAAAAAGTTTATTTTCCTCTTTACAAGTCTCTGTTGAATCTTCTTCTAGAGTTTTCCCATAACAGGAGTTAACTTCAGCTTTAGAAAAGAAAGGAGATGAAGATATCTCATTATTATGGTCTAAAATATCAAAAATAGCAAAATCAGCAATCACTTGGTCTACTGAACTTTTCCCTATCATTTTATATTGCATTGCTGTTGAAAATATTATTACAGGTGAAGCGAGGATTAACAAACAAACTAAATATCCAACAATATCAAATAACCATTCTTGCTTAATATTGATCTTCCCAAATTGTTTTTTAGAGTTGTAAGAAATATTGTAATAAAATTGTAACGTAATCCAAATAATAGCAAACAGAATATGTAATCCGCATAAAACAAGTGCTAAGTTAGTTATTATACTAGCATGATAAAAGTTACAGCGATACAATAAAATACAAATTAATACAAATAAATTAATTATTCCCACATAATAACAAAGATAATGAATTTTAAGTGTCCATAACCTCGGATAATTAAGTAAATAGTCTTGATCGATACCTTGTAGAAAAGTAGGATTAAGAGCTTTTTGAACAGATTTAAGTATCATAACTTAAGTCTCAAATAACCGACGAGTAGATTGACTAATATCTCTAAAATATTTAAGCGAAACTTGATGAGTTACCAAAACTTGTAACAGTTTTACACTGCTAACAGAAACAGATGTATAAATAATCAAATTGTTTCCAGCTTCCTCAATTTTACTACATCCTATGGGTTGCAACAGATTCATTAATAATTCTTGACTAAGATTACAATTGATCTCATATACATTAAAGTCTCTCTCCTTTTTAAACTCTGACATCAAACCATTATATTTTTCTTCTCCATCCTTTAAAAAGATAATTTTATCTGCAATACTTTCTACTTCATATAAATGTTGTGAGCTAATAATTGCAGTTAAGGGATATTCTTGAAGGTTAATAATGTCTCTTAAATCTGATAAAAAAGTTGCTTGAGCATTAATGTCTAAATTAGCTAAAGGTTCATCAAAAACTAATAATTTTGGTTTTCTAACCAATGCTCTAGCTAAAGAAAAACGGGTCTTATAACCACTAGAAATTTCAGTCCATTTGGCTTTTCGATATGCTTCTAAACCTAAACGATAAATAATTAAATCAACGTCATTAATATTATCTTTTCCCTGAATTCCATTAATGGTTGCTGTAAAATGTAGATTAGTCATTAAAGATCCATACCATTTAGGTAATTCTTGAGGAAGATAAGCAATTTGTTGTTTAATTAAATACCAATCTTTTTGCTTCTTATCCATCAAAAGAGGATAAGTTAACTCTCCTTCACTGATAGCTAAATCTCCCGCAATCATCCGTAAAAGTGTTGTTTTTCCATTGCCATTTTCTCCCACAACTGCAATGATTTCTCCTAAATTTAATTCTAGACTAATAGGGGATAAACAAAATTTTACTCCCTTACTTTTATAAACTTTACCAATATTAACCCCTTTAACAACTGCTTTTTGTGCGTCCTGTCTTTGCTTAAAAAAGTTTTCTCTTGCTATTTCATATTTAGTTAAAGAAGCTTTAACTGTTTCTTGAGTTCTGTTGTCTGTAATATTATCTATCAGTGATGTTTCATTAATAGGACTATTATGATCTAAATAACGTTCATTATATTCATCAATAATAGAATCTTTAAAGTCTAGAATTTGTAAAATTAATTTTTTGATATTTAAGTTATACTTTTGATTATCTATAATTCCTAAACGATTTTCATCAGTAAATTGTTTATATTGTTGTCTTATAATAATCACTTCCTTCTTCTTATCTCGCTCAATGGAAAATTCTGTAACAAAATCCATCAGTTGCTTAGTAGCAGCATCTAAGTTATTATTGGCAATAAGTTGTTCAATTTCTTCTGATCTTAATAAAGGATCTTTGGCAGCCATTGTTAATTTTTAATTACTGTATTAACATACTGGAAATGGTGGGTTACGACGGATTTTTATCTTCTTGTTATAACCTAAATTATAACCGTCTAACCCACCCTAATTTTTTACCTATGTAGGGTCTTAATACTATTAAGCCCTAACTTACTTCTGACTTCATTCTAACTCATCCTAAAACAACTTCTGACTTCGTTCTAACCCACCCTAATGTTTTACCAATGACTTCCTCTACGAGAAACTCCTGGAGAATTATGAAGCGTTCTATTATTAGGTTGATCTGGATTATCAGTGGTATAATGAGGCAATAATAACTTATTCCAACTATCCATTTTTTGAGCAAAGTCTCGTTGACATCTAGCAGCGCGACGTTTAATTGCTTGTTCAGTTGCTCTCCCTTCACTATCCACTAAAACAAATTTTTTAATGAAGACTTCTGCATATTTTTTTGGGTTACTTCCATAGACTAAACAAACTAAATTAAATAGTCTTTTATCATTGGGTGCGTGTTCCCCCCAACCCGGTCCTCGACCCTCTGTTTTATAGACCAGTTCATAAAATTCTGCCGCATCTAAAACCATTTCTGCTGCTACATCAGGTTTATAGGTTCTAAATAACATAACAGTAGCAAATTCATCAACCGTATCTTCTTCTTGTCCCACTGCACTTAAGGGTAAAACATCAATTAAACCATGGCCTAATTCGTGATAAAAAGCAACAATGGTTTCATTAATCGATTTTTCAATCGCTGTTTCTAAAGGATATCCTGCCTTTTCATGAAAGAGTACAATATCATAACCTGTATTTTCATAACAAATGATTATTTGTCTTTTGGAAGGACTCCAATAAGCATTAGCAACACCACAATCTTTAAAAATAACAGCAATATCCTCCCGCATAATTAATCCTGATGTATTTAGATTAGAAATAATGTTGTCAAATACTTTAGTTTTTATCAATAAATTACGAACTTGCTTATGGGAAGAAGTTGGTTGATACTCTAAAATAAATTTACCTACTTTATTGGTTTGCGAGTTGACGGTTTTAACTGATGTTATGTAACCAGCTAACACAAAAGCAAACGTAAGAAAAAAACTAGATAAAAATCTAAAGGACTTTACTCGATAAATCATCTTAACTATCCATTCTAATAATTAATTAAATCATTTTAAAAAGTTAAAGTTAGAAGTCAATTTTAAAAAAGTTTGAATAGGAATTGCCCAACTATATTGACTCATTTCTTCTTTTTGTTCAGGAGAAGCAACAGTGCCATTTTCAAAAATATAAGGGTTTCCCCAAGCGGGATATTTATGTCGTCCATTAATCCCAATAATTTCCCCTTTTTCGTTTAATAATGGTCCTCCACTCATGCCTTTTTTTACATCATTAGTATAGCCAATTTTGTAACCCCCACGAAATGATAAATCACTAATTAAATTAACGTTTCCTGTGGTAAAAGTAAAAGCATCATCAACTGAATCATCTAACTGATAGGGAAAACCCGCAGCATAGACTTTTTCACCAATATTAGGAGGAGGTAACCGAGATAAAGAAACCACCTCATAAACCTGATCACTCCTAAATTCTAAAATCCCTAAATCATAATTTTTAGGATCAAATTCATTCACAGGTTTAGCTGTGTAAAGATTCCCGTCTGGGGTTTCAATTTCATAAGCGTGATCTTGTCTACCAAATAGTAAAACATGATCATTGGTTAGCACTTGATAAATATTCCCTGTTCGCTTAATTAAAATGCCTGATCCTGAATTTTGACCCGACAAAACTTTAACAGTAATTTTTTTAGCATAGGTTTTAATTTCTTCCTTCCTATTGTTTAATGTAACCTCATCAGTAGTTGGCATTTCTGAAGTCGTAGGAACAATAATATCCTCTATTTCTTCACAGTCAATCAACTGATTCCAACTGACAACAGGCAAAAGGTATTGAGTGGCAACACCACTCAAAAAACAGGCGACTCCAAAGACAAAAGTGGTTGAAAATTGTTTCATCATTAAAGATTGGACTTAATACTCAAATGAATAATAAGGTTAGGGAACAAACACTATTGAGTTTGGTCAATAGTTATGGCTAAAAAACTATTGAGCAATGTCCAACAATCTTACTTACCAAGCTGTACCGCGAGGGGAACTAGGAGGTTTACCTCTGTTGGCAGGAACCGTCACCGGTTGCTGTTGAATAATTTGGGAATTATCATCATTGTTTGTAGTAGAACTTCCCGAAAGGTTGCGAGGAATTTTAGGAGCAGATTGAATATAATCCGTTAAATTAAGTCCAATAGAACCATCACTGCTTTTAAACAAATTACTGTTTTTTGATGGCTTTTTTCCTCCATTAGAATGTCCTCCTAACTGCATAGAAGGTCCCCCCGCAGCATCTCTCGTATTATCAATTTCTGCTAATACTTGAGCAGGATTTTGATCGGGTCTTAAGGTTAATAAAATATTAGCCCCTTTACGATCGCAACTTGTGCCAGCACAAATAACATTATAATTGTTGACACGACCAGCAACTAAATGATCGGGCTGGAATTGATTGAGACGTTTCGCTACTTCTTGACACCTTTGAATGGGGGTATAGGGTGGATTAAAAAATGTACTCGTCCACTTAAAAATTTGTACAATTCCTCCAGGGGTTTGTGCATAAGTAGTGGGTATATTCTGATTATCCGTGGCACATTCAAACTTGACAGATTGAGCATAGGTAGCAGAAGAAACACTTAGCAAAGTGCTAAAGATTCCTGTGGCTATGATGAGATTTGATATGTTTCTTATTCCCATAATGTTCATTTAATTTCAGTTACTAACGAAGGCAAACTATTTCAGATAATCGTCTAAATCATCCATGGTTGTACCAGTAATCGGTAACAATTTTAACCCAGACAGAGTTCCACCTCCTTCGACTTGATAACTGAAGGTTTGATATTGTAAAGGATTAACTTTAGCATCCAGTAAAGTTTTACCTTCAGCTTTTAAAGTTTCTGGCGGATATTTTGCCATTAAAGCCTTGATTTTTTCGCTTCTGATTTCTGGTGCTGGATGAGTGCCATCTTGCGTTTGCGCCCCTGGCATTCTGCCTAAAATATCCATCACGGCAAGACAACCATTGGGATTAAAACCAGCTTTAACACTGTAAATATAGCCTAATTCGTCCGCTTCTAATTCGTGGCCGTGACTAATTTCAACTAAACGCTGATTATATCTGACTTCTGCCTCTTGCTCAATTTCGGCTTTAATTTGCTCAATATTTTGAGCATCCTTTTGAGCAGCCGCTCCCACTAAAACACCGAAAACCCCCAGAACTTGTCCGGCAGTTCCCCCAACGCGACGACTCCCTTCTACAGCACCTGCGGCAAAACCAGCCCCCAATGCAGCTTGGGTTTCAGCATCTTGTTCTGCGATTAATTTTTCTCTCTCCGCCTTCTCTATTTCTTGGAGTCTGGCTTCTTCTCGTTTGGCTGGACCGTAACCTAAATGTTGCTCAACATGATGCCCCATTTCATGAGCAATGGCACAAGCTAAGGCCGAAGCATTGCCTTCTAGTTGATCCATCAAACCAGCTTCAAAGGTGAGGAGGTTGGCATCGGAGGCGTAGGCGTTGACCGTATAATTTGATGTGACTACAATGCGCCAAGGTTTCTTATCTAAGCCATTAGCCCTGGCAATGCGATCGGCAATAGCGTACACGGCAAAATAGTCTTTAGGTAGTTCTCGCCGTGCTTTTTCAAGGGTGGGATGAAGAACACTGGGACTAGGGGCTTCTGGGTTGGCCAGCACCAATGATTGACTGGATAATAGGGTTACAGATAGGATACTCCCCAGTAAATTCGCCATTTTTGCAGTAATTTGCATAGATTTCATTATTTTTGAGACAAAGAGTTCTCAGAGATTATCTAAAATAAGTTCAAATTTTCAGTATAATCAGTTACAAAAAACTTTACCTTGCAATTTTCTTAACTTTCAAGGTCAAGGAGAAAGACAAACAACCTTCTCTCATTTTGTCATCAAGACCCTAGTTAACAAATATTAATCACAAGAATTTATGAGCAAGGGAAACCCAATCAATCCCTACACAAATTTTGGTAAACTAAGCTACACTATAACTATATACGACAACTCCTTTTTTCGATTTTCTTTATAATTTATCTGATTTTTTTTCTTAACAAAAATTTATATAAAAAAGGATGAAAAATCCCCCTGAAATCAGATAAGTTATTTAATAACAAGACCCCCAAAATTTATCTCTAGTGTGAAGGAGACAATCAAATGTTAAAGACTTTCTATAGTTTAAACCAAGAAACTTCTCTTTCTATTTATAAATTTGTCTTTTTGTAATTAGATAGACAAAACATCAAAATAATTCTGGTAGCCTGATAAACAGCCAGTCTGGTTAAGCCAAGATTGGTTAGGGCTGGAGGCGATAGTCATAAGGTTAAGTTTTTTCGTTTCTGATCTTTAATTTCCGTTTTTTGGGTATTGATTGGTATTGAATTAAGATCCTTAGAAAATTATTAAAATAATCTTAAAAAACCCCAGTTTAATTCATAGCCAATCATCCATAATTCTACCCATAGCTGACCTCGTCTCCCCTTCCATTGTTCCTGAACTTGTTAAACCTGTTTTACTCCTCGGAATTATCAGCTTATGAACACGACACAAATGATGCAAACGGAATCGATGAATGAATTTAAACCCTCTGAAGTTGAAGCAGTTGAACTTGAACAAACAGAAAATGAGTTTCAATCTGTTGAAGTAGAAATTTCTTCTTTGGCTGATGATATAGGTAATCAATATCCAGAGGGATATCGGAAAACCGTTTCTGATGATACAGTCGGGGCATTTTTTAAGGAAATGTCACGTTATCCCCTCCTAAATGCCCAAGAAGAAGTAGATTTAGCCCATCATGTTCAATTTTTGGTCCAAGCAGAAGAAACCCGTCAAAGATTAAAAGAAGAGTTGCAGCGATCCCCTAGCAAGATGGAATGGGCAACGGCTATGTCCTTCGAGAACCAAAAGC
Source organism: Crocosphaera sp. (assembly GCA_051439445.1). Classification (GTDB taxonomy): domain Bacteria; phylum Cyanobacteriota; class Cyanobacteriia; order Cyanobacteriales; family Microcystaceae; genus Crocosphaera. The sequence goes on from JBFRWG010000204.1 coordinate 12,651, forward strand.
AATTTGAATATCGTTTGCATCGGGGACGTACAGCGAAACGGAAGATGATTCGTTCTAATTTGCGTTTAGTTGTATCCATTGCCAAACGCTATCTTAATCGTGGTGTTCCTTTCTTAGATTTAATCCAAGAAGGGGCAATCGGACTCAATCGTGCTGCGGAGAAATTTGACCCCAATAAGGGCTATAAATTCTCAACCTATGCGTATTGGTGGATTCGTCAAGCTATCACTCGTACCATTGCCAATGATGCGAGGACTATTCGTTTACCGATTCATGTGGTTGAAAAACTCAACAAGTTGAAAAAAGCCCAAAGGGTCTTAAAACAACAATTGCAGCGTAACCCCAACGAAAAAGAACTAGCTGATGAATTAGAAGTGACACCACCTCAACTGCGTCAGTTATTACAACTCCGTCGACAGTCTTTATCTTTAAACCATCGGGTTGGAAAAGGAGAAGACACAGAATTAGTTGATTTACTTGAAGACCAAGACCTACAACTGCCTGAAGAACTCATGAATGAGGGAATGTTGCGTTACGAAGTATCTGCGGTTCTCAGTGACGTTTTAACACAACGGGAAAAAGATGTGATTGCTTTGCGTTATGGACTATGTACTTCCCAACCCCATACCCTTGAAGAAGTAGGGGGAATTTTTAATTTGTCACGCGAAAGAGTCCGTCAAATTCAAAGTAAAGCGATGCGTAAGTTACGTCGTCCTCAAGTTGCCCGTCGTCTTAAAGGATGGCTTCATTGACTCGGAAAGTTACACAAAAGTCATAAGTCAAGCCTTTTTGGTCTTGATTTGTGACTTTTGTTTTCTTTTTGTATTAATATTATGTCCAATCAAGAACCTTTAATCATTCGTTCAGCAAAGGTTGCTGATGTCGGTGATATTTTCAAACTCATTGAGGCTTTAGCTGAATACGAGAAGTTGTCTCACCAGGTCACAGGAAGTCCAGAGTCCTTAGAAAAACACCTTTTTGGTAAAAATCCTTATGCAGAAGCCATAATTGCTGAATGGGGACAGAAAAAAGTGGGCTTTGCCCTTTTTTTTTCCAACTACTCTACTTTTTTAACTCGGCCTGGATTATACATTGAAGATATTTTTGTTTTACCTAATTATCGTCGTCGTGGCATTGGTAAAGCAATGTTTACTTATATAGCTAACCTAGCAGTAAAGAGAGATGCTGGTAGATTGGAGTGGAGTGTTTTAGATTGGAACACCCCTGCTATCGAATTTTATCAACGAATGGGAGCGGATATATTACCTGATTGGCGCATCTGTCGGATAAGTAGGGATAAACTAGACCAGTAATTCTCTTTACTAATGTAGTTAACCCCCCTGGCGAGAAATCCCCGATTTAGGAAGGAAGCTCGCGGAGGAAACCTCCGCAACAGCAGGTCTTGCTTGAGGAACGAAAATCTCCGGATGAGAGCCGGGGAACCGAAGTTTTTGTGATACACTAGATGTGGCGGTAAAGTAAGAACCACCAATCTCAGCCCGAGTTGGAGTGTATCCATCCAAGATGAGAGTGGAAGACAGTCATAAGACCGGATCTCGCCTCGCTTGGGAAATACTAGGAAAATTGAATAATCGGATAAAGTACCCAGGGACTCTGGGAAACGAAAACGCCTGATTAGTCGTTCTGTCGGGGAACCAACAGTGGGAGATTTTTTCATCGTTTGTACCAATGTGTTCTAGATAAGTGGCGAAACCTCGTATAAGCGAGAATAACCAGGAAGGCCCTATCGTGAGTTAGGGAGGTTCCCCGCACAAAGCGTAGCGGCGTGCGTGGGAGGATGTCACTACATGCTTATTTTGCCTTAACTCATGGAAATTGTCTGGCAAAGTGCCAAAACTTACGAAGACATTCTTTATCATAAATGGGATGGGATTGCCAAAATCACAATCAACCGCCCCCATAAACGCAATGCGTTTCGTCCCAAAACGGTATTTGAATTGTATGATGCTTTTTGTGATGCTCGCGAGGATAGTACGATAGGGGTTGTTCTATTAACTGGCGCAGGACCTCACAGCGACGGAAAATATGCTTTTTGTTCTGGTGGCGATCAAAGCGTCAGGGGAAATGCGGGTTATATCGATGATAGGGGGGTTCCTCGTTTAAATGTCCTTGACTTACAAAGATTAATTCGTTCTCTACCAAAGGTGGTAATCGCCTTAGTTGCTGGTTATGCTATTGGGGGGGGTCATGTTTTACATCTTATTTGTGATTTGACTATTGCAGCCGATAATGCTATTTTCGGGCAAACAGGTCCTAAAGTGGGAAGTTTTGATGCTGGATTTGGAACAAGTTATCTAGCTCGTATTGTGGGACAAAAAAAAGCCAGAGAAATCTGGTTTCTCTGTCGTCAATATGATGCAGAACAAGCTTTATCAATGGGTTTAGTTAATTGTGTTGTTCCTGTGGCACAACTCGAAACAGAAGGAGTTAAATGGGCTCAAGAAATCCTAGAAAAAAGCCCCATCGCAATCCGTTGCCTCAAAGCTGCTTTTAATGCTGATTGTGATGGACAAGCAGGTTTACAAGAGTTAGCTGGAAATGCCACACTTTTGTATTATATGACAGAAGAAGGAGCAGAAGGAAAACAAGCCTTTTTGGAAAAGCGTTCTCCTGATTTTCGTCAGTACCCCTGGTTACCTTAGCATTATTTCTTCATAGCTAACGACATCCACAACTTCTTCGAGTTTTAAACCTAATGCTCCTGTAATGCTAATAGCATTCTCAATATCCACGGCTTTTCCTCGAAAAAAACGTTCAATCGTACTACGAGAAACTGTCCATTCCAGCATTTCCTCGATATCTTCATAAGTGATCCGTTTACCACTCTTTAAGATTTGAGCTTCTCTGAGCTTGCCCTTTCCTGTAGGGGTGACAGCAATACTTTTTCTAGATTTGTGTGAGTGTGCCATAGAGATAAAATCATAAATCGCTATGGCTAGTATTCCCGTTTATTTTATTGATGTTTGCATTATTAAAAGTAGATACCTAAAAAGATACCTATGATCAAAGCCACTCTTTTGTCTATCAAAAAAGTGGCTTTGATCGAAGAATAATCCTGGCATCGAGCTATTGTCCCAGTGGGCTACCCCACAAGTATCGTTGCCGCTGAGATGTTTCACTGCCGAGTTCGGGATGGAATCGGAGTGGTGCCACCACGCTGAAGACACCAGAA
>JBFRWG010000205.1:0-14899 GCA_051439445.1 Crocosphaera sp.
GATGTAATTAATTTACTCTTAGAATTAAAATGGTGGCATTGGACTGTAGAAAAAATAACAGAAAATATTGAACTATTATGTAGCAATGATATAGAAGGTTTAAAACAATTAATTAACTCAAAATTAGATGATTAAAAATTTTAAATATCAATGAATAAAACAGAAATGAAAAAGCAAATAAGAAAAAAAATTATCCAAGAAAGAATCAATCTCTCTCACAGAGAATGGTTAGAAAAAAGTAAATTATTGTGCCAAAACTTACAAAACTATTCTCTATTTCAACAATCAAAAACAATTCTTGCTTACTTTCCGATTCGTCAAGAACCTGATTTGACTTATCTGTTTTCAAACAGCAAAAACTGGGGATTCCCTCGTTGTGTTAAAAAATCTTTAGTTTGGCATTCTTGGCAACTAGAAGACCCTTTAATTAAGGGAAAATATGGCATCCTAGAACCTTCTCCTAACGCTCCAATTTTAACCCCTGAAACCGTTGATTTAATGCTCATTCCTGCCGTAGCTTGTGATTACAATGGATATCGGTTAGGATATGGTGGCGGTTTCTACGATCGCCTTTTAAATTCCCCTCAATGGTGTCATATTCCTACTGTGGGAATTACCTTTGAATTCTCCCTTATTTCTCAACTTCCCCGTGAACCTTGGGACCAAAAATTAAAAGCAATTTGTACTGAGCATCAATTAATAAGCACATATACTTAATGTTGTTAAATTAAGATTTATGAAGTTACTCAATAACCCAGAATGGTTTTGCTAATATGAATGATAAGTATGACTAAACAGAGATTGATTTGTACAGAAATTAAGGGTAACTTTAGGGCATTGTAGGGAATTATGAAGCATTTTAGAGACGAATGGATTCAGGAATGGTGCGAGGAAAATGGCTGGACAGATTTGTTTAGAGAGCGTTACAACCATTATTGGGCTTTTCCCCCAGGTGCAGTTATGCCTGAACCAATCCCCTCTGAAGTATTATACTTAATCAAGGCAACAAAAGGCTTTTGTGCTGAAGAAAAAACTTGGTTAGTATCAGCTGTTTTGATTTCAATCATCTCGGTTATGTTAACTTACTTATTGAAAAATCCCATGCCCATTGTGTTTGCTTTTGCTTTTGGGGCGGTTACTTCGGCTAAGTTAGAAATGGAAGAGATTTAGTTGTTATTGGGTTTTTTGTGTGTCTAACTGTTGTTGCTCTTGATTTAGAATCCCCGTCGATGTATCACGGGGAAAAGTCGATTTAAGATTTATCAGTTAAATTTTGAAAAAAGGTTTTCTCAAAACTAAAACCTTTAAATGATTTAGCGATCTCTGCTGCTCTTTCCATTTCTAATGATGTTATTTCAACATTATATTCTTGGGCCAAATTAATTAAATCATTAATAGAAGTGCATTGATGAAATTTTCGGTCTAATTCTTTATCATCATCGACTTTCTCGATGAAAAGACGAACAGACGGGTCAACCTTGATTAACCATTGATGAAAAGCGTGTTGAGCCAGTTCTTTAAAATTATCGATTGTCAATTCAAACCCTTCTTCTTTAGCAAAATTAATTAAATCAAAGGGGGATTTAATTGATGTCAATTTTGTTTGTAATTCAGGGAATTGGATTAAATATTCATTAAATTTTTGACTAGATTCAGATAGCATAATTGTTAATTGTTATCACGAAAATTATTAACCATTATTTTATTGTAAAAGACTTAGGGTTAAAATCTTTTAAACTTTTCTCTTCTAGTCAAAATATTCTTTGATATCAGACTGGTTTTCCTCTTTATCAGAGTCAAAGTAGGGCTGGATATTATATTTATTCGGCTCTTCTTCTTTATTCTCTGGCTCATTTTTATTCTCTGGCTCATTTTCAACAGAAGGTTTCGGAGCGGTTTCCGGTTCACTTGGAGAAGTTTCCTCACTGGGTTGTTGAGACTCTGATCCCTGAGGAGGAGGTTCGACAGGAATAGGAACAGCCTCAGTGGGTTCTGGAATCGGAGAAGGTTCAACTTCTGGAGTAGGAGAAGGTTTAGCTTCTGGAGTAGGAGAAGGTTTAGCTTCGGGAACAGGAGAGGGTTTAACTTCGGGAGTAGGAGAAGGTTTAGCTTCGGGAGTAGGAGAAGGTTTAGGTTTAGGTTTAGGAGAAGGAGCAACTCGCTGAGGAGGTTTGGGTTTCGGTTGAGGCAACTCTGGGGTTATTGTTGGTTCAGGTTGAGGAGACTGTGGAGAGACAGAAGGAGAGGGAATAGGTTGCGATCGCTCTTTTGTTCCTAACATAATTCCTAGCATCAACCCTCCAACAATAGCACTGGCTGCTAAAAATGCCCCTAATGCTAATAAAGCCCAAGGAACTTCCGTGGAACTCTCTTCTGAGTGGATGGGACTACTTTGTGAATCATCTGTTTTGGGGGACAGGTTTTGAGGTCCAACCGCAATGGTAGCTGAGGTGGGGACAGCCTTATTAAGAACTAGAGCCTCTAACATTTCCGTTGCAGTGGAAAAGCGATCACGAGGATGAAAACGAATAGCACGATCAAGAACATTTCCTAAGTTAGAATGAACCTTCGGGGCTTCTTTGCGCCATAAAATTTCTCCTGTGTTGGGATCGATCGCTAAATATTGAGGGGTTGTTCCCGTCAGCAAAAACACTGCCGTCAGTCCTAAACTGTATAAGTCACTCGAAGTAAGGGGACGGCCCGCCGCTTGTTCTGAAGCCATGTAACCAGGGGTTCCGAGTCCCACAGAATAGGGAGTGTTGCCATCCGAATGAATCATGGTGGCCACTGTTTCTTTAACAATGCCAAAATCAATCAATACAGGTTTTTGATCGTGACTACGAATAATAATGTTATCGGGTTTAATATCGCGGTGAATGATATGACGACTATGCACATAGTCCAGAATAGGTAGAATACCGATTAATATCTCTTTAATTTGATTGTCTGATAAATTTCCTTGTCGTTGATGGATCTGAGTGAGAGTTTCTCCTTCAATCCATTCTTGGACCAAATAAAAATCACCACCATCGGAAAAATAAGCGTAGAGGGTGGGGATTTGGGGATGTTTTTCCCCCAAATCTTCTAAAATCGCAGCTTCTTTAGCAAATCTTTCTTTTAACCAGTCAGGAATAGTAGGAGAGTGAACCACTGGTTTAAGTTGTTTGATAACACATTTTCTAGCTGAGGGCATATGGGTATCAATTGCCAGAAATGTCTCTCCAAACCCTCCTTTCCCCAAGCTGTCAATGACTTGATAACGATGATTTAACACTAAAGACATGATTCCCCCTCTATTGCCCTCACAAGACAATCAGACTTCATTGTAGCTAATCCTGTTTCTAACTGTTGCGCTTTAGTAACAGTGCTATGGGTTTGATCAAGAAGTTGGCTGATTGATTTATCATAAAAATCATAAAATTGTTGCGCAACAATAGAGTTTGAGATTAAGTAGCTTGCTTGAGTCCTTAATTTTCATTAAAAACATGCAAAATAAACCAAAAACAACCGTTATTTTAGCCATGACTGCTGATGGGAAAATTGCTGATTTTCAACGCAATGCAGCAAGATTTGGCTCATCAGTTGATAAGCATCATTTAGAAACACAAATTTCTTTGCTCGATGGGATCTTATTGGGAGCAGGAACCTTAAGAGCCTATGGAACCACCTTAACCATTAAAACACCTGAATTATTAGCCACTCGACAACAAAATAATCAACCGAGGCAACCCATTAATATTATTGTCTCTGCTTCGGGAAAACTTGATTCTAACTTACCCTTTTTTTCTCAATCGGTACCCCACTGGTTAATAACAACAGCCAAAGGAGCAAAAAATCAAAATTCGAGCTTTGAAAAAATTTTAATTTTTACTGAAATAGAGGCTGGAAAAATCAACCTATGTCAAGCTTTTGAAACTTTAAAAGAACTTGGAGTCAATCATTTAGGAATTTTGGGAGGAGGGGAACTGATAGCCAGTTGTTTAGACCATAATCTTATCCATGAATTCTGGTTAACCATCTGCCCTTTTATTTTAGGAGGAAAAAATGCCCCAACTCCAGTAGAAGGAAAAGGATTCTTATCATCTCAAGCTCAAAAGTTGCAATTATTAAAGACTGAAATAATAGAACAAGAAATTTTTTTACATTATCAAGTGTTAAAGTGAACGAAAAAAGAGTGTCAAACCTCCAAATTCAGGGGTTGGTAATTCTAAATTCTAAATTCTAAATTCTAAATTCTGAATTCTGATTGACCCTTTCACCCTGTCATCTAACGAAAAATTGATTATCCTAGAAAGGAAGTTTATACCAAAAAGCTGACTCCATGTTTAAACAAGTTAAGCCTCAATACTCTATCAGTTGGATAGAAAAAATTTCTGAAATACCTAAACCCGTTTGGGATGAGCTTGCGACACCGTTAAAAACCCCTTTTTTAGAATGGGAATGGCTCAATAATATCGAAAAATCTGGGAGTGCTACCCCTCGTACCGGTTGGCAACCCTGTCATCTCACAATCTGGCGAGATAAACAACTGATTGGGGCTGCACCTTTGTATATCAAAGGCCATAGTTATGGAGAATTTGTTTTTGATCATCAATGGGCTGACTTATCCCATCGTTTGGGCATTTCTTATTATCCTAAACTCTTGGGAATGACTCCTTTTACCCCAGCAGTTGGCTATCGGTTTTTGATTTCTCCTAATGAAAACGAAGAAGAAATTACACAGCTTATGGTAGCAGCTATTGATCATTTTTGTGATCAAAATAAATTATCAGGCTGTCATTTTTTATTTGTCGATCCTGACTGGAAACCCATCATTGAAAATTATGGTTTTAGTAGTTGGTTACATCATAGTTATATTTGGTCAAATCCAAACTTTAATAGTTTTGATGATTATCTAAAAGTCTTTAATGCTAATCAAAGACGTAATATTAAGCGGGAAAGAAAATCAGTTGATAAAGCCAATTTAACCATGAAAGTGCTATCAGGAGAAGATATACCCCATCATTTATTTCCTCTCATTCATCGCTTTTATAGTAATACCTGTGAAAAGTTTTATTGGGGAAGTAAATATTTAACCCGTAAGTTTTTTGCACAACTTTATCCCCATTATTCCCATCGGGTTGTTTTAGCTGCTGCTTATACAGACTATGATGCTCAAAAACCAGTCGGACTCTCCTTTTGTATTAGAAAAGGTGATAATTTATATGGACGTTATTGGGGAGCATTTGAAGAATATGATTGTCTTCATTTTGAAGCTTGTTATTATAAACCTATAGAATGGGCCATTGAACAAAAGATCACAATGTTTGATCCAGGTGCAGGAGGAAGACATAAAAGAAGACGCGGTTTTCCCGCCACCCCTAACTATAGTTTACATCGATTTTATGACCAAAAAATGAGTCAAATTCTTCGTCATTATATTCCAGAAATTAATCAAATGGAACAAGAAGAAATTGATGCCATTAACCAAGATTTGCCCTTTAATAAAAGAGAAATTAACTTCCAAGATTTGTAATTAAAATATTTGATTTGACAAAAAAAACTGTTTATGCTACATTAGCCTTCAATTTATTAGATACGGAGCAAACTTATGACATCTTTTATGAACAAAATAACTCACATATTAGGAATAAGTCTATTGTTCTTAGCTACTGAGCCAAGTTATGCAGAAAATTGTCCCAGTTTTCCTGTCATTGGGGGAGAAGAAACTGAAGTCTTAAAAACTGTCTCCCAACCCAGTCTTCCCATTCCTATTCGAGGTCCTTTTGGGGTTAACCTTAACAATAACTGGAATACAGACTTTTCCATTATTCCCCTGAAAAAATATCAGCAATATATCATTACTTTTACCCCAAAAGATCAAGGAGAATATAGGGTGAGAGCTTATCTCAAATATAATGATGATACGGCTGATGAAATTTATAATGAAACCACTTCTTTTACCCCAGGAAAAGTAGTAGAAATCAAAGGAGTTCCTCAAGGGGATAATATTCCAGTTCAAGTTAATTTGTTTGTGGGTGATCCTGTTTCTATGGGAAAAACTTATACGGTTTCAGCTAAAGGTTGTCTTTAATTTACTGAACAAGAATCACGCCAAACTAAAACAGGACAGGGGGATAAACGGACAACTTTTTCAGTAACTGAACCTAAAAGAAAATAATTGAACCCTGTGCGGCCATGGGAAGCAATGACAATTAAATCCATGTTATTATTCTTAGCATAATTAACAATTTCTAAGCCAGGATTGCCGATGTTAACGACTAACTTTAAGTTATCAACCAAGGATTGAGGATAACGTTCATAAAAAGCATTTTTTACATTGTCCTTACGAGTTTGATGACTTAAAGTTGACCAAATAACAGCAGGATCAACCGCTTCTAACGGGAACAAAACATGAATCACCGTGATTTTGTTAGGATCTTGGATAAAGTTTAATGTTGCATCCAGAGCATGAAAAGAATCTTCAGAAAAATCAATGGGAACGAGAATGCGATCGCTTGTAAATAAACTCATGTTAACTTTAGGGAAACAAAAAACAACAGATACCGCTACGGGAAAGGCACTCATACAAAAGTCAAAAGTCAAAAGTAGGCTGGCAAAGACTTTCGGGTTTTGTTAATGTCCTAATCATAATGCGTAGTGCTATATCAATATAATAATAATAATGACTCAAAAAACTCACGGAGCGATCGCTGCTGGACACCCAAAAACTGCCGAAGCCGGTCAAATTATGTTTGAGCATGGAGGGAATGCTTTTGATGCGGCTATTGCTGCCATGTTAGCCTCTTTTGTAGTAGAGTCTACCCTCACTTCGGCTGCCGGTGGTGGTTTTTTATTAGCTTATACCAAAGAACAACAAAGTCTTTTATTTGATTTTTTTTCCCAAACACCTAAACTAAAAAAAACCATAGATAAAGTGGATTTTTATCCCGTCAATATTAACTTTGGTGGAGCGATTCAAGAGTTTCATATTGGCTTGGGTTCTATTGCAGTTCCGGGAAGTTTAATGGGACTATTTGAAGTGCATCAAAAACTAGGTAAATTACCTTTTTCTCTAATAATAGAACCCGCAATCCACTATGCTAGAAATGGTTATAAAATCAACTGTTATAATCGAGTTACATTTGAAGTGCTAGAACCCGTTCTAAGAGCTTCTTCTGAATCACAAAAAATATATTTACCCAGAAATGAGTTATTAAATATAGGAGAAATCGCTTATATTAAAGATTTTGCCAATGCTTTAGAAGAATTAGCCAAAAAAGGAATTAAAGAATTTTATCAAGGTGATTTTGCTCACCAGATAGCCAGAGATATGGAACAAGGAGGCTATTTGACTATAGAAGATTTAAGTCAATATTCTGTCGTCAAAAGAAAGCCCTTAAAATTTAATTATCGGGATTATCAATTATTAACCAATCCTCCACCAAGTTCCGGGGGTATTTTGATAGCTTATAGTTTAAAAATCTTAGAAAAAATTGACATCGCAAAGTTAGATTTTGCCAGCAATAAGCATCTACAATTATTAGCAAAAACGATGGAAATAACCAATAATGCTAGAAAAAGAAACTATGATAATTATATCTATGATAAGAATATTGAAGAGAAATTTTTAAAAGAAAATAATTTGTTTAAATCTCAAAAACAATTACAAGAAAACATAAATAAATGGGGAAGTACCACTCATATTAGTGTAATCGATGAACAAGGAAATGCTGCTAGTGTAACTAACTCCAATGGGGAAGGTTCATCCTATATTATTCCCAATACAGGAATTATGTTAAATAATATGTTAGGAGAAGCCGATTTAAACCCCTTGGGATTTCATAATTGGCCCTGCGATCGCCGTATTTCTTCCATGATGTCTCCCACAATTATTCTCAAAGAAGGTAAACCGAAAATTGTTTTAGGCTCAGGAGGCTCAAATCGTATTCGCACGGCTATCTTACAAGTTATTTCTAACTTATTAGATTTTAATTTTTCCCTAGAAGAAGCCATTAGTAAACCGAGAGTTCATTGGGAAAACAATATCTTTAATCTTGAACCAACAGAATCATTAGAGGAGAGTCACACCTTAGAACTTCCCCCAGAAACCGAAGTCATTTCCTGGGAAGAATTAAGTATGTTTTTTGGGGGAGTTCATGGGGTCAGACGTAGAGATAATCAGGACTTAGAAGGATTTGGAGATCCTCGACGAGCAGGAGTTGCTCTAGTTTCTTAGTCTTGTGAATGTTGCACCGAGGATGCTTGTGTTACAGTATTCATGATTCCAATCTGAACGCTATATATTAACTTAAGTAACAAGCAATGACCTATTGATAATTTGTTCATCTCTATGATCATTTAGCTGTTTAACTAAAACCTCTAATAAAGACCATGTTTTTTCTACGTTATTGTGTGTGTGTGAGTGTAGGTCTTGCGGCAGCCTTGTCCTTAGAGACATGGTCCTTAGCCCAAACCCCATTGTCTATCCCTGAAACATCTGAGGCGGCTAAATTACAATTAGATCCTCAAACGCCTTCAGAATCACAACCCCGTGTAAGTGATATTAAGGGAATGAACCCATCATCCTCAAAGTTGCAACAGGATAAAAAACAACCCAATCAGCCCATACTCTCCCAAAGCACGACCCCAACCCTTCAAGAGTCCGAAGCCTATTCAGAAAGGGTTTTAGAACAATTACCCCCCAATAATCTCAACCCCAATGGGAATCCTTTGCTGTTTCCCACCCAACCAGAGGATGTGGAAATCAACATTAATAAACCCCTCACCCTCAATGAAGTCATTGCCATTGCTATACAAAATAATCGGCAATTACAAGAAACCCGTATTTCAGTCGAAGAAGTAAAAGCCCGTTTGGTGGAGGAAAGGGCGGCCTTATATCCCACCTTAGAGATCGATTCACGACTCAACCGTGAATTTATTGAACGGCAGACTGGAGATTTTGCCACGGGCTTAGAAGCGGTGGCAAAATCACGGGAAACCACTGGTATTTTTGGTGTTTCTCTACGCTACGATATCTACACCGGGGGAGAAAGAGATGGCCGTATTATAAGAACCGAACGAGAAATCCGCGATCGCCAACTACAGTTAGAAACGGTTGCTGAAGAAGTCCGTTCTGAAGCCACGGACAACTATTATCGCTTGCAAAATTCAGATGCTCAAGTGGCCATTGCCCAAGCGGATGTAGAAAATGCATCTCAAACCCTACGGGATGCTCAATTATTAGAAGAAGCTGGGTTAGGAACCAGATTTGATGTGCTGCGGGCAGAAGGGGATCTTGCCGCAGCTAATCAAACGTTAACAAGACGCATTGCTGAACAGCGAACGTCAAGACGCAGGTTAGCAGAAACCCTCAGTTTAGGCCAACAAGTTGAATTGGTGGCCGCCGATGAAATTACAGAATCAGGGAGTTGGAAATTATCCCTCGAAGAAACCATTGTTCAAGCTTATAAAAATCGTGCTGAGTTAGAACAGCAGTTAGTGCAACGAGAAATTGGAGAACAAGATCGTCGTATTGCCGTTGCAGGAGTGATTCCTCGACTAGACTTTCTGGCTAATTATGGGTTTGACGATGACTTTGATGACTCTTTAGGGGCTTTGATTAACTATCGTTTTGAAGCCCGTTTAACCTGGCAATTATTTGATGGAGGACGGGCTTTTGCTGGAGCGAGAGCGGCAGAACGTCGTATTGATCAAGCGAATATTAGATTTGCGAATCTGCGTAACGAAATTCGCTTTCAAGTTGAAGAAGCTTACTATAGTTTGACTGCTAACCAGGAGAATATTAGTAGTACCCGCACCAATGTCCTTACCCGTGAAGAAGCCTTAAGACTAGCTAGACTTCGGTTTCAGGCAGGAGTAGGAACTCAAACCGACGTTATCAATGCTCAACGAGACTTATCTCAAGCCAGAGGGGATTTTTTACAAGCTATCATCGAATATAATCAGTCTCTTAATGCCCTACAACGGGCGGTGAGTAACTTTCCTGATAATCGTTTGTTTGAAATTAGGTAAAAAGCTGCTTTGAATGACACTCTCCCGTTAAATCAGAGATTATAACGGGGGATTCTTGCTTATACTCCTCATAGATTTATAGCAGTTTTCAACTGTATCCATGGTCGTTTGTCACATCAAACAGCGATCGCCATTTTTGAGAGGTCTACTGTTTTTGAGCGCACTTGGTTTTGACTATTGAGTCACAGACTGTCGTTTAATTTTTCGGACAAGTCTCTTCTTTCCCAACCCTGGATAGGCCAGAGAGCAAGAATGATATTCAATTTGGCTGTAGGGGTAATCGAGGTCGGCGGCAGCAGAATGAGGGGCAAAACAGTGCGGGGAAGGTCAGCCAGTGTGGGCACAAGGGTGTAGGAATAGTTGCCTTCGAGCTTGACGCTCACTGTTTGTACTGTAGCACCTTGCAGTAACCCAACCAAGAAATTACCCAATTTCGTTTCTAAGTCAGTTTGTGTCGGCTGAACAGATCCCAACAGATATTCTTGATAGTGGGACTTTAGCTAGAATCTGTACTCAACCTTACGCTAATATAGATGGGATCAGTGTTTTAGGTTAATAGCGATCGCCAATTTCCCATGAGAGAGACAATTTCAACGGCCATGCCTCCTTGTTTCGACAGATGGTGTAAACGTTTTGACGATATTTTTGCGCACAAAAGCCCAAAGAAAGGAGTTTAGACATTATTTGGGAGGATTATTGGGAGAAAGTGAGAGAAAAAATATCTCTCAAATAGCAGAAGACTCTTTAGATGTGTCTTACCATAGTTTACGTCATTTTTTAGTGAGAGCTTCTTGGGGTGAACAGGAAATCAATGATCGCCGTTTAGAGGTGATGAAAAGCTGCCGCCAAACTAAACCATCTACAGGGTTTTCTTTAATTATTGATGATTCTGGACATAGGAAAAGCGGTAATTTTACATCAGGTGTGGGGCAACAGTACATTGGAGAAATTGGCAAAACTGATAATGGAATAGTCGTGGTAACAAGCCATTTATATGATGGGACAAAAAGTTTACCATTAGATATAGAATTATATCAACAGGCCAATTCATTAGCAGAAGGAAAGAAAGACCCAGATTTTCTTAAGAAACCAGAAATAGCTTTAAACTTAATAGACCAAACTTTGAAGAGGAAATATTGTCCAGAAATCGTCATTATTGATTCTGGATATGGGAATAATACATCGTTTTTAAAAGAACTAGAAAATCGAAAATAGAAGTATTTAGGAGGTATAGCTAAAAACAGAAAAGTTAGTCTGAAAAGCCAAGAAACTTCTGCATCAATGCGAATAGATGAACTGGCTAAAAGCTTACCAAATGAGGCTTTTACAAAAGTTGAATTGATTTTAGACAAGCCGAAAAAAGTTTGGGTTACAATATTAGAAGTAGAAATATCACGCCTAGAAGGAATAAGAAGTGTTGCTATCGTAATGAATGCAAATACCTTTGAAGAGGCTACAGATATAGACTATTTTATCACAAATGTTGCTCCCAATAAAGTGACTCCACAATGGGTAGTAGAAACTTATTCTCAAAGAAATTGGGTAGAAGTATTCTACAGAGAAGCCAAAGGATGGTTAGGATTAAAAGAATACCAAGTAAGGCATAAAAGAAGTTTACTAAGGCATTTTATATTAGTATTCTCTGCCTACACTTTTATTCTTTGGCATAAGTTAACTGGAGGCTTAAGACGGCGATGGGGGAACAAACCTTTGAGGACTTTTCCTGAAGCCTTGGAGGCATTTCGTACAGCTATATCTTATCGTTTTTATAACTGGTTAAAAGATAATGCTGACGTATTCGCTAGTTATAAAGCTAGTTTTGGTTATGTTTGGGCTTGAAATTGGCTAAAGTCCCACTAGTATGGAAAATTGTGGCGCAGGATGGAGGCTGAGGGTTGGCTTGTCAGCTTCAGTGCGGTTTAGGGGTTTAAAGTACAGTTGATATTGCTGCAACGCCACTAAGTTGAGGGGTAGCGGAGCAAGGCGACAGGCACGCTGAATCCGGCGGGCCGCGAGAGCATCATCATCCCAAGGAGCCAGAGCATCACTACCAATGGTGACATCGGCTGTAATAGTGGTGGAGAAAGAGAAGCTGATGGAAATAGAGAACAGCCCCAGATTAATTTTAACCGAGACCTTGACGCTGACCGAAGCAGAGGCCGTAATTGGGATCGCCCGAAAGGATTCGTAGGTGATTTGCACCACAAACTTAACGACCAGTTGCACGTCGGCCTTGATGATGACAAAATCAACCGTACCGTAGAGCTTGCCAATGATACCAAAAGTACCACGCAGCCAAAAATAGTAGTCTTCCTGTACCGATGAGCCAGAGGTAATTGCCGTACTGCTGTAAGGATGCCAAGCCGCGATGATCCCTTCGATCAGGCCAGCAATAGTAATGCTAAAACCAGCTTTGAGGGGCCCAACTTCAAAGTAGCGGCCCACACCAATCTGTATCCCTAACCCAAATACAATTACCGGGTTGAATGTCCCTTTAGTGGTTTGAGGAACTTGGGTTGAGGTGGCACTGCTCAATTTACCAAAGTAGAAACCTGCTGACCCGAGAACAGGGACTGGTCCAACCTGAGCCTGTACGGGAACCCAAAATCAATCAGGAAGTCACCGTTGGTATAGATTTGAATGGCAATGTTGGGTAGGATAATCGAAAAGGAGCCAAAATCAAGGTTGCGCAACACACTAGGGAAGCTAAATAAGATTTGATAAACCCCAACATCATCGCCGATCTTCTTATAAAGAATATCGATGACTAACCCAGCCAGCACCTTAGCTTTCGCTCCATTAAAGGCCAGGCGCAGGCCGTAGAGATCAGGGTCATTGAAGACAAACATCCCTTCAAAGGTATAGATATTCCCCACCCGCAAGATGCCTATATGGAGTGCCATCAGCCAGTTGTTGCTGGGGTTATAGTAAGGTTGCCCTTTTTGGGGGTTACCTGGGTTGACTGGATTGGTGTTGCTTTGGGTATCGGGAACCCCTTCCAAGGCTTTGATAACGCCTTGTAGAGAGTCAAAGTCCTGAGGATCACGAATGCCGATACGTTGCCCCATGACTAGCAGATAGAGCTTGAAATATTCGTTGCCACGACCGGGCACACTGGGCATATTTTGCACATTCTGGCCATCGCTTTCGGGTTTGAACAGATTAGAATCTTGCAGGCCCGGAATGTTGGTGCTACAGGCGATCGCCAACGTTACCTTGCCCTTAACCCGCTTGAAATTAATCCCATCAATACGGAGAATTCCCAAATCGATGGAAGATGAGAGGGTATAGGTGGCAGATAGGCGATCTTGCACCCCTGTATTGAGGTCAATAATAATGCTCAGTCCATCCAGAGAAATCTGGTTGAGCAAGTTCCAAGGAGCTGGCAGGGTGAAGTAAGGGTCGCCAATGGTCTGGACCAGAGCCTGAATCACCCTGCCCACAGACCAGCCTTTTAAACTAAAGGTAATGGTTTTCTGGTTGAAATCATAGCTGGCACGAATTCCTTCCCACTCGACCCAGAGAATGCGACTGTCACCGGTGGACACTGGTAGCAGTTCGGTAATCGGAATGAGGCTAGTATGGGTGGAAGCGGGGGTGGAAGTGAACAGGATAGCTAAGTCTTGGGCATCTTCTGTGGCGGGGCCGAAGCGGTAGCCAACCATCACTGTTAAGTCCAGGCCCCCATCGCCAAGGTTAATCTTACCCATGCCAATCACGGAGCCAGAAAACTTGTTGTCTCCCTCTCGATTATCATCATATTCCAGGCCAATATCAGCCTTGGTTTGAATTGTGAAACTGTTGGGGATAACCTCAACATTCCATTGAATGGTGCCGTTGATTTTATAGGAAGATTTAGGCGCAGGTTCGGCGAGGAGCAGCCCTGGTTCCTTGTTGATGATGGCAGAACCATGAGAATTGCTGGACTGGGAGGGAACGGTAGCATCAATGCTAAAGGACACGACGGTGAGGGTACCCGGTAGAAAATCGGGCAGGCTAAAGGTACGGAAGAACTGATTGATGAGGTCAGAGAGGTGCAGGGGTTGGAGGAGTTCGGCATGAATTGTCCATACCTTCGGGTTGTTAGTGCCATCGTAAATA
Source organism: Crocosphaera sp. (assembly GCA_051439445.1). GTDB lineage: Bacteria > Cyanobacteriota > Cyanobacteriia > Cyanobacteriales > Microcystaceae > Crocosphaera. The sequence continues at coordinate 14,116 of JBFRWG010000205.1, forward strand.
ACGGTAGCATTAGCGGCCAGGGGACCGACACTGATAGCACCCTGCATGGAGCCACGATAGATGGTAGTTCCATTGGTAGCAGCAAGTTGTAACCTTTGGCTGCTGCCGTTGGTTGGTTCGGTGGGGGTGCTGGCCGCCAAGAAGAAGCGCACATCTTGGAACTGAATTATTGGATACTTAAGCCAGTGGTGGGCAGACGAAAAGTGGCGATTGCAGCGGTTTCCCTAACCGTTGCCCCCAAAAAGCCGTCGCTTAACTGCACATTCTTCACCTGAAATTGCCCATTACTCACCTCTCCCACATTGGTGGACTGGAAACTGAGGTTAAGATTGGGGGTGGTCTCATCAAGCCGAAAAGCCGCCTTGAGCATAGCATCAAGATCGGTAGGCGGGGTAATGCCTGCCCCCTCAATCAAAGCCCCATTCAGGGCTACCGGACCAGGTGCCGCATTTTTAAGGGCTTGGGCCAATGCTTCTAGAGGGGGCGTTGTCATGAGACTATCTCCTTAATTACAAAACAATTGCCAACGGCAAATGATCGCTGACACTGTAAATGTGTCCGTACTCTTCCCAACTGCGAAACGTTGTGTTTAACCCAGGCTGGAACCTTGGACCGGGCTGAGGCGGGTTTAGCAATGTTTCCATATCAAAGTGTTAGCAACTTTGACAATTTTCCACCCTTGATTGTTGACTTCAAGAGGAAGACAATTAAACTTCTTAACTTTAGTGAAAGCACAAGTATTACGGATGGTTTGGTTAATCCACATCGAACCAATTTCAATATG
>JBFRWG010000206.1:0-33946 GCA_051439445.1 Crocosphaera sp.
GGTCGGTAAATGATGAAATGATATCAATTTATATTATTTCTCAAACGTTTACCCACCCTACAATTTTTTAACTTTTTTATATAAAACGTGCTTTCTTAAGGCATGGCCTTCAGGTAATAAGGGATGCTCAAATTTATCTATATATTTCATACCAATACGTTCCATAACTTGACGAGACCGAATATTTTGAGGTACGGTAAATGAGACAATTTCTGATAAATTTAATTCGTTGAAACCGTAATTTAAAGAGGCTTTTGCCCCTTCTGTTGCATAACCTTTTCCCCAATAATCATAAGCTAAACGCCAACCAATTTCTACACAAGGGCTAAAAAAAGCTTGAAATTTTGGAATGGATAAACCAATCAATCCAATAAAGGTTTGATTATCAAGTAATTCTATCGCCAAAAAACTATATCCATCTTCTTGAAACTGTCTTTTGATACGTTCAATAAATTGTTCACTTTCTTCTTTTGATAATAATTTTGGCATAAATTCCATCACTCTTGGATCAGAGTTTAACTGAAAAAATGGTTCTTTATCTTCTTCTTTCCATTCCCTTAGTTTGAGTCTTGGTGTTAGAATTTCTAGCATATTTTTTTTATTAATAATTATTCATTTCATCTAAGTTGTATCGAGCGATCGCCTAATCGCTTTCAAAGTTGTTCATAATCCGCTACAGTCCCAGGAAACTTTAAGATTTTTCCTGCCGTAAGCTCAATTTTTTCTGGAGTTATTGTCAGCAACATTTTTTTGAGATTTAATTTTATTGATGATTTATAATTCAAGTTACCCATTCATAAAATTCAATGGTTTCTGGAGGACAATCACAGCAACTTTTACATTTTTTGCCTGACATGAGACGAATTCTTTTTTTACGAATTAATTTTTTTAGTAAAGGACGTAAAGCATCAGCTTCTATGCGAAAATGAAGGGATAATTCAGACAAAGATGCTTTTTGTGATTTTTTTAAGTAAGTTTGAATGTCGGTTAAAATCATGGCTTTAAAACTTGTCTTCAGAAAATATTGTGATTTTCAGCAATTAATTAAGAGTCATTTTAGAGACTGTTTATAAACAAAATATTAAGACGGTTTCGGTGGGCATAAGAGCGGTTTATCTGCACTATACATCAAGTAGGGGTCAACGGCCGTTTACACCTACTTTGCCGACCCTACAAAACTGGTTTTTAATGTTCCTTTAACCAACAATCTCTGAGAATATTTCTTAATTAATCTCTTTTATAATTATATATATATTGGTTGATAATAGCTTAAATTCTTTGATTAAGAAAATATTAAGAATTCCTACATAAGCCCAATTTTTCAATCAGAAAGTTACGTTATTCAATTTCATATTTTCCAATTAATTCAATAGTCTTATTAAATGAAAGATTGTCGGTGCTTGTTATCAAAATAGAGGATATCCAGTAGATGAAAAATTTTACTCGTTATTTACTTAGCTTATCCTTATGTTTAACCTTGTTAGGAGGATTTAGTTTTCAAGCGATCGCTACTCCAAATTCCTTAGAAACGATACAACTAATAGCGCATGAAACAGAGGTAGATAGTCCAGATAACGGGAGCGTGTCAATCAGGAATGTAGAATGTAGAATTACCTCCACCTCAAGTTGGAAGCTTGAAACAACGAAAATTCTTCTTCTCTTGGTCGATTGGATATGGCGAGGAGACCTCGCCATCCCTCCACCGCTTTTCATCCCCTTGAAAGAGGAGGCTTGGAACTCTTTTTTTCGGTCACTTTTGCAGGAGGCAGTATCCTACAACTTATTTTTAACTATCGAAGAGCAGTTAAACTAGATTTGGGGTAACTAAGGTAAAATAAAGGTAAGTTACCCCAAATTTTTATTATGACACCTGAAAAAGAAAAAGCATTAAGTGAACATATTTCGGCAATCGCTAAATTCTCTATAAAGACACATCACCATCAGAGTTGACTTCATGAGAAAAGAGGGATTACGTCAAGGTATTAAAGCAGAACGATACGAAGTCACTGTTGAAGGTATTTGCGATCTCTGTTAATCATTAAATCATCTTTTGATTAGTCACTATTTTACTAAAGATAAATGCTATATTGTCTTAACCCAAGTTGTCATAAACCCGAAAATTCTGATAGTAATGAAAAGTGTCATGGGTGTGGGGAAGATTTAAGTCAAAGCAGTCAAGAGTATATCTTTCAACTACGCTATAAAATTGTTAAAAAGCTTGGAGAAGGTGCATTTGGAAGAACTTATTTAGCTCATGATCTTCATCTGATGAATGAGACAAGAGTGATCAAAAAGTTAGTGACTTCGATGCAAGGTTCAGGGTTAGAACGGGCAAAAGAACTGTTTAAACGAGAAGCAAAACGTCTTTATGAACTGCAGCATGAGCAGATTCCTAAACTTTATGCTTATTTTGAAGACAATGATGATTTTTATCTCGTTCAAGAGTTTATTGAAGGGAATAATTTATGGGATGAAGTTTGGCGAAAAGGAAGATTTAGTCAAAAGAAAATACGGCAGTTATTAATTCAGTTACTCTTTATCTTAGACTATCTACATAAACAAAAAATTTTACATCGAGATATTAAACCCGCTAATATTATGCGTCGTCTTTCTTCTGTGAGTTGTAAAAAAAACAGAAAAACACAATTAGTATTAATAGATTTTGGCGCATCAAAACAACTTAATACTACCATGAATCCCCTGGCAGCAAGTATAATTTATACCCCAGGATATGCACCCATCGAACAAATGCAAGGGAGACCACAACCTGCTAGTGATATTTATAGTTTAGGGGTGACGGCAGTTAGGTTATTAACCCAATGTTTTCCGAACAATGAAATAGATGAATATGGAAATAGGATTGATAAACTATTAGATGAATCTCAAACAAATTGGCGATGGAAAGAATATGCACAAGAGCAGAAAATTGAGATAAATCAAGGGTTAGCAGCTATTTTAGATAAGATGTTACAACCCAATATTAACCAACGGTATCAATCCGCTGAAGCTGTTTTAAAAGACTTAAAAAATTTATTAAATCCGCAATCAATAATTGCTAAATCCGTTACAACTCAACCCACTAAAGTAACAGCTACAAAAAAAGTTAACCTTCTTCAGGTGAATCAAAAAAGTTCCCTCAACACCCTGCAAAATAAACTGAATAAACTAGACAACTATTTTAAAGAGATTGAATTTGAAACAGTTATCGTTAACGAGAAAGGAGAAACAATAGATCGTCAACTTAAACTAGCAAAATGTTTTATAGAGATATTACCAGGAGGAATTGAACTGGAAATGCTTAAAATCCCTGGTGGCACTTTCATGATGGGAACAACAGATGAAGAAATAGAAAAATTGTCTAAAACTTTTAATCGAGAATACTTTAAAAATGAAAGTCCCATTCATCAAGTAAAACTTAACTCTTTTTTGATGAGTAAATACCCCATTACCCAAGAACAATGTCAAGCGATCGTTAATTTTACTCTTCCCAAAGAAAATATAGAATTAAACTCAAATATATCCCGTTTTAAAGGGGATAAAAATCCCGTAGAAAGAGTTAGTTGGGAGGAAGCAGTAGAATTCTGTCAAAGACTATCTAAACTTACCCAACAAAATCAGAGAATCCCTAAACAATATAGATTACCCAGTGAAGCAGAATGGGAATATGCTTGTCGTGCCGGAACAAAAACCCCATTTTGCTTTGGGGATACTATCACCACAGAGTTAGCTAATTACAAAAGTAACTATATTTACGCTCACGAACAAAGCGCATCGGAGATACATCAAAATATAGTCCATAGTAACAAAGTTGAGAAGCACTTAAACCCATTAAATAGAGAAGAAAAATGGCAATTTCCCTCAGAAAAAACTGACAAATCTTCCAACAAAACCACCCCCGTCGGTAAATTTTATCCCAATGGGTTTGGTTTGTATGATATGCACGGTAATGTCTGGGAATGGTGTGGCGATGATTGGCATAATAATTATGACGGTGCGCCGAGTGATGGCAGTGCTTGGTTTGAGGGTAACTATAATCCCAATGTTCGCCATAAAAGCAAATCCTATCATGTGATGAGAGGCGGATCATGGGCGTTTGTCCCTCATGACTGTCGTTCAGCTGTTCGCTATTTTAATAATTGGCGTGCGTATCGTAAAGACGATAATGGTTTTCGGGTAGTATGTGATGTTATATAGCCAGGTAAATTTAGAATGCAGAAAATATCAATTCTAAATTCTACATTCTAAATTCTCCTTTAAGATCGCCCACTCATTTCAACTGCTGAATTTTCAGTTGCCATTTCTGGGTGAATTAAGGGTTGTTGGGTTTTGCTACCAATGGGTTTCGCTAACTTCATTACATTCAAAGTTGCTGCGACCACCACAACAGAACCAATGATCCAACTAATAGAAAAGACGGGATGTTCTGCTAAGGTTAAGGCTTGATAGAACACAGTGGCTACAATATAAGCTAAACCTGTCGTCCATAACGCGACAAATAACGTCCAACCCGCGTTAGTTTCTCGATAAACCGCAGCAGTAGCTGAAACACAGGGGAAATAAAGCAAGACAAATAGTAAATAGGCAAACGCACCAACTTTCCCGTTAAATCGCTTCACCATCGCTCCAAACGTACCTAACTGTACTTCTTGCTCCTCGGCCGCTGTTTCCACATTGCTAGTGTCCCCCACATTTAAGCCTAAGGGATCGAGCAATTGATTGGGTAAATCTGATAGATTAGCAGGAATACTGGCAAAGGCTTCTCCTATACCACCCCAGAAACTAAAACCTTCTTCTTCTACTGCTTCGGGGTTATCTTCTTTGGCTAATTGTCCATAAATGGAGTCTAGGGTTCCCACCATCGCTTCTTTGGCAAAGACACCTGTAAAAAGACCAACGGTTGCTGGCCAGTTGTCTTGTTGGAGTCCCATCGGTGCAAAAACAGGGGTAACTGCACGACTGGTACTACTGAGAACCGATCGCTCACTGTCTTGGTTACCAAAAGAACCATCCATACCGATAGAGTTTAAGAGTCCTAAAATCATTACCATTAAAACAATGACTCGGCCTGCTTTCCATAAAAAGGCTTTTAACCGTTCCCAAGTGCGAATTAAAACCCCTTTAACACGAGGTAAATGATAAGGGGGTAATTCCATGACAAAGTGACTCACTTCTCCTTTCAAGATGGTGCTTTTCATCACCATCCCTGTAAAAATAGCTGCCACAATGCCCAATAAATACAGTCCAAAAACAATATTTTGTCCACCAATGGGGAAAAATGCCGCAGCCAACAACGCATATACGGGAAGTCTGGCACCACAAGACATAAACGGGTTCATCATAATGGTCATCAGACGATCCCTAGAATTTTCTAATGTCCGTGTGGCCATAATTGCTGGTACATTACAGCCAAATCCCACTAACATAGGGACAAAGGACTTTCCAGGTAATCCTACAAACCGCATTAAACGATCCATAACAAAGGCTGCTCTAGCCATGTACCCAGAATCTTCTAAAATAGAGAGGAAAAGGAACATAAAGCCAATTACAGGGATAAAGGTAGCGACGGTTTGAATCCCCCCACCGGCACCATCTGCTAATAAGGCAATTAACCATCCTGGTGCGCCTATTCCCTGTAATAAGTTGGCAAAACCATCGACAAAAATGGTTCCTGCTGCAATATCAAAGAAGTCAATAAAGGCTGCACTGACATTGATGGTAAACAGGAACATGAGATACATCACCGTCAGGAAAATAGGAATCCCTAACCAACGGTTGAGAACGATTTGATCCAAGCGATCGGAAGCGGTATTACTAACTTCTCCCCTACGTTCGGTGGCCCCTTGGGTCACTTGTCGAATGAACCCATAACGACTGTCGGCAATAATAATATCAATATCTTCCCCCAAAACTTGATGTATTTGACGGCGATGTTTCACCACCATATTTAATAATTCATTACCTTGTAATTCTGGGGCTACTCTATCTTCATATTCCAATAGATTTAAAGCTGTCCAACGGGGTTCTACAACTCGGTTGGTGGTATTTTCAGTAATATAGGGAACTAATTCTCCTAAAGCTTCTTCAATCACCGCAGGATAAGCTACATAACTGGCAGTATGATGAAGATCGGACACCATTGCCCCAACAATATGTAAGAGATCCTGCACCCCATCTTCGTTGGCTGCATTCATGGGGATGACATGAAACCCTAACCTTTCTCGTAACATTTCGGCGTTGATAGAAATACCTCTATCTTTGGCTACGTCCATCATATTAAGAGCGATAACCATCGGTAGCCTCATTTCCATCAGTTGGGTGGTTAAATAGAGGTTCCGTTCTAAGTTGGAAGCATCGACAATATTGATGACGAGATCCGCTTCTCCTGAAAGCAGATAATCTCTAGCCACCAGTTCGTCCATTCCTGTGTCGGTATCTTCTACATCTAAAGAATAAACCCCCGGCAAGTCAACCAGGGTCATTTCTTTGTCTTCGTAGCGGAACTTACCTTCTTTTCGATCTACGGTGACTCCAGGCCAGTTCCCTGTGCGTTGGTTTGCTCCTGTCAGGGCATTAAAAAGGGTGGTTTTGCCACAGTTGGGATTACCAATGAGGGCAATAATCGGTTTTAGCATATTTCTTCATGATTAAGTGTGAAAAATTCGGTTTTACGACGCATTTAGAGCTTTTCCACTACTAAAGCGTCTGCTTCTTCTTTACGAAGAGTCAGATGAAAGTCTCTAACGAGAATTTCTACGGGATCGCCTAAAGGTGCAACGCGAATGATGGTAAACTCAACACCCGGGGTCATGCCCATGGATAAGAGTTTTTTCTTATAACCTCGCAGCACTTGGTTGTAAGCCACTACTCGGCCTTTAGTCCCTTCGGGCATTTCTCGTAACAAGGTCTGGGTTTGCGTGTTCATGGTGTCTCCTTGGTTAATAGGTTCATTACTGACTAAAATTTTCTGCGCCATCCCTGCACCCACTCCGATGCGATTATCCAGAATGGCCACCAGCACCGATCCACTGGGTTGGGAACTAATCACTTGAACTTGGGTTCCAGGGGTGAGTCCCATTCCCAACAGTCGACTCATTCCCCCATGTCCCACAAAACCCACGATCCATACTGATTGTCCGATATGGGTTTGGGAAAGAGGGTAAGAATCACTATTTTTAAAGGTTTCTGCCAGTTTCTGGTTGTCTTCTTCACTCTCTCTAGAGTCGTTGAAAAAGTCAAAACTCCAACCCCTCCGCCGACGACGGGGAGGATCAGCATTGTCATTAACTTTCCAGTCCATACTGCTCTCCTTTGCAACAAGATTTTAGAAACATTATTGTTTTTTAACCTTGCCTTAATTTATTTTTTTCAGAAAAAGGGCAATTTATCCCAATAAATCAGGAATTTTTCAGTTAATCAACTAAAGGTTATCAAAAGCAATTGCGAAAATATCTTAATTACCCTACTTTAATTCTAGAGCGATCGCTGGAGAGGGAACTTAAGCATTGAATTAAGAAAATGTTAAAACTTGTCAATCAGAATTTAGAGTCGGACAGAAATAAAGCGAACTCCTATCTAAAGCGGATTTAGTCTTCGTTGAGGCAAGGGTGGGAAGAAAAAACATTATGTATTGCTTAATTCTCCCCACACTCCCCACACCTGCATAATTGATAGGTTAGCTATTTATTGAGAATTCTTATTATTTGTGTTAGAATCGATGAAGATGTTTAAAAACAATATATATATAGTGTCAATTTTAATGATGAAACTGAGAGATTTCCCTGTAATCCAAGAAATATTTAGAATTTATGGTGAGACTTCTGTCATTATTTCTCGTATTGATGAGGAAGTACCTATTTTGCCTAGATTTACTCAAGCTGAGGATCTTCATTGTTTTTTAGGAAAGTGTTGTTTGTTGGAACTAACAGAGGAACTACAGTTTCAACTTAATAAAAATAAGCTGGAATCTAAACAGCTAAAGGAACTCAATAAATTTTTACCATCGACACAACATTTGCTGGATCAATTCCATAAAAGATATAGTTAGATATAGCAGTTACTATACTTGTGAGGTACAAAATTTTCTAGTTTTAGGAGTCTATTAGTCATGATTTAGTAGTCTAAGAGTCAGAAATAAATATTAAGTGTACCTCACTCGTTAAGAGAAATGCTATACCTAAACCAGACAAAAATATCCATAACTCAATTTAAACAATAATGATGAAAATAGGCACAGTGATTCGTGTTATTTCTCCAGAGTATGTAGCTGGTTTTATGGCAATAATTACAGCTAAGGAAATTAATAAACGCTGGATAGTTCGATTAAAACATAGTTTTTTCACAGACAAAAAAGAGGTAGTATTACTATCTTTAAACGAATCCGAATTTGAAGTTATTGAAGAAACTTGATTAAACTATTTCTGTCAGTATTCATCTTTGCTCAAACTCCCATCACTCAGCAACATAACGAATAAAAGCTTAAATTTTCTTGTGAATCTTACAAAGCTGTGTTGCAATATTATTGAGAATCTTTTTTATTAAAGTAATTGTGATTTCATGGCACTTTCTTCTTTTCCTTTCCTAACCGACAGTCCTGAGTCCAAAAAATCCCATCAAATCCTTCTTTGGTGTCGCCCCACATTAGCTCCCGAACAGGGGGTATTTTTGGTGTTGTTTGGTGCTTTTTTGACCGGTGCTGCTTTAGCACAACAATGGAATCAATGGACTAACTTAGCTTTGCTCTGCGCTTTTTTAACGTTACAGATGGAACATCCTTATGTGGTGCAACTGAAACAACGGAAACACTGGAAACCGCGTTTTTTGATTTGGGGAGGAATCTATGGAGTGAGTGCGCTCAGTTTAGCCATATTTCTTGGGTTTCACTCACCACCCTTGTTAATCATCTATGCTTTAGTGGTAATGGCCTTGATTGCTGATGGTGTTGCTGTGGTTAACCAAAAGCACAAGTCTATTGCTAACGAAATGATCAGTTTTGCTGCTATTTCTCTAGCAGCACCCTTAGGGTATGGTGCTACCACAGGGACTCTCTCTATTGAAGCAGTAGGGATGTGGATATTAAACACCTTATTTTTTAGTAGTGCTATTTACACAATGAAGCTACGGAAGAAAAAAACTCACTCATTGAAATCAGGTATCATCTATCATGGGGTATCAGTGTTAATTGTGACTGGACTGTACTACTTCAATTGTTTATCTTTAATCACAGCCTTATCTTTTGCCATAGCCTTAATTAAATTTGGTATAGTTACTTGTGTTATAGACTGGTATCGTCAAGCTAGGTTTCAGGCGATCGCTATTTTTGAAACCCGGTTTGCTCTGGTTTATCTTGCGATCGCTTGTATTAGTGTTCTTCCGGCACATTTACCCCCTAGTTGATGGTCAATTGAGTTTGTTTGAGACGACCATCTTCCAACGCTACAATACGGTCAGCAACATCTAAAATGCGGTTATCATGGGTGACAATCAAAATAGTGCATCCTTGTTCTTTGGCTAATTTCTGCATAATATTCACCACATCGTGACCTGATTTACTATCAAGGGATGCGGTAGGTTCATCGGCCAAAACCATTTGAGGATGACTCACCAATGCACGGGCGATCGCTACTCTTTGTTTTTGTCCACCAGAGAGGTTTTGAGGATAATAATTAATCCTATCTCCTAACCCCACTGCTTCTAAGATTTCTTGAGTTTTTTGTTTAATTTCTCCTCTAGAATATTGAGGGTGTAACTCTAAAGACATAGCTACATTTTGTCTAGCGGTTAAACAATCTAAAAGGTTATGGGATTGGAAAATATAACCAACATTCCGTCTAATTTTAACTAATTGATGTTTTTTGGCACCCACTAATTCTTGGCCGAAGACTTTAAGACTTCCTATTTGTGGCGATCGCAGTCCTCCCATTAAGGTTAATAAAGTGGTTTTTCCTGATCCTGATGGACCTTTTAAAATAACAACTTCTCCTGCTTTTAAGGTCAAATTAATCTCAAAAAGGATCTGTTTTCTTAACTCTCCTTTCCCAAAATAATGATCAAGTTGGTTAATCTCAATAACTGGATGATTCATAATTAATTTAAAAGATATCAGCCGGATCAGCAGATCGTAATTTACCCACTGCAATAATACCAGAAATACAACACATAAGAATCGTTAAAGTTAAAACAGTAATGGCTCTTGATGTTACCATCATTATGGGTAAACCCGTTGCTTTAGCTGCATTGTAATATAACAACATTGAAAAAGAAACCCCAGGAATAAAACCAATCAAACCTAAGATTATCGCCTCTTGAAAAACCACCGTTAATAAGTAAAAATCTGTGTATCCCATTGCTTTCAACGTAGCATATTCTGGTAAATGATCAGCTACATCTGTATATAAAATTTGATAGACAATAACAGTTCCTACCACGAAACCCATCACGGTTCCCAAGGCAAAAATAAAGCCAATCGTTGTCCTATTTTTCCAGAAGCTTTTCTCATGTTCAATAAACCCCTGTTTGGAGTAAAAACTAATATCTTCATAAGCAAAATTTTTTCTTAAAAATTCAAGATTTTCTTCTAAATTAGCCCCTGGTTTTAATTTAATTATCCCAATGTCAATTAATCCCTTTTGTCGGTTAGGAAATAAGCGCAAAAAATTAACATCGCTAGTAATAATCGTCCCATCTGCCCCAAAAGAAGTCCCCACCGCAAAGAGTCCTCCCACTTTTATTTGACGGTTTCCTACTTCAGTTTTGACTGTTTCCCCTGATTCAAATAATTCAGGAATAGGACCAAATTCTTTTCTTCCTAAACGATCAAATAAAACCACATCTTGTTGTTTGGTTACTGATATATTGTCTTCTACCTCAGGCAACATAATGATATTTTGATCTGGGTTTAAACCAACATTTAATATATTTCTAGTTTTTCTGACTAGGGGATTTTTCCAAGTCGAAACACCGATATAAACAGGGGTGACTTTTTCGATTTGATCCACCCCTAATGTTTCATATAATCTACGTTGAGAAAAGCTTCTAATTCCCGTTAAGGTATCAGTTTTAGAATTCAGCATAAAAATGTCACCATCTAAATTCTCATGCAGTTTAACAGAACTATCAAACAAAGCATCCCTAAAACCCAACTGCATAAACATCAAAACATCAGCAAAAGTAATCCCTGCTAAGGCAACTAATAAACGGGTTTTTTCATGGGTTAATTGTAGCCAAGATAAAGGAGTTTTCATGATAATTATAATTGAATTTCTGTAATAACTTTTGCATAAGTAAGTCCTGCAACTTTAGCAGATGATTCTGGACTTAATAAGATGTCTACTTCGACTATTCTGACATCAACATCTGCTGCAGGATCGGTTTCCAAAACATCTTTTTTCCCTACTTGTAAACCAATGTTATGAACCGTTCCGTCTAAGGTTCCTGTAAAACTATTATTATCACTTTTAATGATGGCTTTTTGTCCAATTTTAACTTGATTAATGTCGCTTTCATAAACCTCTGCCACCACTATCATTTTATCGGTTTGTCCCAGTTCCAAAATACCGTTATTTGCATCGACTTTTTCCCCTGGATAAGTATGGATTTTTAACACTTTTCCATCTAAGGGAGATTTAACATAAACTAAGTCGAGATCCGTTTTTGTTTCTTCTAATTGAGCCATGGACCTCTTTAATTCAGCTTGCGCTTTTTGTACATCAACGGGACGAATTTCTGCAATGCGGTTTAAGTTGGCTTTGGCTGTTATAATTTGCTGCTTTAAACTATTAATTTCTTTCCTCGATTGTGATTTTTCGGCGGCAATTTGTTGCTGTAGTGTATTGATGGTTTTATTTAGTCTTTCTTGGGCTTCTGTTAAACTTTCTCTGGCTTGATCTAATTCTAATTCACGTTGGTCTAATTCTGATTGAGAAATTACGCCATCGGTTGCTAAGTTTTTATATCTTTGATACTCTCTTTGAGCATCTTTTAATTCAGCTTCTAAACGCCCAATAGTAGCTCTTTGTTGTCGTTTTTCTCCTTCTAATTGCATTTCTAACTGGGCAATGGTCGCTTGATTCGTGGTCAGTTCTCCGGATAACTCTTCTTCTAATTGTTTAATGATGGCTTCTTGTGCTTGAATTTCTCCTAGTTTAGCTCCTGCTTTGACAATCTCTAAGTTGGCTTGGGCAACTTTTACCTCTTGTTTTGCTGCCCTGAAAGCTGCTGTTTTACGGTCAATATTATCTAAAATAGCAAGGGTTTGTCCTCTTTTTACTGTTTGTCCTTCCTGAACTAATAATTTTTCAATTCTTGCTCCTCCTTGCGTAGGGGGTGGGGCCAAATTAATCACTTCTCCTAAGGGTTCGAGTCTTCCTAATGCTGAAATGGCTTCTATTTTAGGTGGGTTAACTTGTGATGTGGTTTGAGATGGTTTAGACTCAGTATTAGTGGTTTTGAGAACCGACACCACTGTGACTCCCATCAATACAACCCCTAGCAATGAAACACCAATTACCCAAGGTTTACCTTTTTTAGAAAGTACGGTTTTTTTAAACTCTATTGCTTGTCCCATGATGTTGCAGCACACTTCCTCGATTGGACTAGACTGTACGGTTTGATTATAACACTAGAGAAATATTGCTGCTGCTGAGACAGTATCTTATGGACTAGTGGTGAACGGATGTATTGGTCAAAAGACTTTTCTTGAGTATGAAAATCAATGAGGCGATCGCACTCATTTTGAGAAGAAAAACCCTAGCACTATAGTAAAAAGTCATCCCTAGATGTTGAGAACTGCTACTATTGCGCAACAGTTAAATTTGAAAACGAGAGCAGAGTTTATAACATGTTATAACAGGTTATAAACTCTGGTGTAGCGTTCGGATAAGATTGTGAGTAGGAAAGGAAAGTAGCCAGCCTAAGCTAAAGCACTTTCACTCCCTGAATCACTAATAAATAAACAAGAAGAACCAGTTAAATTGATCATCTTTTGAACAAACTCAAAATCAGGGGTAGATTGTAAGCCAATAAAATCAATATCTCCCTGTGGGGTTCGTATAATACAAGTGGGAAACTCTCCCACAATAATTAAGGTTTTAGCGGTGGTAGGAATGCGACATAAATCCCGTAAACTATTGATATAATTTTTGGCTGCTTCTCTATCTTCTTCTTGAGAAATGACTGAAATAATATTTAACTCTGCCTTCCAAGCTTTAAATAATCGTAAAGCCATTAAAAGTGCTAAATCCATATTTCCTTTTTCCAAGCGTTCAATTAAAGGTAAATCTTCCAATTGGGGACGAATCCAAAGGTTAATAACTTCCATTCTTCCTAAACCCGCATTGGGATGTAATCCTAATAAGATTACCCCAATTTGTAAATGTTTAGCTTCGTCAAAAACTGGTAATAACTCATCCCAATGGTTTGATTTATAAGGAAAACGAAGAAAGAGAATATTGGGTCGAAAAAAAGCACTTTGTAAAGCTTGTAGTGCAGTAATGATACCATGAGTTTCACAGTCAACTTTCATCACAGAAATAGTTGTTAATAGATTATGATGACGAAAAGAACTAGCCAATTCTTGAAGCTGTAAAGACAGATTGGTAACCTGATTTTTTTGAGACATTCCTAATAGTTGAAGAAACCCTTCGGGTTTAGATAAATCTAGCAGAAGCCTAAATTCTCCTAACAGTTGAGAACCGTCTTCAACGGGAACTAAAAATGTTGGTTTCCAAGCTCTAACATTGGTTAAATCTAATTGAATAACCTTCATAGCAGACCACTGGGCAATAGCTACAAAAATACCACTTCTGACATCAGCCGAACGTATTTTTTTAGGAAGACTAACTAGGCGTAAATAAATCGCAAAAACAATCGTAATAGCTACTAAACTGATGATAGGTTCAATAACTAGCATCGCTAAAATACAGCCAACAATTCCATATAAAGGAACAATCATAGGAACTTTAAAAGTTGGTCGAAAATTCATCAATCCTAAGCTAGATTCTACTAAGACTACGAGATTGATAGTGGCATAAGTTAAGAGGAAAAATAGGGTGATCAGGGGAGCGATCGCATTTAATTCCTGTAACAATAAAGCCATTAAAACAATGATTGAACTGACTAATAAAGCACGACGCGGTTCCCCATTTTTGGAGCGTTTGGCTAAACATTTTCCCCAAGGAATTACTCCATCTTTAGCTAGAGCCATGAGAATACGAGGCGCACCCACTAGAGAGGATAAGGCGGCACTAAAAGTTGCTGCTAAGAGTCCCATCAATACTAACGTTGGCCAACGGGCTTCTTTGACTAAAATGTCATAGTTATCAATTAATTCTTTAGGGGGAGCTGCACGAGATACCCACCAAGATAAAACCAAATAAATAATGGTACTTAAGAGAATGGCTGATAGGGTTCCCAGAGGAATATTTTGACGGCTATTTTTGAGTTCTCCTGACATATTAACCCCTGACATAATACCAGTCGTCGCAGGGAAAAATACAGCAAAAACCCCCCAAAAACTAACATTAGAAACCGTACTCCAAGGTTTTGAAACGACAGAGGGTTGGAAAGTAATAGGACTAGACAAAATAGAAATTAAGGATAAAATAATTAAGATTAAGACTAAATATTGAACCCGAAAAGCAAACCCTGCACTAATATAAGCGATCAAGAAAATAATAATAAAAGCAGTTAAATCAATGAAAAATAAATGATTAGTTAAAAAAGGATAAATATCCTCTAATAAAAACAAGATCCCTTCGCGAAATCCAAAAATATACATAGCCACTGCTAAAGCTTGGGAAACAAATAAAGGAACCCCTACACTGCCGCCTATTTCTAATCCTAAAGATTTAGAAATCATGGCATAAGGGCCCCCTTCTCCCAGGCGAGTATTAGTGGCAATAGAGGCAATAGACAGCCCTGTAGCTAAGGTAATACTTACCGATAATAGGACAACTAATAAGCCGCCAAATAATCCTGCATTACCCACAACCCAGCCTATTCTAAGGTACATGATTGCCCCTAAAATGGTCAGTAATGTGGGCTTAAAAACCCCTTCAAAAGTGTTATATCGTTTAGGAGGAATTGTGGCGGTATTAAATTGTAAGGGGTTCAGAAATCTGATGATGTTTTTCAGAGGTAATGGCATCATATAAAAGAAAGTTCTTCTTCTTTTATTGTACTGCCATATCTTTAGGTTGGAGAGGATTAGACACTTAATTTAAGGGCATTAACAGGAACTTGATCCCAAGAGTCAACAGTTCTTAAACAGGCGATCCAACCTTGTTGTTTTTGGGCTTCTGTCAGGTTCTTTAACCAAGTTTGATGACAATCTTCTGCTGCTTTTTGATCACAACAAGCGATACAAGCATAAATAATCCCACAGGGGTCGATTTGTTCATTTACCCAGATAGTCATAGCTTTTATTTTTTTATCTTACAGTTAAGTTTTATTACTTCTATTATAAATTAAAAGCTCCTTAATTTTCAATTAAATTTTAACAACTTGGTCTTGCTCAGACTACTTTATAAATTATAATTATCATTAGAGTTATGAATAAATTGCTCTCATAGATAGCATTTATGAATAGGATAGATTAAATATGAGAAAATTATATTTCTTAGTACCTGGAACGACAAAAAAGTTTGCTTGTGGAGGACTATTTGCAGAGTTAAAAACCTTTGAGTTAGCTAAACAAGTTTGCCCCTGTGAAGTGGTTACTTATCGTCAACAAGAAAGCAATCATCTTTTTTTAGATGATATTTTAAAACAAGACAATTTAGATAACATTATTTTTGTCCTTAGTTGGGGCTTTGATGTTCCCAAGTTAGCTAAAAGATTAAAGGGCTATCATATAGTTTATCATGCGCATAGTGCAGGTTATGGGTTTAAATTGCCCTCTAGTATTCCCATTATAACCGTTAGTCGTAATACTCTAGGTTACTGGGGACAAAAATCCCCTAATGCTCTGATTTATTATTTACCTAATCAGATTTCTGATGAGTTTGATAACTTAAATTTAGAACGGGATATTGATGTTTTAGTACAGGCAAGAAAATCATCGGATTATTTATTAAAACAGTTAATTCCTGCCTTACAAAAACAGTGTCATGTTGTGGTCATTAATCATTTTGTGGATGATTTATCGAAACTTTTTAATCGTTCTAAAATTTATCTCTACGACTCAGCCGAATATTGGGCGCAGCAACGAGTTAGTGAAGGGTTTGGACTGCAACCCATGGAAGCTTTAGCCTCTGGATGTCAAGTTTTTTCTAGTATTAATGGGGGACTTTCTGATTATTTAGATCCAGGGTTTAATTGTTATAAAATTGCAGGATATTCAACAGAATACGATGTTAAGCGTATTCTGAGTACCCTTCATTCATCTCAACCGTTAATTTTATCCCCTCAAGTTTTAGCCGAGTATCGAAGCGATAATATTATTAAACGTTTAGACGTTATTTTGGAAGATATTAACTTATTTTTTGACCATAAACAGCAACTGCTAGGAGACATTAAGGATCTCACTAAACTCAAGATGGCAAGATTATTCTTGAAGAAATTATCCAATAAGTTAAGCTCGAAGATCATCTCTTAGAAGCGAGACTAGGAACAGAGGAAAAACCGACTATTTCTTTATTGTTCCCACACCTGCAACAAGTTCCACACTTTCTACAATAGCCCTACATAATGTAATGGACCATGACCACTAATCAATTCAATGAGCAGAGCTAAAAACCCCACCATTGCTAATCTTCCATTCCAAACTTCGGCTGCTGTAGTCATTCCCCATTGCCAACGTTCTTGAGGATACATTTTCATGTTTTTCTTAGGATGGGTAACCGAGTCGAAGGTAACCGGAGATTCTTCTAAAGAATGGGTGACTAAGTCGGTTAATGCTTCAATAAATACGGGATGAGTATTCAAAGCAGGAACCCTGAGAAAATTACTAATACCTGCTTCTTCAGCCACTTCTCGATATTCGATGTCAATTTCCTGTAGGGTTTCGATGTGTTCAGAGACAAAACTAATGGGAACCACTAATAAGTCTTTGACTCCTTGTTCTCCCAACTCTTCGAGTGCATCTTCCGTATAGGGTTTTAACCATTCCACTGGACCGACTCGACTTTGATAGGCTAGAGTATGGGGATTAGGACGGTTCAAGGTTTTCATAATCGAGCGGGTGCAAGCCTCAATTTCTGCTTGATAGGGATCACCTGCTTCTTCAACATAGCTTTGAGGAACTCCGTGGGCGCTGAAAAAGATATGAACTTGATTAGGGTTAGGACATTTATCTAATTCTTGGGCGATCAGATCGGCCATTGCCTCTAAATAGCCTGGGTGATCGTACCATGAAGGGATTAAGGTATATTCAATCTGTCTTAAGATGGGGTCAGCTTGCCACATTTCCTCCAGCACCCGAAAACTTGAGCCACTGGTACTAATGGAAAATTGAGGATACAGAGGTAGTATCACTAACTTTTGTAGGCGATCTCGTTTTATGCGAGCAATGGCCTCTTCGGTGAAAGGATACCAATAACGCATCCCAATATAGATATTAGCTTTTTGACCCACTTGCGCCAGTTGCTGTTGGAGAGCTTCTGCTTGAGCTTCTGTAATCCTTCTTAAGGGAGAACCTCCTCCAATTTGACGATAATTTTCTTGGGATGTATTGGTTCTTGCCGTAGAAATGAACCAAGCCAAGGGTTTTTGTAGCCAAGGGAAGGGTAAACGGATAATTTCTGGATCAGAAAATAGATTAAACAGGAAAGGGCGAACATCCTCTAGTTGTTCTGGACCCCCTAAATTTAGTAATAAGACCCCAACGCGACCCATAATTTTATATAGATAGTTAACATTTTTTGATTCTTTACTAAGTTTAACAATATATGGGTAATCTGCGCTCCTTACTTACTGTCTTTGGGGTTGCTTCGTTATAGTGGACCTAATTTTTTGCTGATCATCTCAATCAAGGCAGATGATGAAAGACGGGAAATAAACTTAAGAACGACTGATCGGCAGTTTTTCGGCTTCTTTGTCCGTTTGTGACAGATTTAAAGAAAAATGCTCTTGTTGCTGTCTTAACCATGTCAAAGCAACGCTTCCTAATAAGAGGGTGACTATGACGGCAAAAAAGGTTCCATTGGCACATATTCCGAAGACAATTAAGCTAACGTTCATAAAGATTTTGTGAGATGGGTTAATACTGGTAGAATTTTTCATGGATTTTACGCAATTACAAAATTCCCTCGATTATATACGCAATCCAGTATTTTTACAGAGATTTTTGCCAGCATAAAGATAATACTTAATCAATAAACTGCGATCGCTCTTCTTGTGTCTTGATCAATAATCGTTCTAGAGACTGCCATTGTTTTTTGTCAATTTTTTCGATAATCTGCTCTAATTGTTGATGATAACCCTTTAAGGCTTTTAATAAGGCTTTTTGATTATATTCAGCCATCATAACCCCTAATTCGGGGTTTCCTCCCCCCACACGACTGGTATCTTTAAACCCGGAACTGGCTAATTTTTGGGCTAAGGTAACAACATTTTTATCCCTTTCCCCTAAACAAGATGCAATTAAACCAGCACTGATCATCACTGGTAAATGGGATATCCAGGCAACAGCTTGATCGTGTTCTTCTGGGGAACAAGTATAAACAGTCGAGTTTAGCGAACAGGCTAAATTTTCTAAAATTTTGATGCTATTTTTCGGGGTTTTCTCTGTCGGGGTAATCACATAAGGGGCATTTTTGAATAAGTTTTTTTGCGCAGATTCTATTCCTTGTTGGGCCGTTCCTGCCATGGGATGACCGCCAATAAAATTGGGCCATAATTTTTCGCATTCCTCGACTATCGGTGTTTTTACTGACCCCACATCTGTAATAATAATCTTTGGGTTTAAATCATTAATGAGATTTTTAACAGTAGAATAAATTTTATTGATTGGGGTACAAACAAAGATAATATCAACAGTATTTAAAGATTTTAAACTAATATTTGCCTCATCCACAAGTCCCCTTTCTATTGCTCTTTCACAGGTGCTTTCTGTTCTAGAAACACCATAAACCCTATGTCCACGATGTCGTAAATCAAATCCTAGAGAACCTCCAATCAATCCTAAACCAATGATGCCAATTTTCATGAATAACTTTCTCTTCCCCGATAATCTTTACAATTAATGGCTGCTTCTGTGTTAGCTTGAAAAGGATTAACAGAACATTTTAACCGATAATCATTGGTGAAATATTGACAGTTACTACAAGGTATTTCGTGCATCATTTTTGACCGATTTATTACATCAAAAATCATCGTCCCTAAACTGACAACTAATGATAATATAAACACCCAAGCCGTTATAAAACATAAAGGAATCAGTAGAGGTTTGATTATTTCTATTAATGACAAAATAAGTAATAACACTTAAGCTCCTATTTCCTTGCTCCCTATCCTTTTGACCCTAACATTTATTCTTCTTCCTTTCAATTAAGAAAATCTTTAAATACCCCGCCGTTAATGGCGGGGTTTAAATCAATCTATGTCAACAGGACAAAAACTCTAAAAACTCTCTTGATTTTCTAATTTCTTTGCTTCATGAGTCTGATATTTGATTTTAGCAATCATCCCCTGAATGACACGGGATAAATTCTCCCAAGAAAGGGTTTGATAAGGGCTAATTATACCTGATTTTTTGAGAATCCTTTCTGATTTTTTCAACGTCATCTTTGCTTTTTCGGTTTGAGCAATTCTATCGCATAAAATAGGGGTTGATTTTCTCAAAGGATCTCTTTGAATGGCGGCGATCGCCTGACGTACCGCTAACTCTATTTGATATTGATATTTTTTTTGTGCGATGCGTTTTTGCTGTTCTTTTCCTAAGATACTCGAAGCATATAAACCAGGTAAACGATTGAGTGCATAGGTGGCAACTTCAATTTTGTTGATATAGTTGGTGAGATTTTTTGGATAACATTGTAGTTGTTTTTCTACTTCTATATCTACCAAACTTTCCATAACATTGATATAGGTTTTTGCCTGATCTTTTAAGCAATAATTCATTATGTAATCCTCAGACTATAAAGTAACAAAAAAATACTAATCCTTTGATGAAAATCTTGAGTCAAAACCAAGAGGAACTTAGTGATAAGTCTCAGATTATCAAGAGGATCGATAATAATACGGATGACATACCTATTTTATTTTATATTCTCCTTGATTATACGCACAATCTACTGAGTTGTCTAATCTTTTTTGACGAAATGGAACTTTACTAAATCTTTATAAAAGAGCCAATTAACTTGATAAAATCTTTAAAAAAGAGCGAGGCTTTAAACCCAGATTCTGGATAATTTATTAGCCTCGCCCTAGTTGATTAACTTTCTCGATGAAAGAATGAGTTAAGTATGTTTAATTGCTGTGACATAAATGGATTCTTCCTTATATTTAGCTAAGTCTGTTGTTCCCAATAATCCCTGTTGGAAATCAACTTGTTGGATATCAGAAAACCCTGCTTGTTCTAATAAAAAAATGAGCAAGTCTGAGTTATACATAAACTTATGGCCCCAATCATAAAAACCCCTATTAAGATTCATGGTATTTCTGATGTTAACATCTGGTTTATTAGTCGGTTCTAATTTCATTTTGGCTAAGTCTGGAACCACAATTCTCAGACAACCACCCTCCTTAAGATAGGCAAAACAATTTTTGAGGGCCTCTAGGGCAAGGTTAGGAGGAATATGCTCTAAAACATGACTAAGAAAAATGCCATCAACTGTATTAATGATATGTTGATCACAGGATGTTATGTTGAGAACAAGCTCATAACCTAATTGATTTAGAAAAACTTTGGGTAGATCCCTAATACCAAGTAATAAATCGGCACTTAGATACTCAGAGTCTCCAAACGCACCTAAACTCCCTAGGTTAATAATAATCTTATTATGTTGAGTTTTCCATTGCTCAATTTTACGTTTATTATACCCAGTGGATTGAACAAAAATACTGAGATTCAAACACATCCAAGTTCTGAAAACGTATTTTAAACTAGAAAATAAGCCAGAAGATGGACTAAGTTGATCAGCAATCTCGTAGAACTCTGTGAGGAGACTTTCTTTTTCGTTTGTACTTAACTCAAATGTCTGATTAATCATATCATTTTATGGCTTTTAATGGCTAAATACTACCAATTTTTGTTACTAGATGGCTAGACCTATCGGTAAAATCGAATTCAGTTGGCCGTGCTACATTATAACCTCCGTCCCTCTAGGACCTGTCTGCTTTCGTTACAAAAATCTTAGTTGAGGGGAGCAGGGGAGGCTCCAGGAAGCTCCAGGGGGAAATTAGCTTATTGTTTAATATTCTAATAGTTTGCAGACAGACTCTAGCTTTGAGCATAAGGCCAATAAAAAAGTCAAAAGAAGGGGAACTCTGATCTAAATTCCCACGTCTAGGGGTGCTAACGTGAGGAGAATTATACGTTAGGTAAATTTATGAGTCAATCAATTGCAGTAACTAGAATAGTTAGTCCATGGAAAGACACCGCAAAGGTGTCCCCAGAAAAACTCTCAAATTACGATTTGATTGTACGATGTCAGGAAGGATCTCAGCCAGATCGCATCGCTTTTGCGGAACTGTTAAATCGTTATCAGTCCCATGTGGATAGAATCCTCTATCATTTAGCGCCTGACTGGCAAGATCGTGCTGATCTCGCACAAGAGGTATGGATTCGTGTTTACCGAAATATTAAGCGTCTTAACGAACCTGTAAAGTTTCGTGGTTGGTTGAGCCGTATTGCCACAAACTTGTTCTATGATGAACTGCGTAAACGTAAGCGCGTGAGTCATCCCATCTCTTTAGATGCCCCTCGTCGCGTCGATGATGGAGAAATTGAATGGGATATTGTCTCAGACTATCCGAGTCCTGACGATAATCTGGCCACTCGTGAGTTCTATGATCGTCTAAAAGTGGCGATCGCTGATTTACCTGAAGCTTTTCGTACCACAATCGTTTTACGAGAAATTGAAGGGTTAGCCTACGAAGAAATCGCAGAAATGACTGGGGTTTCTCTGGGTACGGTTAAATCTCGCATTGCCAGGGCTAGAGCGAAATTGCAAACTGTTTTACAGAAATATATCGATTAGTTAGGATCATTGTCATCCTAAGTCATCGTCCGTGAGGGGTGTCATGACTGTGCTATCGTTAGCATCCGTCTCCGCCGCCAAAGATCATGGTTTTAAGGATCTAGGAGAGGTTAATCATGATGTCTGATTTTGAACATAACCAAGGGCTTTCGCCCATTGATTTAAGTGATATGGATAATCAGTTTGAGCGTTTTGAGTTGTTAAGTGCCTATATGGATGGGGAAGTGACAGCCCAAGAACGTAAACAAGTCCAGGAATGGCTGGATAGTGATCCTGAGTTCCATGAGTTATATAAGCAACTGTTGCGTGTCCAACGGGAAGTTCCCACCATCCCCATTCCAGAAAGCACTGTCTCCTCAGAAGTTTTGTCTCAAGGAGTCTTTGACGCAATTGATGGTCAAGATTCCAAAAAGCGGGGGCTGGTTGCAAGCGGACTAGGTATTGCTGCGGTTATTGTTGGGGCGGTTGTTCATGTTGGCCTACAAGATGGCTTATCCCCGCGCTATGCTCAAACTAGGGGTGATAATGAGGCATTGACTATTGCTCTAAACCGTCCCGTTGTAGAGATTCCCCCGACAATTCGTTAAGGCTCAAAACTTGGTCAGAGCTTGCTAGAACTAGCTTTACTCTGACGAAGAAAAACTGAGGAGCAACTTCCCCTATTTTCCAAAGATATTTGGTGGGTTACGACAGATTATTTCTTGTTCCTATGTTATAGTTGTCCAGCCCACCCTACTGTAATCCACTTTTTTAAAACAACCTAAAAATTCCCTATTTGTCAACCCGTTTTAATTGAGTAAAACCGACTTTTTGCCAACCATCTTCTAACAATGTGTAAAAAACAGGAACTACAATTAAACTTAATACAGATGAGGTGATTAAACCGCCAATAATAGCCACAGCCATCGGTTGTCTTAATTCGGCACCGGCTCCTACACCAATGGCTAGGGGAAGCATTCCTAAAATAGTTGATGCAGTGGTCATAATAATTGGGCGTAACCTCACTTCTCCTGTTGTCAGAATAGCATCATGACGACTCATTCCTTCTTGTCTTAGTTGGTTGGTATAATCCATTAAAAGGATGGCATTTTTATCGAGTAATCCTAACAAAAATATTAACCCAATTAAGGATATCATTCCAAAATCACTTTGGGTAATTAAGAGGGCAAACATAGCTCCAACAATGGATAAAGGAAGGGACAAAAGTACAACAAAAGATTCTAAAAAGCGTCCAAAAGTAACATATAAAATAACCATCATACAAATAATGGCTAAGGATAAAGCAATGGCAAACTCTCTAAAAATGATACGAACTTGTGCCGAGGCCCCTTGAATATCAAAGGTGACATCATTCGGTAAAATTTCTTCCATTATTTCTATGACTTGTTTGGTGACATCACCTAATCCTATACCTTCTGATAAATTAGCAGTTAAGTAGATAACTCGTTGTTGTTGAAAATGCTCAATCAATTGATTTATTGTGTTATCTGATAGTTTAATATCCACTAATCCTTTAATGTTTTGCAAGCGTTCTTTTAGTTGAGTCCCTGTCTTTGTTAAGCTTTCTAAATTGTTACTTAATAAAGCAATTTTTAAGGGACTATCATCACCAGTTTCAATAAAGAGAATATCTTCCACACTGATGCTTCCCCCTTTTAATTTGGGCAAAGCTTCTCTGATTTGATCCTGTAGTTGACTGGTGCTTAAATTACGTTTATCCTTGAGTTGAACATAAATTTTACCCTTGAGGGGATTCCCTTGATAACCAGCTAGTAAATAAGCTGATTCGACATTAGGATTCTCTAAAACTATGCTTTCTAATTGGCTACCCACTCGATAATTTCGTCGTAACAAAAATCCTTCAGGAGACTTGACTAAATCAGAGAATAGTGAAGGTTTATTATCTTGATTATTGTTGTCTTGGGGGACTCTTAAACGGTTAGGAATTTTGGGAGTAGGCAAAGTATAAATAACATTAAATTCTCCCCGATCCAAGTTAGGAACAAACCCTTGAGGGATAAAAGGAATTAACCCTAAACCCACAATAAAACTGACTAAAGCAAGACTAATCACTATCTTTCGATGACTCAAAGACCAATTTAAAAGGCGACGATAAATAGGGCTGAGAAAAAAGGGTTTATTTTGCTGCTCTACTTTTCTTGTTCTCGGTTTCATCCAATAAATTGCTAATACAGGGGATAAAGTTCTCGCCACTAATAAAGAAATTAAAACAGCAGCAGCTACCGTCATACCAAAGGGTTTGAAAAATTGCCCTAAGTTACCACCAATAAAGGCAATGGGAAGAAAAACAGCCGCTAGGGTTAAGGTGGAAGCTGTTACCGTTAAACCAATTTCATCTGTTCCTTTAATGGCGGCTTCACGGGGACTCATTCCTTCCTCAATATGCCGTGAAATATTCTCTACATCGACAATGGCATCATCAACAATAATACCAATAACTAATGCTAATCCCAGTAAGGTAATCGTTTCTAAATTAAAGCCTGCCATAGCCATAACAATAAATGTTCCTAATAAAGACATGGGAATAGCTAAGGCTGTAATTAAAGTGGCTTGAAGGTTACGTAAAAAAGGAAAAATAACTAAAATAGCCAGAAAAATTGCCCCTAATAAAGCTTCTAAGGTCGCTTGACTGGCTTCTTTAATATAATACGCCTGAGTTTCAGCAATAACTAACTGAATATCGGGTAAACTTTCCCCCAATTTAGCCATTTCCCTCTCAACGGCTGCGGCCACATCTAAAGTATTGCCATCTGCTGTTTTTACCACTTGAACCCCTAAAATATCCTCTCCATTTAAGCGAGTTAAAGTGGCGGGTTGGCTTTCTAAATTATTAATATTACTTTCCAGGGAACCATTCCCTAGTAAATCAACCCGTCTTACCCCTGGTAAAGCTTCTAAGGAGGGAATAATTGTTTCTTGGGTAATTGAGGCTAGAATCTCTAAGGATTGGGTTTGACTGGAAATACCATAGGTCACAGCTACCGATTCATTGAGGTTAAACGGGATAACTTTGACTGTTGCTTCTGGGGGTAACTTGGCTTGTTGGAGAGACTTTTCCACTGCTTCAGTGGATTGATCCAAATTCATTCCCGCAGCAAAGGCCACATTGACCATTACCTGGCCAGGATAGGTGGAGGAAAACAGTTCTGCATTAGGTAGCGATCGCAATGCCGTTTCGATGGGGTTCGTTAACTGTTCCTCTGTTTCTAAGGGAGTTTCTAAGGGGGCCTCCCCCTGGACAATCACCACAGGAAAGGGGATTTCAGGAAATAGAGCATATTTGAGGGAACTAAAGGCTAACATCCCCGCCACAGCTACGGCCATCGCTACTACAAGGGTGATCCGCTTATACTTAATGGCGATACGAGAGATATTAAAATGTTTACGCCAAGATTGCTTCATAACAAATTTGTCTCACTCACACCGTTTCTAGGGTTTTGACATTCCCGCCTTTAAATGCTACCGCGTGATCCAACAAGCAATTATAAAATCTCAATTATAATTTTTCAATAATCTAAACAAGATGGGTACAATTGAGTCCTGCATAGATGAGGGAACTAGGACAATGACAACACTCCAAGGAAGAGACATATTAGGGATTGCTGATCTTAGTGCAGGGGAAATGACAGAAGTATTAGATTTGGCCGTACAGTTAAAAAGTGGTCAGCGATCGCCCCGTTGTCAAAAAATCCTGGGACTGTTATTTGATAAAGCATCTACCCGTACTCGTGTCTCTTTTAGTGCGGCCATTTACCAACTTGGGGGGCAAGTCCTCGACCTCAATCCCAGTGTAACTCAAGTAGGCAGGGGAGAACCCACCAAAGATACAGCAAGGGTGTTAGATCGCTATCTAGATATTTTAGCCATTCGTACCTTTGAACAATCGAAGTTAGAAACCTTTGCCAAATATGCCAAAATTCCCATTATTAATGCTCTGACCGATTTGGAACACCCCTGTCAAATTCTAGCCGATTTTATGACGATTAAAGAGTGTTTTGGGGAACTTCAAGGCAGTACAGTAACTTATTTAGGAGATGGTAATAATGTCGCCCATTCCCTTATTTTAGGAGGGGCCTTAATGGGGATGAAAATTAGAGTGGCAACCCCCAAAGATTATCAACCTTTGCCGATGATGATTGAAAAGGCTAAACAAATAGCTGTTCCCGGTTTTGAGGTGATGATAACCAATGATCCTCTAGCTGCTGTCAAGGATGCTAATGTTCTTTATACCGATGTTTGGGCTAGTATGGGTCAAGAAGCATCAGCCTCATCAAGAATTCCGATTTTTCAATCTTATCAAATTAATGATGAACTATTAACTAAAGCTGATAAAAATGCCATCGTTTTACACTGTTTACCGGCACATCGTGGAGAAGAAATAACCGATAGTGTTATCGAGGGAAAACAATCAAAAGTTTGGCAGCAAGCTGAAAATAGAATGCACGCTCAGAAGGCTTTAATGGTCAGTTTGTTGGGAAATTAGAATGGAGAATTAGATAAGAAAAAGAAGAGCTAAAAACCATTGTTTTCCATAAGAAATAATGTAAAGATTCATGGAGAAAAAATTAATAATTTTTGTAACTAAATTTTACAAATGAATAAACAAATTAATCTCGGCTAACAAAGCTGATACAATATAAAGTGTGAGGTTGATGGGAAAAATCAACAGATAAAGAGCTAAAACCAACCCGAACAGGTGGTAAAATACTGTTCAAAAAAACAACATAAAACTAAAGTTAAATAATTAACTAGGAGTCAGGTAATGGACTTAACCACAACCTATATGGGAATGACATTAAAATCGCCCCTAGTCGTAGGTTCTTGCGCCCCATTAACAGAAGAAATAGACAACATTAAACGCATGGAAGATACGGGGGCCGCAGCTGTTGTTTTACACTCATTTTTTGAGGAACAATTACGACAAGAACAACTGGAATTACATCATCATTTAACCTACGGTTCCGAAAGCTTTGCCGAAGCGTTAACCTATTTTCCTGAACCCGAAATTTTTCATGTTGGTTCTCAAGAATATTTAGACCATATTCGCAGCAGCAAAGAAATGGTTGATATCCCGATTATTGCCAGTATTAACGGCTCAACTTTAGGGGGATGGTTAGATTATGCCCGACAAATCGAACAAGCCGGGGCAGATGGGTTAGAACTGAATATTTATTATGTTCCCACCGATGTAGAGATTCCTGGGGGAGAAATTGAACAGAACTATTTAGATATTTTAAAAGCCGTCAAATCAGAAGTTAATATCCCTGTGGCTATTAAATTAAGTCCCTACTTTAGTAACATGGCCAATATGGCCAAACGCTTAGGAGAAGCCGGGGCAGATAGCTTAGTTTTATTCAACCGTTTCTATCAGCCAGATATTGACTTAAAAAACTTAGAAGTGTATCCCAACGTTCTTTTAAGTACCCCTCAGGCCATGCGTCTTCCCATGCGTTGGATTGCTATTTTATACGGAAAAATTGAAGCGGATCTCGCTGCCACCAGTGGCATTCATCATCCTTCCGATGCGATTAAAATGGTTATGGCTGGGGCAAAAATCACCCAAGTGGTCAGTGCATTATTGCGTCATGGTATCCATTATTTAGCCACCCTAGAAGAAGGAATGCGAAACTGGATGGAAGAAAACGAATACGAGTCCATCCAACAAATGCAAGGAAGTCTCTCCCAACTTCATTGTCCCGATCCCACCGCCTTTGAGCGATCGCAGTACATGAAAGCCTTACAAACCTACGCACCCATCTGGCGATCGCTACAAGAACCTGCTACCACCACCCTCAACCCAAATAATTAACCCAGGAGGTAGAGCATATGAATAGCAAACGTATTGGTATCCTTACCAGTGGAGGAGACTGTCCAGGATTAAATGCCATTATTCGTGGGGTAGTTAAAGCAGCAGAACTCAATAACTGGGTAGTTTATGGTCTTCCCTACGGAACAGACGGGTTTCGAGATATTGCAGAGGACAAATATTCTCCAGAGGATCTCTTGTTGACCGGAAAATGTTATCAACTTCCAGGAAGAATCAGGGGGTTAGACGTTTTACAATTTTTTAGTGGCAGTGTGTTAGGGTCCATTAGTAAGGGACATCCCGAAGATCCAGAGGTCAAAGCAGCAATCCTCAAAGGTTACGAAATCCTCAATTTAGACGCTTTAATTGCCATTGGGGGAGATGGTAGCTTAGAGATCATCTATGATTTAGCCAAAGAAGGTGGTTGGAAAATTATTGCCATTCCCAAAACCATCGATAACGATGTTCCTTTTACCGAGTTTTCTGTGGGTTTTTCAACGGCTGTGGAAATTGTTACTAAAGCCTTATATGATCTGACTTTTACGGCGGCCAGTCATAACCGCATTATGATCGTGCAAGTTATGGGTCGAGATGCGGGCCATTTAGCCTTGCGAGGAGGGATTGCAGGAGGGGCTGATGTTATTCTTATTCCTGAATTAACCCCCTATCTTAGTTTAGATGTGTTGGATGGTTGTTGTCATCAACTCTTAAAATTGCAACAGTCGGGTCGTCATTTTGGTTTGTTGGTCATTGCAGAAGGGGTCAAAAACCAAAACAAAGAAAAAGATCCTCATATTGCTGATTATCTTCTCAGACAGATTCAAGAATATAGTCAGATTCTCTGTCATGAGAGACATAAAGATTTTTGTCTGTTGAAAGATGTGGATATGCGGACAACGGTTTTAGGCCATCTGCAACGTAGTCATCCTCCCGTAGCTTGGGATCGCCTGTTGGCTACCGCTTTTGGGATCAAGGCCATTGAACTCATAGAAGCAGAGAATTATGACCACTTGGTGGTTTGGCAAAAAGGCCAGGTCAGCAGCGAACCTTTGTCTAAGGTCATTGATATCATTAGGGAACGTCATGAGCAAAAAATCTGTACGTCTCCTGTGGAAAAATATGATTGTATGGTTAAGACGGCCCGATCACTCGGTATTTATTTAGGCAATCACCACCATCAAAATATTCCCGTTAGTCGGATTAAAGTTAAACTTTTGAATTGAGTTCCTATTCTAGAGCAGAAATTCTCAAACCAGGGAATTTTCAATCAGGTAGGCTGGTATCAACCATATATCAGCCTATTTATCTTTCTACCGCTCCTAAAAACTTACTCAAACTTACTCATCTGAGTAATCGCAGACCGAACAGCCTTGTCTGCTAGGGTCAGAGAATCTCACTCCGAAGAAAAAGTGCCAATTGGCTTGCTCCTCACCCCCACCTGTAATCCAACAGATTTCGATGAAAGCGTGACCTTTTCTACGCTGTTAGCGTCCTTAGATGAGAAAAAGCGATGACGGCATTTTCCTTCACACTTTTTCTGGTACTTTCGCCATAAACTCCAAACGTGCTTGCTATCTTCCACAGGTTCTAGCAAGGCGGACTTGGCTGAGGAAGGTAATCTTTCTGATAATCTTAAAGCTCGACGAGCTAAAACTAAGCCAGAAGCCATTGAACTATCAAGCCCATACATAGACATGAATTTAGTCATGCCAATTAAACTCGAATAGGCAGGATTGAGAGAAATTAACTCAATGCCCATCCTTTCACAACGGCTGGCTAGGACTTGATGAAATTTACTATAGGCAAAATTAGATAACATTCGAGCATACTTTGTACTCGTTTCGCCTAAAGTTCTTTTCTTTTTTTGAAAGTCTAGTTTTTCGATGGCAATTGGACATTGATATTTAATGGCTAAATCTCCTAAAACTTTGCAGACATCTCCTAATGTAGCGGTGGTTTGTTCAGTGGAACGGTCAGCTAAATTAAAACGAATCTGACCTTTATCTCGTAAATTTCCTTCAGAATCTATATAAGCCCATCCCACACAATTCGGATTAAAGTCTATGCCAATTGCGCCATTTCGACTATGTGATTGGTAAGGAACTTCTATCTGTTCAGTTGTCACAAAAATATACCATCTATCCTTTTTATGTACAAAGCGATAACTTAAAGCCTGTTGATTATCTAATGCCCAATTAATTGTTTCTTGTCCATAGGGAAAGTAAACATTTTCAATCACTATTTTAGGAGTTCGATTGATGATTTGATAGTTGGGATGATGTTGATACTGATCAATTAAACAAGGGGGAATCGTAATCGCTAATGTTCCATCTGCCGTTAACTGACAGTTTTGACATCCTGCTTTTTCATCTTTACTCCCTACATAATTAAATTCATGATGACGACGATTTTGCCAATCTTTTAACCATTGTTCGTGAGAAACATAACCATTGGCTTCTAGATTCAACTGAGCTTGCCAGAGTTTCCGAGAACCAAAGATTAATTTAGGATGATGGTTTTTGAGATAGTTCAATTTAGCTTGAAGTCGGTGAAGTTTTCTTTTTTTATAGTGTAATTTTGCTAAACTTTGCCCCCTTGGAGTTTTCTTTCTAGGGTCTAAGGAGCAAGCAGGATAGTCTTTTCGTTTGAAAGAAGCCGTTTTTTTAGCATTTAACTTTTCTATCTTCACTCGATTGGTTAATTTTTTAATACTTTTCTTTAGGGGTTTTATTTTTTCTTCTAAGTCTTTAATTTGAGACTGACAACACTCATTTCTTGAATTGATTTTCCCTTGGAGAAAGATTCTAATTGAGTTGAACTGACGAGCCTTTATTCCATAAAGAATCTGATAATCTTTTTTCAGTTGTTTCAGAGGTCTTTCCCTTTGAATATCCCGATATAACTGTCGCTCAATCCCACTAAATAATTGACTGACCTCTGTTAAGAAGTTATCAATCTTTTCAGGCGCTTTAGTTGAATAGGTGGCTAAGGTCATAACGGTTCAATCTTAGATCTCTTGAGCGATGTCTCGTAATTGTTCAACCATTTTCTTGTTTTTGTGGCTTCTTGACCCATATAATCGAGCCGAAAAGACCGTAATAATTTCTAAAACATCTTGCGCTAAATCCTCTTCATAACTGGTATCCTCTGTTCTATTAATAATAACGACTTCTGTGCCAAAATGTTCACACAAACTAAAAATTAATTCACTGCCAAATCTTAACAAACGGTCTTTGTTCGTTAAGACTAATCGCTCTACTTTGTTATCGACAATTAAACGAATTAATCTTTGTAAGCCACGCTTGTTGTAATTCATGCCACTTCCCAAGTCTTTGATAATTTCATACTGCCACCCTTGTTGAGCGCAGAAGAATTCTAATACTTGAATTTGACGTTCTAGGTCTTTTTTCTGGTCATGGGAACTGGTTCGAGCGTAACCAATGGTGTAAGAAAGTTCTTTCTTGATTCCAAGAAGCTGTGATAATTCATACCGCCGATGACCATTGGCGGTTCTTTGGGGAATCAGCTTGCCTTGAGCTTCCCATCTTCTCAATGTACTTTTGCTAACTCCTTTGAGTTTAGCGGCCTCAGAAATCGATAGTAAATTACTCATTTCACGACTATAGCTCATAAAATGAGTAAGTTTAGTGAACTTTAGTTAAGTTTTTGGAAGCAGTAGCCGAACCCCTATAGCTAAAATTGTCTTAATTTTGAAATTAGGTAAAAAAAGTTGATTAATAGTGTACAATGGTTAATTGTGACCCCATAAAGGAGAGGTGGCCGAGTGGTTGAAGGCGCAGCACTGGAAATGCTGTTTAGGGGTAACTCTAACGAGGGTTCGAATCCCTCCCTCTCCGTTTCAATGACTATGGACTTTGATCTGCTGGTTAAATTTAGCTACTAATCTGAGAAAAATTAGCTAGGATTAAGTGAGAATTTGGGAACAGTACCCATTCCTTAAGCACCACAGGAGTTGAAAAAGATTAATGTCCACCGTCAATCTAGATAAGTATGACTTCCTACACTCACTTCATTTCCAGCCCCTACCTCTATCCCGTCCCCTTCTCATGATTGGGCATGGAACGAAAGATCCTGACGGAAGACAGACTTTTCTCGATTTTGTAGCCACTTATCAAGCCTTAGATACCTCTCGTCCTGTGATTCCCTGTTTTTTGGAACTGACAGAACCTTACATCCAGCAAGGGGTTGACTATTGTGTGTCTCAAGGTTATAGCGATATTTCCGCTTTACCTATTTTGTTGTTTGCCGCCCGTCATAATAAATTTGATGTCACCAATGAACTTGATCGCACTCGACAACGTTATCCTGAGTTAAGGTTCCATTATGGGCGACATTTTGGCATCACTCCAAACCTATTAAAATTCTGGCAAGAACGACTAGAAACATTAGATCGACCTGAAAATAATCCCAAGCAAATTAAACGCTCTGAGACAGTATTATTGTTCGTTGGTAGGGGGTCAAGTGATCCAGATGCCAATGGAGATGTATGTAAGTTCGCTCGACTCTTGTGGGAAGGGAGTGGTTATCAAACAGTGGAAACCTGTTTTATTGGGATTACCCATCCTCGTCTGGAAGAAGGGTTTAAACGAGCTAGTTTTTATCAACCGAAACGGATTATTGTTTTACCCTATTTCTTGTTTACGGGAGCATTGGTTAAAAAGATTTTTCGCATCACAGAAGAACAAAAAAGTCTTTATCCTCAGATTGAGATGACCTGTTTACCAGAGATGGGTATTCATCCTCAACTACTGCAAGTGGTGAGGGAACGAGAGTTAGAAATACAACAAGGACAAGTACAGATGAATTGTGAAATGTGCAAATTTCGTTTAGCGACAAAAGATGACCACACACATGATCATCATTCTCACCATCATCATCATCAAACGTCTGACCCCTATGCTCGGGTTGAAGATTATCATCAACGTATTTGGCAAATCCCTTAACCGAATCTTAAGACAGCCAACAGAAAACTTCTGTAACTGAGCGATCGCTACAACAAGACAGTTTTCTGTTAAAATTTTTAAAAACCCTAGTGCTAGAGTAATGAATGAAATGGAATATGTGGGAACAGTCCAAGCTGCTTTTCTTCTAAAAATATGTCCCCAACGGCTGCGCCAACTTTTAGCTGAAGAGAGAGTGGAAGGAGCTTCTTCTAGAAGACAAAAACCTGTAAAATACTAGACAAACCTGTACATAATGTCTAGGATGCACTACAGATTAGGGGAATTGGCACTCCCTTTGAACCTTTACAAAAACCAAGAAAAACCGCTCTTATATCATGATTGAGATTAAATTCTAACTATGTACGCAATCTCCAGAGAATTAAAGCTGAATAACCAGCAAAAAAGCTTTTTTGCAGGCTGTGCTGGCTTTTCTCGCTTTGTGTACAATCATGGATTATCTCTCCTCAAAGCCACCTGGGATATTCCCGAAATTTCTGGCAGTGACTCAAAACGGTTAGATGCTATCAAGAAAGTCTTTACAAACATTACTAAAAAGCAGACAGAATATTTGTGGACAAATAAATATTCATCTCGCATTTATCAGAATGCCTTTAGGGAATTGAAAAAAGCATTTTCTCGGTGGAGAGAGCCTAAAATAAAAGCAGATTTACCTCTTTTCAAAAAGAAGAAACATAACTGTAGTTTTACAGTAGATAGTTCTCATGGCAAGGTATTAGTTACGGAGGGAAAAAAGATAAAAATTCCTACTTTGGGAACTTTCAGATTAAAAGAAGCTATTCCTTATAACTGTGTTTCTCAAACCTTTACTATCTCAAGAGAAGCCGAAAAATGGTATGTAAGTTTTGCCGTTTCAGCATCTTATATACCTGAAATGAAACACAGCCATCAAAAAGTAGGAATTGACTTAGGAATAAAAACTTTTGCAACTATTAGTGACGGAAACACCATTGAAGCTCCATCTTCCATTAAAAGAGCGAAAACCAAGCTAGGAAAGATAC